>DATIDX010000071.1:0-13812 GCA_035456025.1 Cellvibrio sp. | reverse complement strand
CGCCAATCTGTCAATTGATGGAGCCGGGAACCACGTCCGCCTGCCAGAATTACCGCCAGGGTTTCCCTTGTAAGACGACTAACAAAACGCCCCGATGTTGGTGTACTCATTACTACTTATTCCTTATGGCTATTGTGTCTAATCTATGAATTTTGTATTACATCGTTATGACTGAATGAGAGCAATATCAATGCCAAAAAAATATTTCCCTCGTTAACGAAGTGGTACGCGAAATTTTTTGGTGCATTTATCCTCGCGTACGTGAACGGTTTAAATGCAAATCCAAGTGTAGCTCCAAGTTTGGCACTGAACCTGCAAATGTCTTTATACATGATGTTCTTTTGCAAAAAAATGGTGCAACAAATTAAATCGATAATAGCTAAGCTAGTAGAGCCTAGCCGTATGACGATTTTATGTAGCCCAAAATCGTGCATAATCATCAGTATGCAAAATCAAGTGCCAAAATAATCAATAGGAACCGATTGAATGTTGAATGCCAAGCAGGAAAAACCTTTGTCCCATGAGATGTTGCGCATAATTACCGCTACCCATCACGATCCTTTCGAAGTACTCGGCCGTCATCCACTAGGCCCCGATGCTACGGCAGCAGCAGATACATTTATCCGTGTCTATTTACCCGGAGCTCGTTCAGCCACGCTACTAATTAATGAACAACATCATCTGCTAAAACGTATTGACGGCACCGATTTCTTTGAGTGGTATGGATTAGCCAAAACACTTCCCGCACATTATGTTGTGCAATGGTTTGACCGACACAATAACCTCCGCACTGAATACGACCCCTACTCTTTCGCACCGCAATTGGGCGATATCGATATGCACTTGTTTGCGGAAGGGCAACATTGGAACATCTATCAACACCTTGGTGCGCATCCGCGTACCGTCGATGGTATCGAGGGTGTATTGTTTGCGACTTGGGCACCTAATGCTGAGCGGATCAGCGTTGTCGGAGATTTCAATGACTGGGACGGGCGTCAGCATCCACTGCGTGTGCGCGGCGGTAGTGGGCTTTGGGAAGTATTTATCCCGGGCATCAAGGCGGGTGCCTTATACAAGTTCGAAATTCGCAATCGCGCCACCGGCGCAGTGTTTCTAAAGTCGGACCCTTACGGCCAAGCATTTGAGCTGCGTCCGCTTACCGGCTCAATTGTTAAGGCCCCGAGCGATTACGAATGGCAAGACGGCGACTGGCTGAATAAACGGGCTCACTGGGATTGGCAATCTTCTCCGCTCTCGGTTTACGAAATGCATCTCGGCTCCTGGCGGCGCGGATGGGTGGGCGAGTTCATGAACTACCGCGAACTTGCCCATCAACTAGTCGATTATGTAAAGCCATTAGGATTTACCCATGTCGAAATTATGCCTGTCAGTGAACATCCACTTGATGACTCCTGGGGCTACCAGACTACAGGTTATTACGCGCCGACCAGCCGGTTCGGGACGCCAGATGATTTCCGGTACTTCGTCGACTATCTTCATCGCCACAACATCGGGATCATTCTGGATTGGGTTCCTGCCCACTTTCCTAAAGACGCCCACGCCCTCGCCCGCTTTGATGGCTCTGCCCTTTATGAACATGAAGATCCGCGACTGGGGGAACATCGCGACTGGGGCACATTGATTTACAACTATGGTCGCAATGAAGTACGCAACTTTTTATTGGCCAACGCGCTGTTCTGGCTAAAGGAATATCACCTTGATGGTTTGCGTGTTGATGCGGTCGCATCCATGCTGCACCTTGACTATTCACGCGAACCGGGCGAATGGATTCCGAATATTCACGGCGGCAATGAAAACCTCGAAGCAATGAGCTTTTTACAAAAGCTGAATGAAATTTGCCACGGCCAACATCCAGGAGCATTGGTGATTGCAGAAGAATCCACCGCATGGCCTCAAGTAACACGACCGACTTGGGTAGGCGGCCTCGGCTTTTCAATGAAATGGAATATGGGTTGGATGCACGATACTCTGGATTACATCAGTAAAGATCCTATCCATCGCCAGTATCACCACAACCAGTTGACCTTCGGCATGGTATACGCGTTTACTGAAAATTTTATGCTGCCCTTCTCCCACGATGAAGTGGTGCATGGCAAAGGCAGCATGATCAACAAAATGCCCGGCGATGACTGGCAAAAATTTGCCAACCTGCGTTTACTTTACACCTACATGTTCACCTACCCCGGCACCAAACTATTGTTTATGGGGAGTGAATTTGCGCAGTGGAGCGAGTGGGCGCAAAGCCGAGCACTTGAATGGCATCTGCTTGATTACGCACCACACCAAGGTCTTCACGCGCTTGTAAAAGACCTCAATCATTGCTACACAGGCATACCTTCGCTGTATCAACGCGACTTTCGCAGCGACGGCTTCGAATGGGTAGACTGCCACGACAGCACCCAATCTATTGTTAGCTATATCCGCAAGAGCGACCAAGACTTTACAATCGTGATTTTAAATTTTACTCCAGTGACCCGCTCAAATTATCGGATTGGCGTACCTGTGGCTGGTGCTTATCATGAAATTCTGAATTCAGATTCAAGTTTTTATGGTGGCAGCAACTGGGGTAATTCCAATCCAATTCATTCGCAAAGCGTGCCCTGGATGAATCGCCAACATTCGTTGGAAATCAATCTTCCGCCGTTGGGGGCGTTGATTTTGAAATTAGCGTAAAAGGAACACGCGAGAATGCAGAAAATTCTATTTGCAACCAGTGAAGTTTACCCACTCATTAAAACTGGCGGACTTGCTGATGTGGCGGCAAGCCTGCCGCGCGCATTATTAAAGCTAGGGCAGGACGTAAAAATATTGCTACCTGCTTACGCCAGTGTATTGGAGAAAGCAGCCGAAAATGGATTAAAGGAAGTGGCGAAATTTGAAATCGAGGAATACGTCGTATCGCTAAAACAAACCCGACTACCAAATACCCGGGTTATTGTATGGTTGGTCGATATTCCCGAACTCTTTGCACGACCTGGAAATCCCTATTGCGGCCCCGATGGCAATGATTGGTCCGACAACCACAAACGCTTTTACCTATTTGCCAAGGTAGCCGAACTCATTGCGCTCAATCAGGTTAATTTGAATTGGCAACCCTCGATTGTGCATTGCAATGATTGGCAGTCGGCGCTGATTCCGGCGCTGCTCTCACTACACCCCAACCATCCCGCAACAGTATTCACTATTCACAATCTGGCTTATCGCGGACTATTTTCCTATCAGGCATTTGCCGAACTAAATTTACCAGGCGGATTTTGGCACCATGAGCGCTTGGAGTTCTACGGTCAATTAGCTTTTATAAAAGGCGGTTTAGGATTCGCTGACTACATTACAACGGTAAGCCCGAGCTACGCGCAGGAAATTCAGCGCCCAGAATTTGGTTGCGGATTAGATGGTCTGATTCGCTATCGCAGTGACTCCCTGGTCGGCATTTTAAACGGCATAGACACGGATGAATGGAATCCCGGAACTGATCCACACTTAACCTGCAACTATAATCGCCGCACCTTGGGCAATAAAACAAAAAATAAAGTTGCGCTGCAGGAAGAGCTGGGACTAAAGGTAAGCCCGGCAACGCCGTTAATTGGGTTTATCGGGCGATTAGTAGATCAAAAAGGCGTTGATTTAATTCTGGCAAAGATCGATCAAATATTAAATCAAGACTGCCAATTGGTTGTTTTAGGCAGTGGTTTTCCGCACTATGAGCAAGCATTAAAAAATATCGCCGCTCAACATCCATCAAAAGTGGCAGTCATTCTCGGTTACAACGAATCATTCGCCCATCGTATAGAAGCGAGCAGCGATGTATTTCTGATGCCATCAATCTTTGAACCTTGCGGACTTAATCAACTGTACAGCTTGCGCTACGGCACCTTACCGGTGGTGCATGCTGTCGGCGGATTACGCGACACAGTGTTCGAGCCGGAACAAGATGGCGTAGCTGAATGGCACAACGGCTTCGTATTTTCCGCTGCCAATGCAGACGAATTGTTTGCAGCAATTCAGCGGGCCATTTCCGTCTACAATAAAAAAGACGTATGGCGAAAATTGCAGTTAAACGCGATGAGCAAGGATTTTTCTTGGGATGTGAGTGCTAAAGAATATTTGGCAATTTACGAAAAAATCGTGTCGCAATGAATTTTATATCTTGTTAAAAAATGGGCACTTACGGTGCCCATTTTTTAGTTGCATTAGTGACTATAGCTTTGGTATCGCGGCAAGCAGCTGCCTTGTGTAATCTTGCTGCGGCGACAAAAATAATTGTTCGGTACTACCCTCCTCAACCAGCTTTCCTTTCTGCATAACCACCACCCGATCACACAAGTACCGCACAACGGACATATCGTGGGAGATGAATAACATCGTGAGATTGTGTTTCTGCGTAAGTTTAAGCAGCAACGCGAGAATTTGCGCACGAATAGTCACATCTAATGCAGACACAGGCTCATCAGCAACTATTAGTTTTGGTTTGAGAGCGATCGCACGGGCGATGGCGATGCGCTGGCGCTGCCCGCCGGAAAACTCATGCGGATACTTACGGATAAAGCGACGATCCAAACCCACATCATCCATAAGTTCATTGACGCGCTCAACTACATTGTTCTTCGTGGCGATGTCATGAACTAAAAGTGGCTCTGCTAGCGTATCAAACACTGTCATACGCGGATTTAATGACGCGTAAGGGTCTTGAAAAATCATTTGGATATCACGACGCATGTTCTTAAAGTTCGCCTGTGAGAGCGCAAGTAAATTTTTCCCGTTAAATATAATCTCGCCCGATTGAGCATCAACCAAACGGACCACACTTCTGCCTAAAGTAGATTTGCCCGAACCTGACTCACCAACGAGCCCAAGAATTTCACCGCGTTGGATATTGATGCTTATGTCATCCACGCCGCGCGCAAATTGTTTTATGCGGCTGAAGATTGAACCCGACTGAGTAGCATAACCAACCCGCAAATGCTTGATATCCAGCAATGGAGGCTCATCAAATTTCGCTTCACTTGCAACGGGCTTGGCAATGGTAAGCACGGCACTCAATAGATTTTTTGTGTAGGCCTGGGTAGGATTTTTAAAAATTGCGTCAATAGTTCCCTGCTCTATCAATTTTCCTTTTTCCATTACCAATACATCATCGGCCATCTGCGCGGCAACACCCAAGTCGTGCGTAATGAAAATAACCGCAAGATTGTGACTCTTCTGGAGACTTTTGATCAGCGCAAGGATTTGAGCCTGAACTGTAACATCCAATGCTGTTGTTGGCTCATCCGCAATGAGAATTTCAGGCTCCGCCAGCAGCGCCATGGCAATCATCACGCGCTGACGCATGCCGCCAGAAAATTGATGCGGATATTCGTCTATGCGATGTTCAGCATCGTGTATGCCAACTTCAATAAGTGAGGCAATCGATTTCGCCCTTGCATCCCTTTTGCTTATTTTTTTATGTTGCAATAACACTTCAATTAACTGATCTGAAATGCGCATGTACGGATTCAAGCTAGTCATCGGATCCTGAAAGATCATCGCAATTTTATGCCCACGCACGTGACGCAAATCTGCTTCCGGCATTTGCAACAGATCTTTGCCATGGAAAAGTGCACGTCCAGATTCAATTTTCCCTGGCGGCATTGGAATCAGACCTAAAAGCGCATAACACGCGACTGACTTGCCTGAGCCTGACTCACCAACGATACCTAATACTTTGCCGGACTCCAGTGAAAAGCTCAGGTTTTCGACCGCCAAGATTTGTCCATTGCGTGTATTAAAAACAACGCGGAGATTTTCAACTTGAAGTAACTTTTCATTTGCCATGGTTCAATCCTCTGACGCTCGTGGGTCCAGGGCGTCTCGCAAACCATCACCCAAAAAGTTCAAGGAAAAAAGAGTCACTGTAAGAACCAGACCTGGGAAAAATAATAACCACGGATATTCCTCCATCGTCTCCACTCCCCCCGATATTAAAGACCCCCAGGAGCTTGCCGGAGGCTGAATACCTAAACCTAAAAAGCTGAGAAAAGATTCCAGTAAAATTACGCTCGGAATTGTCAATGTGGTGTAGACAATCACCGGACCGAGAACATTCGGAATTAGATGGCGGGAAATAATTCTCCACGGGGATAGGCCAATAGATACCGCAGCCTCAACAAATTCCTGACGTTTTATTGTTAGGATCTGGCCGCGAACAATGCGCGCCATAGTTAACCATTCAACGGCTCCGATTGCCAAAAACAATAGCAACATGCTGCTGCCAAACACAACCGTTAATAAAATGATAAAAATAGTAAATGGCAATGCATAAAGAGCATCAACTATACGCATCATAACCGCATCAGTTCGACCACCCACAAATCCTGAAATAGCCCCCCATAAAACGCCTATTGTTAGTGCGACCGCCGTGGCAATGAAACCGACCATTAACGAAATACGGCTGCCGTACATAATTCGGGTGAGTTGATCACGCCCTAAAATGTCGGTTCCAAGCCAGTGCTCCGCAGAGGGAGGCGACGCGCCCAAATCAAGATTTTGTTCTTCATAACTGTAAGGAGCAATCCAGGGTGTAAGTAACGCGATGACAGTTAATGCAACTAAAAAATAAAGGCCTATCATCGCCATTTTATTTTTACGCAGACGAGAAATGGCATCCTGTGTTAGCGAGCGGCCTTTCTCAACATTTTTTAGTTCAACAGAACGGATGGCTTCGGACATAGTTACCCTCTCGCCTCCAGCTGTTGCCGCAATTTTGGATTCAACCAAACCTGAATGATGTCAGCTAATAAATTAAATAAAATAATCAAGAATGCAAAAAAAATCGTGCACCCAAGAATCATGGTGTAATCCCGATTGAACGCTGCAGTAACATAAAATCGCCCAAGACCAGGAATCTGGAAAATGGACTCGACGACGAAGGAACCCGCTAGAAGCCCAGCTACAGCCGGACCAAGAAATGAAATCACCGGTGTAATACCTCCTCGCAATGCGTGCACAAACACAATTCGCGCGGTGGATAAGCCCTTGGCTTTTGCAGTGCGGATATAGTCTTGCGAGAGGATTTCAAGCATTCCTCCTCGGCTAATCCGCGCAATATAAGCGGCGTATACCGATCCTAATGTTATAGAGGGCAGCACTTTGTCCCCAGCAATTTGCCCCCACCCAGCAACCGGCAACCAACCAAGCCAGATACCAAATATGAGCAACAGGATTGGCCCAAGAACAAATGTCGGCATGCAAATACCGATCATGGCGGTCGACATTGGAAGGTAGTCTAGTAAGGTGTTTCTTCTTAACGCCGCCAATATACCGGCGGGCAACCCCACTAAAAGCGCGAAGATAATCGCATAAAGCGACAACTCAAGTGTTGCGGGAAAACCGGCAGCAATTAATTCAGTTACCGAATGGCTGGCGTACTTAAAAGAGGGTCCGAAGTCGCCTTGCAACAGATTCCCCATGTAGTCGATGTATTGTCTCCATAAAGGATCATCAAGATGATAGCGCTTGTTGAGGTGGCTAAGAACTTCCGGAGGTAGTGACCTGTCCTTATCAAAGGGCCCGCCAGGTGCTGCGCGCACCATAAAAAAAGTAGCCGTCGCTACTAGTAGCAAAACTGGAATTGCTTGCAGGAGACGCTTAACAATGAACGCTAGCATAGGTTACTCGGATAGTGGTTTATTGGACTCTAAATACAAATGTTTATATGACCAGTAATCCATAATATTTTGATGGTATCCCTTTAATTGTGATGAAATTAGATTGTTAGTGGTGTAGTTATACAGGGGAATAATAGGCACTTCGTCTAGCAAAATTGTCTCTGCCTGCTGGAATGTTTCGAATCGTTCTTCCTTATCCGCAATCGTAGCGGCCTTTCGAATTAACTCATCATATTGTTTATTTTTCCAGCCGGTTCGATTATCCCCGCTTGTGCTGGTAAGTGTTTCCAGAAAGGTATTCGGGTCTATGTAATCTCCCACCCACCCCATGCGAGCAATATCATGGTTTAGGCTTTTTATCTCGTGCAAATACACCTTCCATTCCTGATTATTAATCAGTACGTTAATGTTCAAATTTTTCTTCCACATTTGTTGGATAGCTTCGGCGACCTTTCGATGGTCTTCAGAGGTATTGAAGGAGAGTTTTATAGAGGGAAAGCCCTTTCCATCTGGGTACCCAGCCTCAGCAAGTAGGCGGCGCGCCTTTTCAACATCAAAGTTAATCTGTGTTCTTGACGTATAGCCCAAGGTGTTCGGTGGCGTTAATGACCCTGTAGGTATTTGCACGTTGTTCGTGACTCGTTCAGTTAAGGTTTTTCGATCTATCGCATGTGCAAGAGCCTTGCGTACACGGGCATCATCCAACGGTGGTTTTGTCACGTTAAGAATATAAAAATATGTCGAAAAAAAAGGATAATGATTGTATTCAGGATCTTTACTATCTCGGTAGACAGGAATTTTTGAATATGGCATCCATTCAGTGCGATGCAGATGACGAGCTTTAAACATTCGCTCCTCCACCAATAATTGTTCAACAGGCAGAAAATGAATTTCGTTCAGGCGAACATTTTTACTATCCCAATAGTAAGGATTTTTGGCAACAATAAGCGAGCGACCAGGTAACCAATCTTTCAATGTAAACGCACCATTGCCAACAAAGTTACCGACCTTAAACCAAGGATTTGCAGGATCATCCAGCGCCCCGAATTGCTTAATACTGTTGGTATGCACCGGAAATAATGCGACGTAATCCAATAGTTGCAAAAAGTAGGGTGTAGGATTTTCCAATTCGATCTTCAATTCATTATCATTCAGGGCTTTGAAGCCGACTTGAGAAACATCAAGAATTTCTTTACGGTAAAACTTTTCAGCATTTTTAAATACAAATAATGAAGTAACTGTCTCATTTGCAAGATTAGGCATAAGCCCTCTCAACCAGCTATTCACAAAATCGTGAGCAGTAACAGGATCTCCATTTGACCACTTAGCATCTTCGCGGATATGGAAGGTGTAAGTCATATTGTCCTCCGACACCTCCCACCTATCCGCAACTGCTGGAACAATTTCAAGCGTCTTCGGATCCTTGGCTACTAACCCCTCAAAAATGGCGATCATAACTCGTAGCTCGGGCATCCCATTAGTTCCATGTGGGTCGACCCCAGTGATATCTGCAGCGTTTCCGTAATACAGCACCTTCTGCTCAGTGCCCAAATCCACCAGTGTTTTACGATCGCAGGCTGTCAAAATGGAGGAGATAATTAGTAAAAATAAAATTAATCCCACTCGTGCTGAGAGGACTGTTTGCAGAATCCAATTGAATTTTTGATGAGAAATCGAATTGCTCATACTAAAGCTTCTCCGCCAAGTCGTTCGCAAACGCATCAAAGTTATAGGTTCGCCCCAGGAAATCCTTTACAAGATCCGCCGCGTCTTTTTTCCCACCGGGCTCAAGCACCGTTTTACGGTAAAGTTTCGCCACTTCCGGGTTTCGCAATCCTTTCTTCTCAAATTCGTTATGCATGTCTGCCGCAATAACCAGAGACCACATATAGGTGTAGTAAATCGCGGAATAACCGTTTAAATGACCGAAGCTCGCATAAAAATAAGTATCATCCACATAACCGAAGGCTGAGTAGGTCGACTGGATGCTTTCCATCGCCTGATCGAGTTCTATTGAATCAGGATTTTGGTTGTAAATCCCCAGTGATAGTGCGGCATAAAATAATTGATGTGTAGTCCACATGGCTTTTCCAAAGTCCCGCGCTGCAACCATCTTTTTTACTAACGCAGGAGGGATAGTTTCGCCTTTTTCATTGCGGGCAAAACTTGCCAATGTCTCGGCATCCCAAACCCACTCTTCCAGCATTTGCGATGGTGCCTCCACAAAATCCCATTCATTTTTTATGCCGGAAAAATACATCCATTGTTGATCCGTTCCAGCAAAAATATTATGAAGAAGATGTCCAAACTCGTGTAAAAAGGTTTCAACATCGTTGTGCTCCATTAAACCTAAAGTCCCGTCGCCTCCCGGGAAATTACATACCAAAGCAGCCTCCGGCAACTGTACGCCGTTTATTCCGTTAATAACGGAAAACTCCGCAGCGTGTTTGTACTTACCTTCACGTGGATGCATATCCAGATAGAAGCGCCCTATCACTTTGCTTCCATCCAAGACCTCATAAGCTTTAACCGATTCGTGCCAGACAGAAGTATCCCAAGGTCTAATTGATACACCAAACATCGCTTGAGTGAGATCAAAAATACCTTGTCGTACATCATCGTAACGAAAATACTGTCTAACCTCCTGCGCATTAACTTGGTAAAGTTCCTTTTTGACGAGCTCCTCTAAATATAGCTTTTGCCAATCATCAACTTTTTTTGCATCTGGATTAATCTTTTGTAATCGCTTCAGCAGTTGGTTGTACTCCTGTCTCGCACGAGGAGTTGCAACATTTGAAACCTTATCGATAAAAGCTTGCGCATTTTCGGGCGACTCGATCATTTTATCTTCGGTGATAAATGAGGCGTAGTTCTTATAGCCAAGCAAATTTGCCAATTCATACCGCTTACTTATTAGTTCATGTAAGACTTTTTTATTTTCAGGGTATGCCTGCTGCCGAAAGATTATGTAGAACTGCCGGCGTAATTCGTCACTCTCGGCATATTGCATAAACGGCATATAATCAGGGTAGGCAGTTGTAAGTACAACCCTCCCCTGTTCGTCTGGTTTGTGTGAATCAATATAATCTTGCGGTAATCCCTTTAAGCCAGTCGGCGAATCCAATATTAATTGACGTGCTCCGTCGCGGATATTTTTATCAAACAGCTGTCCAATCAAATTGATTTCTTCATTGAGTTGTTTTATATGACTGCGAGTAGCATCATCCTTGTCAACTCCCGCACGTTTGAAATCACGCAACATATGTTCAACAAAGCGCCGATCCAGTGCATTAAGATTATCGGAATTTATTTTTTTCAAATGACTGTAGAGCGGGCGCGATAAGGATATTTCGCCAATCAATTCCACAAACTTCTGTTCGCATTGTTCTGCCGCCGTACGCAGTTCTTCGTTGGGGTGAACATTTGCATAGAGGCTCGATAGATTCATTTGGCGGTCCAAAATGATATCCATCGCGTTGATCGTTTTTAATAGGTCTTGCGGGGTATAAGATTTGTTCGGGGCGTCGAATTCAGCCAGTTGGGAGGTTATGATTTGGTAATCTACTCGGCAACGATCCAAGTATCCCGCAGCTTCCCGGTCTGCCGGTGCAGACCATTCTGATGGTCTGTTCGAGCTTCTATCAGCCTGATGCGTCGTTTGCGTGCACCCGCTGATTAAGATGCTAATTGCAGAGAGCAGAAGTAACTTTAGAGGTAGAAATCGAAGGTGAATTTTAAATAAGCTGCTAGCAATACCGAAGAACACCATAATTATTACCCGACACTCAAAAACTAAAACACTACGGATCACTGTCGATTTGGCACTAATACTATTCGTCTGCATGTTAGTACACTTTAACAAACAAACAAAGCAGACAAAAAGTCCTTATTTTTTAATCACTTATCGATCACAAACTGAGGTGTCAAGGTTACGCCAATTGAATATCGCCAAGTAATTTGCAAGATTTGATGTTTCCCTACAAAGTTGCAGATTACTGCTAAGCTTCAGATAAATCCCCCCTCGGAACGCCTATAACAAGACCTGAACTATGCGAGATTATTTGCTTACCGAAGATCAGCGCGACTGCCTTCAGGAAATCACCAACGTCGCTATGGGACAAGCCGGCTCTCATCTTGCGCGCTTGCTTGATGTCTTTGTAGTGCTATCCATCCCCCACGTAAGTGTCTTGAATCCAACAGATATTGCCATGGCGCTTCAATCGCTTAATCGTGAGAGCCGCAATGATATTGTGCATGGGGTGTGCCAAGGTTTTATTGGGGGCGGCATTGCGGGCGAAGCCATGTTGATATTCCATGAAACAGATTTTGATGATCTGGCTCGCCTTCTTAAATATGAACGAGTGCCCGATGAGCAAGCCCAATATGAGCTACTCATGGACACCGCCAATGTTTTAAATGGGGCTTGTCTTCGAGGACTAGCCGAGCAATTAGACACGCATTTCAGTTTTGGTCCACCTATGCTTTTGGGCCAGCATTGCAACATTACCGATTTATTGCACAACAACAATATGAAATGGAAACAAGCCTTGGTGGTCGAGATTAACTACTCCATTGAAAATCACAAAATCAACTGTGATCTTTTACTTGTGGTGGCTGAACACTCCATTTTCGGATTGACCGAAAAACTCAATTACCTACTTGATTAAGTTGAATAACAGCGATGGCAATTAGCGAAGATCTCAACAAAATGCTTAAGGATGTCCACTGGCAAATGGATATCTTGCAGAATATTGATGTGGGCCTAGTGGTGATGAGCCCAGACTATACAATTGAAGTCTGGAATAGTTTTATGCAAAACCACAGCGGGAAAGCGCCAGAAGATGTATTGAATAAAAGTTTGTTTACAATTTTCCCCGAGCTGTCGGAGCAATGGTTCAGACATAAATCCAAGTCGGTGTTTGTTTTACAAAATACAGCGTTTACAACTTGGGAACAGCGCCCTTACCTATTTCGATTTCCCCATTATCGCCCTATCACAGGCACTGCGGAGTACATGTACCAAAATAGCACCATCATCCCTTTGGTAGATACTAAAGGAGAAGTTGGGCACATATGTTTAGTTATTTATGATGTCACCGATTCCGCTGTTAACAAACTGGCCCAACAGCAGGCAAATAAACAGCTACAGAATTTGAGCCGCACTGATCACCTGACCGGACTTTATAATCGAGGATACTGGGAACTGCGCTTAATCCAGGAATTCAAGAGATACGATCGCTACGAACAGCCCTCCAGCTTAATTATGCTCGACATAGATCACTTCAAAAAAATTAATGACAAATATGGCCACACCACCGGCGATGAAGCAATACGGGGCGTTAGCCGAGCCATTAAGGAACAAATACGCGACCTAGATATCGCGGGAAGATATGGAGGAGAAGAATTCGGAATTGTTCTTACCAACACTAACGGGGACGGCGCATGTGTTTTTGCAGAGCGACTACGCACAGCCATTGAACATCTAACGATTTACACAGAGGGGCATGAAATTAAATTTACCGTGAGTCTTGGAGTGGCCGAATTAAGCGACCAAATTCATGATCATAGAAACTGGATCGAGAAAGCAGACCAAGCGCTTTATAAATCTAAAGAAACCGGCCGCAATAAATACACAATCCTGCCGTGAAAGGCAGCCGAACGCCTACTGTCCCATAACGATTATCTCTGATCCTCCAGATCATAAAAAAAGCGAGCCTCAAATGAGGCTCGCTTTACGGGGCTATATGGGGGGGAATATCACTGAACAATATCTGCCGAATCCTTTAAGAATTTTTGATAGCTGGAAAAATCATTTTTACCGTAAATACTACCCAATTGAGCCACAATAGCAGTCTTTTGCTCGGGCGTAACTTTCTCATAATCACCAGGTATGACTGCCTCAACCGACACAACAGCCAAATCGCCAGTCGCCGTTATTACACTTCCAAAGGAAGCTGAGCCGCTACCAGGCTTGCTCATAGTGAATGCATAACGCAGGACGTCAGCGTCCACATCGGCACTACTGCGTGACGCAGCTTTGATTTGCTTTAGCTCAACATTGTTAGCTTTACTCAATTCAGAAAAGCTCGCCCCCGATTTTAAATCAGCAATCAGTTTTAAAGCTTGTTCATTCAATACAGCCTTGGCT
>DATIDX010000070.1:0-10351 GCA_035456025.1 Cellvibrio sp. | reverse complement strand
TACCAACCATTCAACTGGCACCTCAGAACTTCCCTCGCCCGGCTTAAGCGCGACCAGCGCGGCTAACAAACTCACCACCAGGGTGACGTACAACGCGAGCGCCTGTTGCCGCTGGTTGATGCGCGCATTTACCTCTTGATAGGCAGCGATAAAGCGGTAATTGGCATCGACAATATATTTTGTGCTCATCTTTGTTCTCGGTTGAAATGTTTTTTCCACAATAAAAAACGACAAAGGCGCTTCCAGCACCTTTGTCGTTATGAACTATTCCCTTATTAACGGCAACTCCAATTAACCGCGTTGCATGACCTGATTGGAGCCCCCATTGGTATCAGGCGCGCGGATCCGGCGTTAAACGCAGATAAGGTTTAACCGCCTTGTAGCCTTTAGGGAAACGGCGTGCGATCTCATCCGGATCTTGCAATGCAGGAACAATCACTACATCTTCACCCGGCTTCCAGTTGCCTGGGGTCGCCACTTTGTGATGCTCAGTCAATTGCAACGAATCTATCACCCGTAAAATTTCGTCGAAATTGCGGCCGGTGCTCGCCGGGTAAGTAATGATCAAGCGAATTTTTTTCGCAGGATCAATAATAAATAGAGAGCGCACGGTTAAGGTTGCATTCGCATTCGGGTGGATCATGTCGTACAGGCTCGCCACTTTGCGGTCTGCATCGGCGAGGATCGGGAAATTCACCTGGGTCAATTGTGTTTCGTTGATGTCATTAATCCAGCGGTTGTGTGAATCCACCGGGTCAACACTCAGTGCAATTGCCTTCACATTACGCTTGGCGAATTCTTCTTTCAGCTTTGCGGTTAGCCCCAATTCCGTAGTGCACACGGGGGTGAAATCCGCTGGATGTGAAAACAATACGCCCCAACTGCTGCCCAACCATTCATGGAAACTGATCTGGCCCTGGGTTGATTCCTGAATAAAATCCGGTGCTTCATCACCTAAACGTAGACTCATTATTGGCTCCTGAAAGTATGAGTATTAAGGCAGAGGATCTGCTGTGACGCTAATGGTAGGAGTTTAGGGATGCGAACAAAAAGAATTTTTCGTGCTGTGCTTAGAACCAAAATTGGGGCCCCAGCGCGAGAAATCAGGTTATAAGCTGAGAACAAGCAAATCTTTCTCAAAGCCGAAAATGTTGTTTAGGATGCCGTCACCCAACACTGGCCCGAGCAAGAAAACGAATGAAAATCCGCGACCTTGATTTATCCGACAACGCAATCAATCAGGAACACCAGGCATTAGGACTTCCACCGGTTGAACAAATCCCTCTCCACCCGATTATCCGCGCCGCCGTATGGTTTGCGATTCTGACCTTGATCGGACTTGTCGTCTTGGGTGCTGCACAGTTGTTTGGCAGCAGCTGGGATGAAGGCATAGCCACCATCAAAACCACCCTTAATGACTCCATGTTCTGGAACGCGGTATTGGTTGGTTTATTGGCCCAAATCGTAGATGGTGCGCTGGGCATGGCCTACGGCCTGACATCGACCAGCTTTCTGTTAGCGACCGGAGCATCGCCTGCACTGGCAAGTGCATCTGTGCATATGGCGGAAGTATTTACTACCGGAATCTCCGGGGTTGCCCACGCCAAATTTGGCAATGTCGATAAGAAATTATTTCTGCGCCTGCTGATCCCCGGCATTATCGGCGGGCTGCTAGGCGCGCTATTGGTCACCCAGATTGATGGTAAAACCTTGAAGCCTTTCATCACCGTGTATTTGCTATTGATGGGCGTGTATGTCCTGAGCAAAGCCTTCCGTAAACACATTGCGCCACGCAAGGGTGAGGCCAAACACGTGGCTAAATTGGCGCTGCTAGGAGGCTTTGTCGATACCTCGGGCGGCGGTGGCTGGGGGCCGGTAGTTACAACGACATTAGTTGGCACTGGCCATGATCCCCGCACGACCATTGGCTCGGTCAACTTTGCAGAATTCTTCCTGACACTTACCAGTGCAGCCTCATTGTTTATCCTGGTTGATGAAACCATCTGGCACGTAGTGATTGGCTTGATTGTGGGAGGCCTGTTCGCCGCTCCGTTTGCAGCTTACGCGTGCAAAAAGTTTTCAACCCGCACCCTGCTGATCCTGGTCGGCGTGCTGATCAGCGGCATCTCGCTGTTTAATTTGTACAAAGCGCTGCTGGCTTAAATTCCCTGCGTAAAACAAAAAAGCAGCTCTTGATCAGCTGCTTTTTTGCCTCCACGCGTTGATGCCAGCAACCGCGGTTGCCAACTCAACGTACAGACAACCCCATTGCCGATGTCGCTACAACATTACCCTACAGTTGATTCAGTGGCCGCATGGTCGAGACTGAGGCAAATTAACCCCTGCCCGGTAGCGTCCAGCCAAAATATTTACCCGCTGATCGCCTGTTGTGATCCAGTTCAATAAGGAATCGATGAATGGTGCAACACAATTCGAATTTTTCCGTCATCACCTTTTTTGAAGCCCCAGGTTTTATCAACCTTAGTCACCTTGCCGTCTTTATCCGTTACATACACATTGCCGGTGGTCAGTGCTAAATCCCCATTTATAAAAACCGCTGCATTTTTGTAGGAATATTTTTTCCAATGTTTTAATGCAAAGCCTTTATCTTGCGGATATTTTTTATCGCCGCCTACAAAATACGATAGCGCGCCTTGGTAATCCGTGCGGAATGTTTGCTCACCGCCACTCAAGGTTGGCTTAAATAAAACCGGACCCAAGTTGTAGCCGTAAGCTGAATCCAGAACTGCTTTGGCCGTTGCTTTTGCTTTCTCCAAACCACCAGTGTCATAGTCGCTACTGATTTGAATCAAAGCTTTGCCCCAGGCGTCTTGCGCAGCCGTTACTTCCGCCTCGGTGATATTGGTGTTAACGGTTTGGGCGAACGCCAAGGGTGAGCACAATGCAATCACCGCTATGCTGGTACGGGTAAAGGTTTGAATATTCATAGATTGTTCCTCATCTGTGATTAAAAATGTCGTGGTGACGGCGACATTC
Source organism: Cellvibrio sp. (assembly GCA_035456025.1). GTDB lineage: Bacteria > Pseudomonadota > Gammaproteobacteria > Pseudomonadales > Cellvibrionaceae > Cellvibrio. The sequence goes on along the minus strand of DATIDX010000070.1, from coordinate 7,354 downwards.
TTCCGTGCAGATGCATCACACAGCGTGTACAGCAGATGAAGTTTTCAGTCACGCAAGATTAACATTAGATTAACAAAGCGGTGCTTTTCCCAAAGATGTATTAGGCTATGCGTATCGTAGAAAAAACCGCCAGGCCAAGTCACTGCTCAGTTGATAGCCCAGGAGTTAATGTGTTTCGCAGCAAATTGTATTTAGCCTTCTTTTTATTATTGGCCATCACGCTATTGCAGGCGGGCTTGGCAATTTGGGCATCCAGCGTGGCAAGCTATCATGTTGAACGCAGCCGTGTGGCAAACCAAATGCTGGCTGAATTTATTACGCTGGGCTCAGACAAACAACGCTTGAAAGTGTGGCTGGCACAATCGCTATTGGTTAAAGATACAACAGTAGAACAGCGCGACAAATATTTAAACCAGATGCAACAAAGCCTGAAGCATTTGAATCAATTGTTGGAACACGACCAACAATTATCTGAGCATCCGGAAGATTTTTCGGCGATCGGCCAGCAATTAAAATCCCTATCTATTTTAGAAACCAACGTTGCCGCCCTGGAAACAAGCTTACGTAACAAACAAGTAAAGCCACAACATGAAGCCGAAATTTGGAGTTTGCTGATCCAGACCTTTGATAATTTAGAAGGATTAGATTTAAAACATTTAATTTCAGACTCGATAGAACTGCAGCGCAAACGTTCTGCTGAAGCAGAAACAAAAGCGGCAAGAGCATTGCAACGCGTAAAACTATTGGTGATTGCCGTCTCATTATTTGGCGCTGCGTTTGCGGTGACACTGGCTGTAGTTTTATCGCGCGGTTTATACAAACCCATTGAACAACTTTTAACAGGCACCTCGGCTTTATCCAATGGCCAATTGGATTATCGTTTACCGGAGTTGGATCATTCAGAATTTAGCACCCTGGCACGCAGCTTTAATCAAATGGCGGCGGGATTGGAACGCGCAAGGCAACAAGAAGAAGACCACACCCGACGTGTTGAACAGGAAGTTACCGAGCGCACGCGCCAACTCCAACATGCGCTGGAACAGTTACAACAAGCCGAGCAACAACAGCAACGTTTTTTAGCCGATGTCAGCCACGAATTGCGCACGCCTGCCACCGCAATTCGCGGTGAAGCAGAGATCAGTTTGCGCGGCGCCGATAAAACCCCGGAATTCTACAAGGACAGCTTGGTTCGAATTGCCGATACCAGCACGCAATTGTCGCGCCGCATCGACGACTTGTTAATGTTGGTGCGCGGCAATCAACAATTACAGTTGCGTTTTCGCACAGTGCCACTGGCAGATGTATGGCAACAATTGCTCTCACTCGCGCAGCGTTTATCATCGAGCCAACCAGTGCAAATTATTTGTGCACCTTTACCCGCCGCATCAGAACATACAAAATTATGGATCGACCCGGATAAATTATTGCAAGCACTGCAAATTATTCTCGACAATGCGATTCGTTATTCCGGCAAACAAAAAATCATCAATGTAAATATACAAATAGAAGATCAATGCAGAATTTGGGTGCGTGACTACGGCATAGGCATAGCACCTGAAGATTTACCCAGCGTATTTAACCGTTATTTTAGAGCCAAGAATGCGCGCGATTTACGCCCCGATGGTTTGGGTATAGGGTTATCCCTTTGCGAAACCCTTATTAACAGTCAGCATGGCACTATAGAATTAGTGAGCGAGCAACACCAAGGCACCACTGTAGCAGTAAATTTACCTTTGATTGAAGAAGACAACTAATGCACATCCTGATTGTAGAAGATGAAAAAAAAGTAGCGGATTTTTTAGTAAGGGGATTGCGTGCCGAAGGTTATTTTATTGATTGGATTGCAGACGGCAGCGAAGCATTGCCGGCATTAATTGAACAAAAGCCTGACTTGGTTATTCTGGATCGCATGTTGCCTAGAATGGATGGCTTGCAAATTTGTAAATTAATTCGCTCACAACAATTACCCTTGCGTGTGCTTATGCTATCTGCACTGGCAGAAGTGTCGGATCGTGTTGATGGCTTGCGCGCAGGTGCTGATGATTATTTGGTAAAGCCGTTTGCGTTTGAAGAGTTATTGGCGCGCATTGAAGCGCTTTCCAAACGCAATCCCTTTGCCAGCCCCGAGCGCCGCCTGGTAGTAGGCACCTTGGAATTAAATTTAGAAACCATGCAGGTAAAACGCGAAGAAAAACTCTTATCGCTCACAGCAAAAGAATTAGCGGTATTGGAACTACTGATGTCCAGCCCGCAAAAAGTATTTAGCCGCGAACGGATCCTGGCCACCGTATGGGGCATAAATGAAGACCCGCTGACGAATGTGGTCGACGTGTATATTCGCCGCTTGCGCAAAAAAGTGGATTCACCTTTTGCGCAAGACTATATAAAAACATTGCGCGGGATTGGTTACTGCCTGTCGGATGAATCCTAAAAGCGCTTTTTTATCAGCCCTTGCCTATGCCCTGGATTGAGAGGTAGCTGGCAATAACGACTATGCGCTGGCGAGTGTCGCCGCTATCGCTCCCAGCTGACCAGCCTTGGCTTCTGCTGCATCCAGGTCATTGCCACCAATCCAGCTTACCAGGCGCATTACGTCACCCCGGCAAGCATCTTGCCTAACACGCCAACTAACTTATTGAGCTTATTGCTATTTTTCTGTTTCACGAATCGTCCACTGAAATCCCTAAAAGGAAGGATAGTAGCCGTTTTGTGAAATGGCGCAAGTATCACGATATTACACGTAGAAGGAAGGGCTTTTGACTAGGCCGATGAAAGCGTCACAAATTCGAGCAGGATGGCGTCGGAATTAATTATAGGGATGCTGGAAACTACGCTTTAGACCACACAGCCTGGAAACCAGAGAGCAGCTACTCATTATGACTTGGCGGCTCTAGTAGCGCCGACGGTGCAACATTCAGAGCTTCCGCAAGTTTATGAATGTTAAGCAACGCAATATTTCGCTGCCCACGTTCTACCCCACCCAGGTAACTTCTTGCTATGCCGCTCTCAAGCGACAACCGCTCTTGAGACCAGCCCAACCGCTTTCTTAATTCAATAAGTCTCTGACCAAACGCCAATTTTGGATCTGTCATTACACACCCCAACGAAAAGCAGGATGCTATTGACTTAGCCTCTATGAGGCCACGCTCTATAGGTTCACTCTCTATGAGTGACAATTTAAAGCACCAATGCTAGATTGACCACTAAGAGTGACAAAAGCCTTCAGTATGCAAACACGAGGATATTGTTATGAGAGCGGCAATTACGCCTTTGGGCGGCATCAGTAACGACCAAATGGATTGGCAGGAGCAAGGGCGCTGGCAAGGGAGGGATGAAGGAATCAATATTGGTAGACAGCAAGGTTTGGCCGAGGGTTATAACCAAGGTTATGCCGAAGGCTACAATCAAGGCTGTTGTATAGCGAGCCAGAAGGCTCATGTGGCTGGCTACAATGAGGCTATCGATGAAGCCAACGTGGCAATTCATAATTTGCAGGCGCAACATGCTGCCTACCAACAAGAAGTCGCGCGAAACTACCAAGCCTACGAGACTGAGCGCAATCAGCTTCTGCAGTTAACAGTCAAACAAACTGCTCAAATTCGAGCGCTTGAAGAACAGCTGGTTCAACACGAGCGATCCGCCCTTCACTACCGGACAAAAATTGATAAATTGGTTGCAACGCATCAACATCTTGCACAGCAACATGCCGCTCTTCAGAAAGACACCTCGGCATTTACTCAGCGAATAAATTCACTATTAGTAGAAAAGGCAGAGCTCAGCGAGCAAATAGAAAACTTAACGCACACAAAGGATGTGAATCGATTAAAACTTCAAGAGCAGTTAGAGCATTACAACAAAGCGCTTACTTTCATAAACGCAATTTTAGCAGCGGTAAAGTCAACACTGGGGTTAGACCCGGCACTTGAAGACTGTTTTAGCAAGTTGTTTACAGATGAATATGAAAAATCAGTCGATTTCAGAATTCTAACGGATGACATAAAAACAGCACCGCACGAAGACAGGAATTTCGCACTTCTACTTCCCCAAACGCATGAATTTATTCTGGCGATGCTAAAGAACGAGCACCGCACTGGGTTATCAAAAAGCGATTGAAAATTTCATTGACCGAAGCGAAAAATAACGAGAGATTCACAAATGAATTACGCCCCTGTTTCGTATCGCAAAAAATTGAAAAATCTATCGCTGAAACATCCATGGATTAACCCTAAACTCCTAAAGCCAATGCCTGGTCATGTCGCTTTAATTGCGCGACTTCTTGCAATGTGCGAGTCAGCAATGGGTACGCTCTCGCCAGAATTTTCAGTTTTTCAAGTCAGGTATCTGCAAAACTGCATGAAAATAACAGCAATACCCGCACCTGGTTCAGCTTGCGAGTCAACAGCACTCAGGCATGCAATCAGTCTAACCATGAATGAGGCCAATATTGTTTGCCCACATTGCGGCAATTATCAAACCATCGGGCAATCGCTAGAGGAAGTCTATGTGTGTTGCCCAGTCTCCGGTGATTTGGTTTTGTGGGAGGCAATTCCCGACATCATGGCAATGCATTCAGAAGAACGGGATGCTGCGTTTGAGATGGTTATCGCGGAAGAAGCTTCGCAACGGTCAATAGGAACACCAGCGACGAAATAAACAGCATTTTGCGATCATTATTGACACATTTAAATCACATTCAAGCCAATCGAATTAACACATTGTTGACACACTTTAATCGTGTTGTTGACACAGTTAAATCGTGTTTAGACACATTTAAATAGCCCTTTGGCACATTATTCACACATTGTTTTGTCCGCAAAATATCTTCTTTGTGCTCCAGAAAATTCGCAACTTTCATATTATTTGTGCTGCTTTTTCAAGCACAAATAATGTGGCCTGTGCGGCGGTTTTGGGGGCAATTTGATGCACAGGCTGATGAGCACAAGGAAGATATTTATGTATAGTTACCCACTAGAACAGCCATTGAAGTACAACGGGATACGTTGAAATATGCATTAACCGAATACTTAGAATGCGGCAATCACTCCAGCGAAATCCAATTGCAAAATTATGGAACAACCATCACCTGCATCCTAATAATGATTGCTGGGTAATGAAGTCATTAGAAATTTGTCGCTAAAGACACCTAAATAGTCGAAGAGTTAGCGCTATGGATCAGAACGGTGTAGATACCAGATGGAATAGCTAGCTACCGCTACTTGCGATATGCTGGCACCATGCGTCGTTACCTCCTGTTATTCATCTTATTGTTCAGTTTCATAATGCCCCTGCAAGTGGCGGCAGAAATTCTGTTGTCCGCTTCGCCGTGCCCTGAAGAAATGACAATGGTGATGGATGAATCCGGCGATAGTGAAACTATGCCGTGCTGCCCTGATGCAGATGAAGGTGATGCTATAAATTCCTGTGAAACCGCTAAATCCTGTCATCTCTGTAAAACACCCGTGCAGGCATATCTCTATACACCCGCGTCGCTTTTCTCTCTTTCAAGCTTGTCGGCACACTCTAAAACTCGTCCATTGAATCTAGCTATCTTCAATCCCGCCAGTATCTGGCGACCTCCGAACGCCTCCTGAGTTAATACGATTTCACCTCGCTTGAACCGGTAAAGATGCCGGGTGTTTAGGCGGGACGTTTTTTATCGTCTCTCAGGAACCATCTGAATGAATATTCTCTCTGTACGTCTGCTTGCAGCCGTTGGGCTAGGCACGTTAGTACTTGGTATTGCGACAGGTGTTGGTTGGCAGCACCTGCATAAATTCATCTCTACAACACCGCCTCAAAGTAATGCTGCTAATGAGGCCAAACAGGAACCGAAGGTGCTTTATTGGTATGACCCAATGGTGCCTGATCAACATTTTGATAAACCGGGTCCGTCGCCTTTTATGGATATGGACCTCGTCCCAAAGTACGCCGCGCAACCTGTGCAAGACCCGAAACCGGCCGAAGATAAACCACGTATTTTGTATTGGTACGACCCCATGGTGCCCGACCAGCATTTTGACAAACCGGGGCCATCGCCTTTTATGGATATGGATTTGCTACCCAAATATGCGGCTCCATCAACCCAGGAACCGGGGCTTACTGTCGATGCAGCTCTGATGCAAAAACTCGGGATGCGTAAAGCCAAGGTGCAGCGCCTACCGATACAAAATGAGCTGGAAGTGGTCGGGCAATTGCAATTTAACCAGCGCAACCAGGCGATAGTGCAATTGCGCGCGGCGGGTTTTGTGCAAAAAGCCTGGCCGCTAGCGGTGGGCGACCAGGTCAGCGCAGGTCAACCGATTGCCGAATTCCAGATACCGGAATGGCTGGACGCCCAAAATGAGCTGCTCTCCCAACCAGTTGGACAGAGCCCGCATTTGTTGGCCACATTGCGCGCACGCCTGCAATTACTCGGAATGCCCGATGCCCTGATTGCCAAGGTGGAAAAAACCCGCCAACCGGAGACCCGTGTAACTATTACTTCGCCCATCTCGGGTGTGGTGGATATGCTGGATGTTAAAACCGGTATGGCGCTGGCCAGCGGCGCTACTCTGGCGAAAATTAACAACCTGGATAGCCTCTGGCTCGATGCTGCCATCCCCGAAGCGCAGGCGACCGGCGTGCGCGCCGGTGACAAGGCGATTTTTAATTCCGTTAACCCCGATGATCCAGCGCTGACCGGTACGCTGGAATACCTGCTGCCCTCGATCAATGATAACTCCCGCACCCTCACTGCCCGCATCTTGCTGGAAAATCCCGAAGGGCGTCTGAAACCGGGTACCAGTGGACGTGTAGTCTTGCGATCATCCTCGAAAGAAACCGGATTATTTGTGCCCACTGAGGCAGTGATCCGCACGGGCAAACGGGTACTGGTAATGCTGGCTGAACCCGGCGGTGCATTCATGCCTACGAATGTGGTTACAGGTCATGAACAAGGTTCCCACACCCGCATCTTGCAAGGATTGGATGAAGGCCAAGAGGTGGTAGCTAGCGGCCAGTTTCTGTTGGATTCCGAAGCCTCCTTTTTGGGGATAGCGCCAGAGGCGGCGGAGAAAACGATGGAGAGCCACGACCATGATTAGCCGCTTGATTTATTGGTCTGTCGCCAACCGGATCTTGGTACTCTTGGCATCACTACTATTGACCGGCTGGGGCATTTGGGCTGTCAAAACCACACCGATTGATGCTTTACCCGACCTGTCGGATGCGCAAGTCATCATCCGCACCAGTTTCCCCGGGCAAGCACCCGAGCTGGTGGAAAATCAGGTGACTTATCCCCTGGCCAGCAAAATGCTCTCGGTACCCGGCGCTGAAACCGTGCGCGGTTATTCGATGTACGGCGATAGTTTTGTGT
>DATIDX010000069.1:0-5900 GCA_035456025.1 Cellvibrio sp. | reverse complement strand
GTCCCCCTTTTAGATTCTGGCTGTAGATTGCCGCATCATCCAACGCGGGCAGCGCACGGGCGCGCCCACCGCAGCAAAGAGATAGCTATGCCAAACCAGATACCTGCCAACTCGGTAGGTCTTGTCACCCCCCAAACCCATCGCTTCACCGCGCCGCTGTTGCTGGCCTGCGGCCGCACGCTCGATGAGTACGAACTGGTCTACGAAACCTACGGTCAATTGAACGCCGCCAAATCCAACGCGGTGTTGATTTGCCACGCGCTCTCCGGCCATCACCACGCCGCCGGTTACCACAGCATGGACGACAAACGCCCCGGCTGGTGGGATGCCTATATCGGCCCCGGCAAACCTATCGACACCAACAAGTTTTTCGTGGTCGCGCTCAACAACCTCGGCGGTTGCCACGGCTCGACCGGCCCGCGCTCGATCAACCCCGCAACCGGCAAAGCCTGGGGCGCGGATTTCCCGATGATCCGCGTGCGCGATTGGGTGGCCAGCCAGGCGCGGCTCGCGGATGTGCTGGGCATCGATGTCTGGGCGGCAGTGATCGGCGGCAGCCTCGGCGGCATGCAAGTTATGCGTTGGGCGCTGGATTATCCGCAGCGGGTTCGCCACGCCGTGGTGATAGCGTCAGCACTGAAACTTTCCGCGCAAAATATCGCGTTCAATGAAGCTGCGCGCAAAGCGATTGTCAGCGACCCGAATTTTTTTGACGGCAATTACATTGAGCACAACACCCTGCCCAAAAACGGTTTGGCGGTGGCGCGCATGATTGGCCATATCACCTATCTTTCCGATTTTGCGATGGGCGAAAAATTTGGCCGCGATCTGCGCAGCGGCAGCTTTGAACTTGGCAACGATGAGCCGGTGGAATTCCAGATCGAAAGTTATCTGCGCTACCAGGGCGATAGTTTTGCCAATACCTTTGATGCGAATTCGTATATCCGCATCACCAAGGCGCTGGATTATTTTGACTTGGCGCGCGAATTCAACGACGACCCGGTGAGCGCGTTCAAACAGACCAGCGCCAAATTTTTAGTGATCTCCTTCAGTACCGATTGGCGCTTTGCACCCGAGCGCTCGCACGAAATCGTCAACGCATTGGTTAGCGCCAATCGCGCGGTGACCTACGCGGAAATCGAATCCAAACACGGCCACGATGCGTTTTTATTACCTGATGAACGCTACCAGCAAGTTTTCGGTCGCTACCTTGCCGGAGTGACAATCTGATGCGTATAGATCTCAATGAAATCCAGCACTGGATCAAACAAGGCAGCCGCATTCTCGATTTGGGTTGCGGCGATGGCACGCTGCTAAAATTTCTTATCGATACCAAACAGGTACAAGGCTACGGTTTGGAAATCGATGCTGCGCAAATCAATATCTGTATCGACAAAGGCTTGAATGTAATCGAGCAAAACCTCGACCGCGGCCTCGGCAATTTTGCCGATAAAAGTTTTGACACTGTGTTGATGACGCAAGCGCTGCAAACGCTACATTTTCCACATCTGGTATTGGATGAAATGCTGCGCGTGGGTAAAGAATGTATTGTCACCTTCCCCAACTTTGGCCACTGGAAAGCGCGCTTTTATTTAGCGACGCGCGGCCGTATGCCGGTGTCGGATTTATTGCCCTACGAATGGTACAACACACCCAATATCCACTTCTGTACCTTCAAGGATTTTGAAGTGCTCTGCCGCGAGCGTAATATCAAAGTGATCAACCGCCAAGTTGTGAACGAACAATCCGGCCAAATGCTCAAAGATTTTATGCCTAATCTTTTTGGTGAGACGGCGATTTATCATTTGAGTAAATAGCGCGCCACTGCGCAAAAAAAATCATCAACCGCAGACGTTTTGTTATGGGAGTGTTGCTATGAAAAAGTTACTACAAGGTATTTTGTTAAGCTTCCTTGCCATTACTGCTCAAGCGCAAGTCGATCAACCAAAAGAAATCAGCACAGTACAAAAATTTGGTGATTACACCATCCACTATAATGTATTCAATAGCACCAATATTCCGGCGAAGGTCGCGGAAGCCTATAAGTTGGTGCGCGGCAAAGACCGGGCCTTAGTCAACATCAGCCTTACCAAAACTGAAAATGGCCAGACCAGTTTAGGTTTGCCCGCGCATGTGAGCGGCACTATAAAAAATCTGATGCAACAGACCCAAACACTTCAATTTGTAGAAATCAAAGAACCCGATGCGACTTATTATCTGGCGCCGTTGGTATTCAATAACGAAGAGGTTTTGCATTTTGATATCCAGGTTGCCACTGAACCCAACGCCAAGCCGATGACCTTTACTTTTAACCGCACGCTTTATACCGAGTAAAATGTGCAGGTTGATTTACAAGGCGCCCAGGGGCGCCTTTTCTTTCTCCAGTTGATGAATATTTGCTATGAAAAAAATTGTCCTTGCCAGTGGTAACGCGGGAAAACTGCGCGAGTTCCAGCAGCTGCTCAATGGCTGCGGTTTTGAAGTATTGCCGCAATCGGATTTTTTTAGCGAGAATGCGCAAGAGACCGGATTGACCTTCGTGGAAAACGCGATTATCAAAGCGCGTTACGCATGTACTAAAACCGGGCTGCCGGCCATCGCCGATGACTCTGGAATTGAAGTCGATGCCTTAAACGGTCGCCCGGGAATTTACTCAGCGCGCTATGCCGGCGAAGGGGCAAAAGATGTCGATAACAATGCAAAACTCTTGCAGGAATTAACAGGAATCCCGCGCGAAAAACGCAGCGCTCGCTATCACGCAGTGCTCGCATTTATGCGGCATGCCGAAGACCCGACGCCGATTTTATGCCACGGGACTTGGGAAGGAGTAATCCTCACCGAGCCGCGCGGTGAAGGTGGCTTTGGTTACGATCCGTTATTTTTTGTTCCAACCCATAACTGCGCTTCGGCTGAATTGGATAAGGCAGAAAAAAATCGTATCAGCCATAGAGGCAAAGCCATGCAGGAATTGCTGCAAAAATTATCTGCCTCGGTTGGCAATCAATAAGGTTCCGGTAATTAAATGTCACTGCAATTACCGCCACTAGCACTCTACATTCACGTACCCTGGTGTATTCGCAAATGCCCCTACTGCGATTTTAATTCGCACCAAGCGAATAATGAAATTCCGGAAGCGGATTACGTTAACGCGCTGAAGTTTGATTTGCAGCAGGATCAAGTACTCGCGCAGGGGCGCAAGCTCACCAGCATTTTTTTTGGCGGTGGCACCCCGAGTATGCTGTCGGCACAAGCGATTGGGCAGATCTTAATTGACGCGGAAAAAATTATCGGTTTTGAACCGGATATTGAAATCACCCTTGAAGCTAACCCCGGCACTTTTGAGCAGGAAAAATTTTCCGGTTTTCGCGCTGCGGGCGTCAATCGCTTATCCATCGGCATCCAAAGTTTTAATGATCAGCAATTAAAATTACTCGGCCGCGTCCACGGCCGCGCTGAAGCTTTGCGCGCAGTTGGCGTGGCGCGCAACGCGGGCTTCGACAATATCAACCTGGATTTAATGCACGGCTTGCCCGAGCAATCGGTCGATGCTGCCAAAGCCGATTTGCAGCAGGCGATCGATGTGGCCCCGGAGCATCTCTCCTGGTATCAATTAACCATCGAGCAGAACACTGCATTTTACTCGGCACCACCCGTGTTGCCGGAGGAGGAAATCCTCGCCGACATCCAGGATGCCGGCACAGAATTATTAGCCGCCGCCGGTTATGAGCAATATGAAATTTCCGCCTACGCGCGCGATAAAAAACGCGCTCGCCACAACCTCAATTATTGGGAATTTGGGGATTATCTTGGAACAGGTGCGGGCGCTCACGGCAAAATTACTTTTCCGACAGAAAATAAAATCCTGCGCCTGTGGAAAACCCGTCTGCCCAAACATTATCTGGACGCCGCAACTTCGCAAAAAATTTCCACCAATTTACAGGGTCATCAAAATCTATTTGGCGGCGGCAGTGACCTATTGTTGCCCGATGCGTTACCACTCGAATTTATGATGAATGCACTGCGTTTGCACGCGGGTGTGCCGGTGAATTATTTTGGCGAGCGCACTGGCCTAACCTGGCAGCAACTTGAGCCACAGTGGAATCAATTGGCCCAGCAGGGCTTGGTGGAAATTGTACGGGGTTACGCGCGGCCTACATTGATGGGGCGGCGCTTTTTAAATCGCGTATTGCAAACGTTTATTAACGAAACTGAATGATCAAGGAGATGATTTTGTTGGTGACTGTCACCCAAAGCGCTTTAGTTTCGCTCCAACCAACTGTCCAAAATCAATCGCGCTGCAATTGAATCAACCGGATTATTTTTGTAGTCACGTGAGCCGCCGCGCTCCATGACTTCGCCTTTAGCAGCGAAGCTGCTTAAACGTTCATCTACCATTTCTATTTTTACACCGAAACGACCATGGAGGCGATTGGCAAATTTTTGCGCGCGCGCGCTCAATTCACTTGCGCTGCCATCCATATTGAGTGGCAAGCCAACCAGCACCAGATCGGGTTGCCAGTCTTTTAATAATTTTTCGATTTGATTCCAATCGGGAATGCCATCTTTTGCTTTGAGGGGCGGTTGCGAGTTGGCCGAACGAGTGATTGTTTGGCCGGAAGCAACACCAATATTCTTGGTGCCGTAATCAAAGGCGAGCAGGGTTTTTATCATAGTCATAACAAGCGGGATGAGGTCGCCAGGCGACCTGTAACTCAGGCGTGGCCAGCGGTGCTGGAAATTAAATTCACATCTATCCCCAAGCTCTGCGCCGCCGTAGTCCAGCGCTCTTCAAAGGGGGTATTGAAAATGATGTCTTTGTTCGCCGGCACGGTCAACCAGCTGTTGGCGGCGATCTCCGCTTCGAGCTGACCCTCGCCCCAGCCGGCATAACCCAACGCAATCAAACACTGCTTAGGCCCACGCCCGGCCGCTAATGCGGTGATGATGTCGCGCGAGGCGGTGAGGCAAATATCGGGCGAAATCTCCAGCGTCGACTGCCATTTGGCCTCATTACTATGGAGAACAAAACCTCGCTCCGGCTGCACTGGGCCGCCGCTCATCACAATCTGCTCACCTTGATCAGACAGGTCGGGAAGATCCATCTGCGAGAAGATTTCTTTCAGCAGCATGGGCGTTGCGGTATTGATTACCACCCCCATGGCACCTTTGTCGCTGTGCTCACAGATATAAGTCACTGTGTGGGCGAATGATGAATCATTGAGCCCCGGCATAGCGATCAGGAAATGGTCGCGCAGGCTGCCCGGAGTCAGCTCATCATAGTCAGTTGGCAAGGGAGTATTTTCGTTCATGGATTCAGTATGAGGCCAAACAAGGCTAAAACAAGCAACGCGGCCAAATTAATTCGAGCAGATCAATTGGCGGAGGTGGTGATAAACGAGTTATTACCGGTAATTTCAAAATTCCAGGTGCGGATAATTTGTAGGCGATCAGCCTGCTTGCGAATTTCAGCGGGGAAAGCGGCGAAGGGCGCCGACAGCCGAACTATCTGGCGCGCGGCGTCATCGAGGATACGCTGTCCCGATGACTGCAGCACTTTGATTTCGAAAATAGTGCCGTCGGGATTGATCACCACCGACAGGCGCAAATTGCCGGTGATGTGGCGGCTGAGCGCCTCGGCTGGATAGTTGCGGTTGCCCACCTGCTCGATTTTGGTACTCCACTCATGCAGGTATTTGGCGTCGAAAGATTCTTTGGTGGAAACCGAGGTGAGCGTGCGCACGCGCGGACGCTTGGCATACTCCTGCCGCTGTTTGTCGAGCTTGGCTTGCAAACTGGCGATTTCGGAGGAAATCAACGGCTGATCCTTGGCCTGCCCATCCTGCGGGGCGCTGTCCGCCTGTTCGTCGGGATTCAATTTGAGCTGGGCAGTCTGGGTACTT
>DATIDX010000068.1:0-4094 GCA_035456025.1 Cellvibrio sp. | reverse complement strand
CGCTTGTTCTTCGCGCAAAAAACGCATCAGCTGAATTTTAGGATTATTTTTTTGCGCGATGCGGTATTGGATATTGGGGCGATCAAAACCGTTAATAAATTGCTGCGCGTTTTCCAACTGCAGGCGCGCGATAATTTCGTCGCGTGTGCGCACATCGGCGGTTGCGGTCAAGGCGATACGCGGTACCTGCGGGAATTCACGGTGCAATAATTCCAGCTTTAAGTAATCAGAGCGGAAATCGTGGCCCCATTGCGATACGCAGTGGGCTTCATCAATTGCAAAGAGTGCTATTTTTATCTGGTGAAATAATTCCAGGGTGCGCGGCTGGATCAAACGCTCGGGCGCGACGTAGAGCAAATCCAATTCACCGCGCTGCAAGGCTAATTCGGTTTGCCACATTTCCTGTGGGGTGAGCGATGAATTCAGGAACCCGGCGCGCACGCCCAGCTCGCGCAGTGCGCTGACTTGATCCTGCATCAACGCAATCAACGGTGATACCACAATGCCCACACCTTCGCGCACCAGCGCGGGAATCTGGTAGCACAAGGATTTACCGCCGCCGGTCGGCATCAATACCAATACATCATCGCCCGCCACCAGGGCGTCAATTATCGCCGCTTGGGGGCCGCGAAAATCGTGGTAGCCGAATACGGAATTGAGTATGGAAAGCGGGGAATTCATCAACACGACATCTGTATCCTGGCCATTAATGTCCACAAAACGCGGGCCGCCAGTATACCTATCGCGCCCGGTAAACGGTCATGCTGGCGCTCTGATCATAAAAGCAGCTCCAGGTGCGCCGCTCTTTCGTCTGCATGCCGACATTATTACTTCTAATCGCGCCGCTGATCCAATTGCTGGTTGCGGCGATCCAGGGCGCGGTTTTGTTCATCGTAGTAACGATTCATACGGTCGCGTTCGCGGTTGACCTGGTCGCGTTCGCGGTTCAACGCATCGCGTTTGCGGTTTGCCGTCTCTGCCGCCCGCTGGTGGTCGTGGCGCTGGGCGCTCTGCCAGCGGTCGATTTCGCGGTTCTCTTCGTCCAGCTCGCGCATCATTGCATCAAATTCGCGGTGCATATCCTGGCGTTCGCGGTTGATATCTTCGCGCTCGTATTGGAGCGCGCGCTGCTCCTGCTCCATCCAATAGCCGTCGGCGCTCACCTGCATAGCGCCCACCATTACTGCCGACATAAACAGGCCTGCCATCAGTTTTTTCACGCTTAATTCTCCTGCGGTTTTTATGCAGGCTAGGCCGACGGGGCTGAACGAACACTGAAAATCCTCGCATCCGATGAAAGCTTCATGGGAATGTGAAAAAGACCACAAAGCCCCAGTGCTATCGACTCCTCCCTGCCAACCGATTATATTTAACCAAATGGTTGACAATTAAACACTGCAGGAGAATACTTAACCACATGGTAAACAATCAAAGCGAACAACTTGACGCGGTATTCCATGCCCTTGCCGACCCCACACGACGGGCGATGGTCGCACGGCTGGCGCAGGCGCCCTGCGGGATCAGTGAGTTAGCTGCGCCCTTTGCTATGACGCTCGCCGCCGTCTCCAAACACATCAAAGTGCTGGAGGGCGCGGGGCTGGTGATCCGCAATGTGCAGGGCCGCAACCACACCTGCGCGCTGGATACCCAACCCATGCTGGGTGGTATCGAATGGCTGCGTCACTACGAGCAGTTCTGGAACCAGCGGCTGGATGCACTGACCGCCGCGCTTATCGCCGATGACGCCGCACCAACCACCACCGAGTAAGCGGGTCGATCCCACCGGTCAGACCCTTGATTTCCCCCAACTGGCCCAGCGCCAAAGGAGTTTGAGATGAATGACTATGGTGTATTAACCGCCCCGGATACCCTGCGCATCGAGCGCCTGTTGCCCGGCCCGATTGAACGCGTCTGGCAATACCTGACCGATTCCGACAAGCGCGCCACCTGGCTGGCGGTAGGCAGCGTCGAACAGCAGGTCGGCGGCAAGGTGGAGCACACCTTCCGCAATTCCGAACTTTCGCCCGCACACGATATCCCGCCGCCCAAGTATTCCAGCTGCGCCGGCGATGTGCCTATGCTCGGCAAGGTTACCGCCTGCGAGCCGCTGCGCTTGCTCAGCTATATCTGGAATGCCGGTTCGGCCGCCGAATCAGAAGTCAGCTTCGAGTTAGCGCAGCATAATGATGAAGTAAAACTCATCGTCACCCATCGCCGCCTCGTCAATCCCGGCGAGCGCCTGGCGGTATCGGCCGGCTGGCATACGCACCTCAACATCCTGCGCGATGTGCTTTCCGGCAAAACACCGGAGGGCTTCTGGAAAATGCACACCCAACTGGAAAAAGAATACAGCGAGCGCCTGGCGGGCTGATCGCGTCGATTGCGCTGCTGTAACAGGCCTGCAACTTTACCGGTTGCAGGCCTTTTTTAGCGCCCGCGATTTTCATGCAACATATAAAGTTGCATAACTGCCAGGCGCGAGCTATCTTACACGTAACAACAATTGTTACGTGATTGTGATAGCTGAGGCTGATACCGCTATGAAAAGAGATTCCCGCTTATCCGGCGTGCTCCACGTCCTGCTGCATATGGCCGAAGTCGATGCGCCCATGACCTCGGAAGCCTTGGCCAACATGATGAAAACTAATCCGGTGGTGATTCGCCGGGTACTCGCCGGTTTGCGCGAGCACCAACTGGTCTGCTCGGCCAAAGGCCACGGCGGCGGCTGGCAGATTTGCCGCGCGCTGGACACCATCAGCCTCTACGATATTTATCGCGCACTGGACGAACCCACCCTGCTCGCCATGGGCAACCGCACCGAATCACCGGGCTGCCTGGTGGAAGCCGCCGTGAACGATGCACTCAACCAGGCCTTTCACGACGCCGAAGCCTTACTGCTCGAACGCTTCCGCACTGTGACGCTCGCGCAACTCAGCGCCGATTTCCATCAACGCAAACAAGCGCATGGTTTTTCCGGCCACCACGAACATTCTATTTTTCCCGATCAGTAATTTTCAAAAGGAGGGTGAGTTTATGCAAACAACCTACGACGTAATCGTGATTGGCGGCAGCTATGCCGGTATGGCAGGCGCGCTGCAATTAGCGCGCGGGCGCCGCAAGGTGTTGGTGATCGACGCGGGCATTCGCCGCAATCGTTTCGCATCCCATTCACACGGTGTGTTGGGACAAGATGGAAAACCGCCGGCGCAAATCGCTGAGGAAGCAAAAGCACAATTACTGAAATATCCCACCGTCACCTGGATGCAAGGCAGCGTGGTATCGGCAGAAAAAACCGGCGATGTATTTACCGTGATCACTGCCGATAATAAAACCCTGAGCGCAAAACGTTTGCTCCTTGCCTCCGGCGTTAGCGATCACCTGCCCGCCATTTTCGGCCTGCAAGATCGCTGGGGCAAAACTGTTTTCCACTGCCCTTATTGCCACGGCTACGAATTAAACCAGGGCAAGCTCGGCGTACTCGCCGTGAGCGAAGCATCGCTGCATCAAGCGCTGTTAATTCCCGATTGGGGCCCGACCACTTTATTCACCAACAACTGTTTTATGCCCGACGAACTCCAGCTAAAACAATTGGCCGCGCGCAATGTGCAAATAGAAACGGAAAAAGTGAGTGAAATTGCTGGCGAACAATCCGTCATCGTTAAACTCGCGAGCGGCCGCCTGGTCGAACTCGCCGGGCTTTTTGTTGCATCACTCACCAAACCCGCCAGCCCCATCGCGCAAGATTTAGGCTGCGAACTCGCCGAAAGCCCGGTAGGTTTTTATGTAAAGACCGACGAATTAAAACAAACCTCAATCCCCGGCGTATTTGCCTGCGGTGATTTAGGCAGGCCGATGGGCAGTGTAACTTTTGCAATTGGCGACGGTGCACAAGCGGGGTTTGCAGCGCACCGCTCGCTGATTTTTGATGGACTGCCCGGCTAATACCGGGTTTGTCATTAACTCCGGAGGGACTGCACCATGGACACGTACGAAGACATTCTCAATTTCTGGTTTACCGAATTGACACCCGCGCAGTGGTGGGCGAAAGACGAAACGCTGGACGCAGAAATAAAACACCGCTTCTCCGCCATCCA
>DATIDX010000067.1:0-6890 GCA_035456025.1 Cellvibrio sp. | reverse complement strand
AGCTCCGCGATGAGTCTGACAAAGACGGTATGCGCATTGTTATCGAAGTTAAGCGCAATGAATCTGGCGATGTGCTGCTGAACAATCTTTTTTCCCAAACGCAATTACAAACTACCTTCGGCGTAAACATTGTTGCGCTGGATGATGGCCAGCCAAAAATTCTTAACCTTAAGCAATTGCTCGAAGCTTTTGTTAAGCATCGCCGCGAAGTTGTCACGCGTCGCACCGTGTACTTGCTGCGCAAAGCGCGTGAACGTGGTCATATCCTGGAAGGTTTGGCAGTTGCCATTTCCAATATTGATGAAGTTATTGCACTCATTAAAAATTCTGCATCTCCTGCTGAGGCAAAAGACGGTTTAATGGGGCGTGGTTGGAATGCCGATGAAATGGCCCCTTACCTTGAGCGCGCCGGTGAAGATGCCTGTCGCCCGGAAGACTTGGGTGCTGAGTTTGGCATGCGTGATGGTCGCTACTATTTATCAGCCGCTCAAGCGCAGGCGATTCTCGAACTGCGTTTGCATCGCTTGACCGGTATGGAGCACGATAAGCTGCTCGCCGAATACGATGAAAAATTAATCCAGATTGCTGAGTTCCTTGAAATCCTCGGCAATGCTGTACGTTTGATGGAAGTGATCCGCGAAGAATTAACACAAGTCATCAATGATTACGGCGATAAACGTCGCACTGAAATTGTTGCATCGACCCTTGATCTGACCACTGAAGATTTGATTAATGTTGAAGATCGCGTTGTAACGATTTCTCATGGTGGTTACGCGAAGAGCCAGCCGCTTGATGATTATCAAGCGCAGCGTCGCGGTGGTATGGGCAAATCTGCGACCGCCGTAAAAGATGAAGATTATGTGCAGCACTTATTAATTGCCAGCACTCACGATACGGTACTGTTGTTTACTAACGCAGGGAAGGTGTATTGGCTGAAGGTTTACATGATCCCGGTTGCCGGCCGTCAATCGCGCGGTCGCCCGGTGATTAACCTGTTGCCATCGCTGGAAGAGGGTGAGCGTATCACGTCGATCCTGCCTGTGAAATCGTACGATGACGACAAATTTATCTTTATGACTACCGCTAACGGTACTGTGAAGAAAACTGCGCTTACGCAATTTGCACGTCAACGCAGTGTTGGTTTGCGTGCAATTGAATTGGATGAAGGCGACACCTTGGTAGGCACCGCTATCACCAACGGTTCATGCGATGTAATTCTGTTCTCTAGTTCTGGTAAAGCAGCAAGATTCCGCGAATCGCAAGTTCGAGCCATGGGTCGTACCTCACGCGGTGTACGCGGCATTCGCTTGGCCGAAGGTCAGCGCGTGGTTGGTATGGTTATCCCGATGGAAAATGGCCAGGTGCTTACCGTAAGTGAAAATGGTTACGGCAAACGCACTGAGGTCGGTGAATTCCCGGCTAAAGGTCGTGGTTCGCAAGGCGTTATCGGTATGCAAACTACCGAGCGTAACGGCCAACTGGTTGGCGCGGTGCAAGTGTTCGACGGCGAAGAAATCATGTTAATTTCTGACCAAGGCACTATGGTTCGTACCCGCGTTGATGAAGTCTCGGTATTGAGCCGTAATACTCAAGGTGTGCGCCTGATTAAATTGAAAGAAGGCGAGCGCATGCAAGGCTTGGAGCGCATTGAAGAAAGTGCCGACGAAAATGCCAAACGCGAATTAGCACGCGCAGAAGCAGCTGAAGGTGAAGAGGCGCTTGACGATGGAGTAGTGGGTGATGGCGCGACAGACGATATTATTGATGGCGCTGCAGATGAAGCAGGTGATGAGTAGGTAATCGAGTAGCACATGAATACTGATCAAACTGAAGCAGAAAAACTGCTTGCGTTACGCAATAAAATCGATGCGATTGATGAGGAAATCGGTCGTTTGATTTCTGCGCGCGCCGAGTGTGCGCAGGAAGTTGCAGACGTGAAAAAAGCGAATCTGCCAGAAGATGCCAAAATTTTGTTTTATCGCCCCGAGCGCGAAGCACAAGTGTTGCGTAAAGCTATGGAGCGTAATAATGGACCGCTCAGTAATGAGGAAATGGCGCGATTATTTCGCGAAATCATGTCGGCCTGTCTGGCCTTGGAAAATCCGATTAAAGTAGCGTATCTAGGTCCAGAAGGAACCTTTACCCAGCAGGCATCGCTTAAACACTTTGGTCACTCCGCTCTAGTCTTGCCGTTTTCTGCGATAGATGAAGTCTTTCGTGAAGTGGAGGCGGGTGCAGTAAATTACGGAGTGGTGCCAGTAGAGAACTCTACTGAAGGTGTGGTTAACCACACTCTCGATAATTTTATGGGCTCTAATCTCAAGATTTGTGGTGAAGTTGAATTGCGTATTCATCACAACCTTATGGTCTCTGATGTTACAAACGTTAATAGCATTACCCGAATTTATTCTCACTCACAATCCCTGGCGCAATGTCGTAAGTGGTTAGATGCGCATTATCCTAATGCTGAACGTATAGCTGTTAGTAGTAATGCAGAAGCGGCGAAACGTTTGAAAGGTGAATGGAATGCTGCTGCAATTGCCGGCTCTATGGCGGCAGAATTGTATGGCTTGAAAATGATTGCCGAAAAAATTGAAGATCAGCCGGATAACTCCACTCGGTTTTTAATTATAGGTAAGCAGGCGGTTCCTCAAAGTGGTGTTGATAAAACATCTATCGTGGTTGCCATGCGTAATGAACCCGGTGCATTACATAAATTATTGGAGCCATTCCATCGCCACAATATTGATTTAACTCGAGTAGAGACACGACCTTCTCGCACAGGTGCTTGGACATACGTCTTTTTTATAGATTTTGCCGGCCATGTTGATGAGCCTTTAATTAGCGATGTAATGAAAGAGGTTGCTGGCCGCTGTGCGGATTTAAAATTGCTCGGCTCTTATCCCAAAGCGGTATTGTGATTGATTATGTCTCCACCCTTGATTAATAAACTTGTTGTCATTGGTATAGGTTTGATCGGAGGCAGTCTAGCTACCGGTTTGAAGCAGCGTGGAGCCTGCGCGGAAGTAATCGGAATCGCCCGCAAACCTGAGACATGTACTGAAGCGGTTAATCATTCTGTAGTGGATCGCGCTTATACCTCACTGGAAGAAGTTGCCGGAGAGTTAACTCAAGGCGATATGGTTTTTATTGCGGTGCCTACACTTTCAGTCAGCAGGGTGTTAGAGGACATCAAACTCTCTGTTTCTGATGCGGTGACTATTACAGATGGCGCTAGTGTTAAAGGCAGCGTTCAACGCGCTGCTGAAACAGTGTTTGGGGAGGTGCCACCGCAATTTGTACTTGGTCATCCAATCGCTGGATCTGAAAAGAGTGGTGTTACAGCGGCTAATCCCAATCTTTATGAAAATCATCGCGTCATTCTTACGCCCTTGGAAAATACTGCAGCCCAACATTTGGATCTTGTTACGCGCATGTGGCAGGCGGTTGGTGCAGAAGTATTAAATATGTCGGTAGAAGAGCACGATGAGGTTTTGGGTGCTACCAGTCATCTACCCCATGTTATCGCCTACTCATTGGTGGATACCTTGGCGCAAGATATCAAGAATCCCAATATTTTTCGTTATGCTGCTGGCGGCTTCCGCGATTTTACCCGTATCGCATCTAGCGATCCGGTTATGTGGCACGACATTATGCGGGCGAATAAATCAGCGATACTGCAATCGATGGATTTATTTATCGATAATCTGTCCCGGTTACGTAGTGGTATCGAGCATGAGGACAGCGATTATCTGCTCTCTGTTTTTAGTCGTGCGAAGGAAGCCCGGGATGAATTTACAATGATGTTGACTCAACGCGATGCAGCAACAAAAAAAGATTGATTTTTGTTCGTCCAAATTTACAGGAATAAACTTAGAAATATTTGATCATTAAACCCTGCGTCTCGGCCCTATATAATCGCTGTTGTTTTTCAGACACTTGCCTAACGCCGACGCTGTACTTATCTGGTATCTATTGAATGTCACAATATAACTTGACCCACCTCAAGCAGCTTGAAGCCGAAAGTATCCACATCATCCGCGAGGTGGCCGCAGAGTTTGATAAGCCGGTAATGCTTTACTCTGTAGGTAAAGATTCTGCGGTGATGATGCATCTCACGATGAAAGCCTTTTTTCCGGGTAAACCACCATTTCCGATGATGCACGTGGATACTACCTGGAAATTTCGCGAAATGATTGAATTCCGCGATCAACGTATCAAGGAGTTGGGCTGGGATTTGATTGTGCATATCAATCAAGAAGGTGTGGATATGGGAATTAGTCCTTTTGTCCACGGCAGTGCCAAGCATACCGATATCATGAAAACCCAAGGCTTGAAACAAGCACTGAATAAATATGGTTTTGATGCTGCGTTCGGTGGCGCACGTCGCGATGAAGAAAAATCGCGTGCGAAAGAGCGTGTCTATTCTTTCCGCGATAAAAATCATCGCTGGGATCCTAAAAACCAGCGTCCGGAATTGTGGAATATTTATAACGGTCGTGTCGATAAGGGTGAAAGCATCCGTGTATTTCCATTATCAAACTGGACCGAATTGGATATTTGGCAATACATTCATTTAGAAAATATCCCAATTGTTCCACTTTATTTTGCAGCCAAGCGTCCTGTTGTTGAGCGCGACGGTACTCTGATCATGGTCGATGATGATCGTATGCCGATTGGTCCCAATGATAAAGTCGAAGAAAAAATGGTTAGGTTCCGTACGCTCGGTTGTTATCCGCTGACCGGTGCGGTTGAATCGGAGGCGACTACCTTGCCAGAGATTATTCAGGAAATGTTATTGACCACTACTTCAGAACGCCAAGGTAGGGTGATTGATCATGACAGTTCAGGGTCGATGGAAAAGAAAAAGCAGGAAGGCTACTTCTAATTTCTCCAGCACAACGTTTATCACATATTACTGATTGCAAAGAGACCTGTATGAGTCATCAGTCCGAATTAATTGCGCAAGATATCAATGCATATCTCGCTCAGCATGAACAAAAAGAACTGTTGCGTTTTTTAACCTGCGGCAGTGTAGATGATGGAAAAAGTACCTTGATTGGCCGCTTGTTGCATGATTCAAAAATGATTTATGAAGATCAATTGGAAGCAATACGCTCTGACAGCGTCAAGCATGGTACGACCGGTGAAAAAATTGATTTAGCGTTGCTTGTCGATGGCCTGCAAGCCGAGCGCGAGCAAGGCATTACTATAGATGTTGCTTATCGTTATTTTTCTACAGCAAAACGTAAATTTATTATTGCTGATACCCCTGGTCATGAACAATACACGCGCAACATGGCGACAGGTGCCTCGACCTGTGATCTTGCCATTATTTTGATTGATGCCCGTTACGGTGTGGTCACCCAAACCCGCCGCCATAGTTATATCGCATCTTTATTGGGCATCAAACATATTGTTGTTGCAGTTAATAAGATGGATTTATTGAATTTCGACGAATCTGTGTTTGAAAAAATCAAACAGGATTACGTAGAGTTTTCTGCAAAGTTGGGAATGAAAGACGTACTGTTTGTGCCTATCTCGGCCCTTGATGGTGACAATGTAGTAAATCGTTCCGAAAGGTCTCCTTGGTACCAGGGCCAAACTTTGATGGAAATTTTTGAAAGTGTGCCGATTGCCGACGATAAAAATTTCAACGATTTCCGCTTTCCCGTGCAATACGTCAATCGTCCTAATCTCGATTTCCGCGGATTCTGCGGGAATGTCGCCTCAGGTGTAGTAAAAGTCGGTGACGAAATTCGCGTGTTGCCGTCAGGCAAAACCAGCCATGTGAAGTCTATCGTGACTTATGACGGTGAGTTGCCAGAGGCGTTTATCGGTCAGGCGGTAACTCTCACATTGACAACTGAGGTGGATGTTAGTCGTGGGGACATGTTGGTTTTAGCCAAAGATGACGTACCGCAATCAAACCATCTTAAAGCACACATTGTTTGGATGACTGAAAAAACTACCCAGGCTAACTCTGAATACCTGTTTAAATTTGCCAGTAAGGTAGTGAGCGGTGTTATTGAGTCGATTGATTATAGAATTGATGTAAATACGCAAGCGCAATCGAGCGTTAATCAATTACAACTGAACGATATTGCAGTTGTTGATCTGTTGCTGACTCAGCCGGTAGTGGCTGATCGATATACGAACAATCGTGCAACCGGTGCTTTCATTATTATAGATCGATTGACCAATATCACTGTCGGGGCAGGTATGGTTATTGAGCAGCTATCGACTAAAACAATGACTGCTGCTAGCTATAGTGAGTTTGAGCTCGAATTAAACGCACTGATTCGCAAACACTTCCCTCATTGGAATGTTACCGACATAAAAACCTGCCTAAAATGAAAAGCCTTGCTAAATATAGGCTGGATCTAAACTCGCAGTAATCTGTTAGTCAATAAAAATGCCTCGATGATTTCGGGGCATTTTTGCTTTTATGGGCTACGTATTTCTAAAATAATATTACGGCTATATTAGCAATGTCATCATTTTCTGGATCCTTAGAATATTGATCACTCGTTTCAGGTTGTAAGCCATAGAATCCAACGTTAAGTGGCCGAGTGGCCAGATGACATCTACATTGGCGTGCGGTCGGTGTTTTTTGTTACCGCTTTAGTAAAGCCACAGTGTGGATAACGAAAGGTGCTCAACATACGAGGCTATGACTCGCATGTTGTGATTAGAGGGATGAGCTCGGCCAGGCTGAAGGGAAATAAACTACTTCGGATTATTGAGTGGCTTTTTTATAAGGCATAAAACGAAGCCTGTATCAAAACGATGCGGGCATTCATTCAAATTAAACCCCTCTGCTCGAGGGTTTTGGCACAGCCTTTTTAAGGCTGGCCTTTTCATTTTTGATCAGACTAGATGGGTAATTG
>DATIDX010000066.1:0-12599 GCA_035456025.1 Cellvibrio sp. | reverse complement strand
GTGCGGGACTATGTTGAGTTCAAACTCGGCGCCGTCGACTTTATTAACGGTAAGACTAGTCCCATCTACGGTAATTGACCCTTTGTGGGCGATATATTTTGCCAACGACTTGGGCGCGCGAATGCGAAAACGTTCGGAGCGGGCATCAGGATGACGGCTAACCACTTCACCGACGCCGTCGACGTGACCACTGACAATGTGGCCGCCCAGACGGGTTTGCGGGGTGAGGGCTTTTTCGAGGTTGACGCGCTGGCCGACTTTCCAGTCAGGCAAAGTGGTATTGTCCAGGGTTTCGCGCGATACATCTGCCCAGTAGCCATCGCCCGGTAAATCCACCACCGTGAGACAGACACCGTTGGTGGCGATGGAATCACCGAGCCGTACATCGCCGAGGTCGAGGTTGTGGGTTTTGATACGCAGGCGCAGGTCGCCACTTTTCGGCTGCAAGGCCACTACTTCGCCTACGGCTTCGATGATACCGGTGAACATAGGTTTACCTCGGGTCGTCCAGTGTCGACTGGGTTATACGATGATACTGGTGGGCTTGCCGTCAACCGCAGCGACAGGAATTTTCAGGTCGATCACTTTGGTTTTGGCCAGGTGATCGTGAATACAGCGGTGGTCGGGGCGGAAAATCGCCACTATATCAATAAAGCGCAGCAGCACCCCGACCAGCGGCACCTGTCCGACCATCCATTGGGACAGATAGCGCCAGAGGATAAGCTGACCGAAGGCCGGTTTACGGTTGTCCATAGTCACAATCGCGATACCTACAATCCGCTTGCCGAGGGTCTGCCCATATTGATGCAAGAGGAAACCGTGCAATAAGAAGAAAATCGGAAACGGCGATACCGCCAACATCATCTTTTGCGAATCAGATAAAGCCGTCAGTCGCTTCTGCAATTCCGCCTGCACCGCTTGTACATCCTGACTGGAGGCAGGCTCAAGCAAACCCATGGATTGCATCACCATCATTAACGCCATCAGCATAAAAAAGCCGTCGAGGACAAATGCCAGCAGGCGCTTGCCGAGCGAGGCGGTATTGTCCGCCTGCGGAGCCGAGGGGCGGGATTGGGATTCGGGAGCTTGGTATTGATCGTTCAAAGGTTTACCTACTACTAGTATTCAGTGTCGGGCACGGCAGTGATGCGCCAGTCCCGCCCTACCGCACGCATATCTTTTATCTTGAGCGAGAGCGCGGCGGACATGGTATCGAGCGGCAACTCAAATAGCGGGCGCGCATTGCTGCCTAAAAGTTTCGGCGCCATGTAAATAATGATTTCGTCGAGCAAACCGCGACGCAAAAAACTGGCCGACAGTGTAGCGCCCGCTTCGACTAACACCTCGTTACAGTGGCGCTGGGCGAGCTCGCGCAGCAGCGCACTTAAATCAATGCGCCCATCTTTCGCAGGTAGCGCAAGGAGTTCAACAAAGTCCGGCCAACCGAGCAATTGTGCGGGCTCGACCGCGCCGTTGTGCACCAGCAATATCGGGCTACTCTGCTTAAACATCAAGGCTGTGCGCGGGGTGCGTAATTGCGAATCGAGGATCACCCGCAACGGTTGTTTTTCGGCGGCCGCTTCAGCGTTGGGCAGGCCCAACTCCTCTACGCGCACGGTGAGTGAGGCATTGTCCTGCAAGATGGAATCGACACCGGAGATAATCGCACAAGAGCGGGCGCGCAGCCGCTGTACATCGGCGCGCGCCTTGGGGCCGGTGATCCATTTGCTATCGCCGGACGCCATGGCTGTGCGGCCATCAATACTCGTCGCCATTTTGCAGCGCACATAGGGCAGCTTGCGCTCCATGCGGCGGATAAAACCAGGGTTGAGCGCGCGTGCATCGTCTTCCAACACCGGCCCATCGACCTCGATCCCCGCCGCGCGGATCATCGCAATGCCATTGCCGGACACTAGCGGATTGGGGTCTTCCATCCCATACACGAGCCGTGCAATACCCGCTTCGACCAGTGCCTGTGAGCAGGGGCCAGTTTTACCGGTGTGACTACAGGGCTCAAGGCTTACATAGGCGGTTGCTCCGCGCGCATTATCGCCTGCCGCGCGCAGTGCGTTGATCTCTGCATGGGCTTCGCCCGCACGAAGATGCCAGCCCTCGCCGATAATCTGACCGGCTTTCACCAAAACACAGCCGACCCGCGGATTGGGCATAGTGGTGTAAAGGCCGCGCTCCGCGAGGCGGAAGGCATGCGCCATAAAGTCAAAATCAACCGCAGTGATGGTCATGGGGGCGTCAGTAATATTAAGGCTGCTGTTCACTTTCAGGTTGTTGTTCGAGGCGGTCAATTTCCTGACGGAACTCGTTCAAATCCTTAAAGCGGCGGTAGACAGAGGCGAAGCGCACATAGGCTACTTCATCGAGCTTTTTCAGTTGCTCCATCACTTTTTCACCTACCAGCAGCGCCTTGACTTCACGCTCGCCTGTAGCCTGTAAAAAGTGTTTGATGTGGTTAATCGCGGATTCAATCGCCTCAATACTCACGGGGCGTTTTTCCAGCGCGCGCAACAATCCTGCGCGCAGTTTGTTTTCATCGAAGGGCTCGCGAGTGCCATTTTGTTTGATGATACGCGGCATCACCAATTCAGCGACTTCAAAGGTAGTGAAGCGTTCGTGGCAGGACAAGCACTCGCGGCGGCGGCGCACCTGGTCGCCTTCGGCCACCAGGCGTGAATCTATAACCTTGGTATCTTCCGCACTACAAAACGGACAATGCATGATCATCGGCCCCAGCGATTGATAAAGTGGGCGCATACTAGCACAAACTATGGGAAATCTGGCGCATCGCAAGCTCGCAACGGCCGCAGGAAATGTCCTCCCCGAGCCCAATCACCGCAAACAAAAAACCCGACCGAAGCCGGGTAAAGACGCTAGACGAGAGAAACCAATTGCGGATCTATCTGGATGCCCCCTTGAGGGCGGCGTTGTATTTTGCTTCCAATTCTTTCAATCGATTTTGGCTGCTGGTGACGGCTGCTTGCAAACCCGCAGTGCGCGCCTTTTCCGCGGTAGTCGCGGTTTGCGCCTGCTGGTACTTGGCTGTAGCAGTGGATAGAGCAGAAGTCGCTGCAGTTACCGCATTTTGCGCGGTAATCACGGCGTTGTAGGCAGCGGTTATTTGGGACTGCAACGCATTGTATTTAACGATCAATCCATCATAGGCTTTGAGTTTGGCAGTCTGGGCCGCAGCGGTTGTCGCAGCGTAATAAGCGGTAACGGCTGCGTTAATCTGGTTTATTAGCGTGTTCCGCTGGGTCACCAGACTGTTGTATTTGTTGACAGCTGTGTTGTAGTCGGTTTTGGCCGCAGTCGCGTTTTTGGTGGCCAGGGCCAGCGCCGTTTTTGCAGCGGCCTCCGCCTGGGTTTTGGTCGTAATTGCCGCCTTATTAGCGTTTAACGCAGCCACTGCGGCGGCGTAATCCAGTTTTGCCTGGGCAACCAGCGCGGCCAAGTCAGTCACGTTGGTGGTTGTGCCATTGCTGCTCGCGGCCGAGCTTTTCACTTGACTGGATACAGAACTCGCAGCAAGGCTTGAGTTAGCTTTGGAGGATGTAACTGATGATGAAGCCGCACTTGAAGGCGATGCGCCTGTATAAAAGTTGGCGATTTGCGGGGCAGTAATATTCAGCGCGTAGCGCGCATCGGCGCCGCTTGCAGTGTTATTGCGATCTATACCACAAGGCAGGTTTTTGCAGAGGATTTCCGGATTGGAAAATTTGTAAACCTTGCCGGTCCAGTAATCCACATTGAACGAACTCTGGTAGGCCATGATGGTGGTAAAAGTGTTAGCCACACCATGACCCAGAGCGTAATGCAATGTACCGCCAGTACCATCTTGTTTACGCGAATGCTTTAACCCCATGTTGTGGCCCAGCTCATGCGCCGTAACATAATCGCCGCAGGAATTAATCGCCACATGGGCATACATATAAGCTTTATAACCCGCACTGAACACGCCATTGGTGCCGTTGCCTCCGATCCAGGCAATACCGCAACTGCCGTGGGAACTCATGTAGGGGCGGTAGAAAATAACCATATCTGCCTTCGCCTGTTCACGCGCAGCAGCCACACCACTAAACGCAGCGTGCTGGTTGAAAGTGATGTTATTCAGCGCAGTCTCGGCGTTATTGTCGTCGGTGTAATCCACCAGCATTGTCTTGGCGACGCGAATTTCCAGATTCACACCACTATCAGCATAAATCTGGTTTGAGACCTGAAAAATTTGATTGAAGCGCGTGGTGGGATCACCGCCATACAAGTTGGCAACACCTTTGGTGTAAACCACCAGTACATCAATTGTTGTGGGAGCAGAGAATGCAGGTAATGCGGAGACCGACAACAGGAGCGCAGCGGAAAAGCGCAAGAGCTTTTGGATAGAGTTATTCATAGAGAGATTCTCAGTTGACTTTACTTAAAACCTTCCATGATTGACAAATTGAGGCATACATAAAATTTGTGCGCTTCCGTTAAAGCCCGACCCACTGCCAGCTAAGTTTTCATATCGACTCCTGCAACATTAAAAAATAATTAAAAACGAATTAAAAAATCAGTCGTGAATTTGCGGCGCCTCGATGTAATCATTTGCCCCCGGATGGGATAACTCAACCTCTGCCGGATTTTTATAAATCCACCCGCTACCGTTGACCGACTCCAAGGTGTAGCTGCCCTGTGGCGTAGTCACTGTCGCGAACACGGAATTGCCACCGTAAGTCATTACCACAGGATACTCACTGCCATGGCCATCGAGATGGCCGCGCCAGGTGTAATCGCCATTGGGATTATTGCTGCTGGTTTCGACATTGACTTGCAGCTGTTCGCCACCGGGCAAAGTGACACTCACCCGCTCGCCCGGTTGCGGATAGGCAGGACTGTCCATATCGACCGAGACTGGCTCATAAACAGCAACACCTCCAGGCAAGGGCATTGCCGGTGCCGGGTTTTTTGCATCGCCCATGCGCCAGGCATCAGGGCCATTAACTGTCGGACCGGAGTTAGACGCTGGCGCAGCCTCTCCAGCTGGCGCGTTCAAGACCCGTTGCGCGCGCGTCAATTCACTTTCGACATCGGCCAATATCGGATTGGTGGAGGGCGTGATCGACAGCGGGGGCTGTTCATCGAGCATCATTGTCTGCAGCCGCCGCTCAGGTTGGGTCAAAGCTTTTTGCTGGAGGATTTGGTAGCCGACCAGTGCTATTAACAAGGCCGTAATCACCAGATAAATTCGTTTGCTATTAGAAGAGAAAAGCGCCATCAGGAGAAAACCAGTGAGCCATTTTGGTTGATTAAAAATAGGCCAAGCTGGTTAAAAAATCGAACTTTATTACGCTTTGTAAAAACAAAATCTAATTTCGGTGAACAATTAAAAATAAAGAAATAAAAACCTCAAAGGTTCCAAACCAAAAACAAAAAAGCAGCCACGGGGGCTGCTTTTTTGTTATGAAGGGAATTACATCCCTCACCGGATTGGGGTTACTCAGCGTAAACCGGGAACTTCTTGCACAGATCAGCAACCTGCGCTTTTACACTCGCAATCACTTCGTCAGCATTGCCCGCTTCCAGCGCTGCGAAAATGTCGCAGATCCAGTTGGTCAATTGCACACACTCAGCCTCTTTGAAACCACGGGTGGTAACCGCTGGCGTACCTACACGGATACCCGAGGTCACGAATGGAGAGCGTGGGTCGTTAGGCACAGCGTTTTTGTTCACAGTGATGTGCGCTTTGCCCAGAGCTTCGTCGGCATCTTTACCTGAGTAGGATTTGCCAATTAAGTCAACCAGCATCAGGTGGTTTTCAGTACCGCCAGACACAATGTTAATGCCGCGCTCAAGGAAAGTTTTTGCCATGGCTTTTGCATTTTTTACAACTTGTTGCTGATAAGCCTTGTACTCAGGGCTCATAGCTTCTTTGAAGCTGATCGCTTTAGCAGCAATCACGTGCATCAAAGGGCCACCTTGGCCGCCGGGGAATACGGCTGAGTTCAGCTTCTTCTCAATCTCTTCGTTGGCTTTCGCCAAAATCAGGCCACCACGTGGACCGCGCAGGGTTTTATGCGTGGTGGTGGTAGTTACGTCAGCAATTTGCACCGGGTTAGGATAAAGACCAGCAGCAACCAGACCAGCAACATGGGCCATATCCACAAACAGGTAGGCACCTACTTTGTCAGCGATGTCGCGGAAGCGCTGCCAATCCACTACTTGTGAGTAAGCAGAGAAACCGGCAACGATGACTTTTGGCTTGTGCTCCAGCGCCAGACGCTCAACTTCGTCATAGTCGATCAAGCCAGTAGCAGGGTTCAGGCCGTATTGGATAGCGTTGTAGTACTTGCCTGACGAGCTTACTTTGGCACCGTGAGTCAGGTGACCACCGTGCGCCAGGCTCATACCCAGGATAGTATCGCCCGGAGCGCAGAGCGCAGCGTAAACTGCTTGGTTTGCCTGAGACCCAGCATGTGGCTGGACGTTGGCGTAATCAGCACCGAACAACTCTTTAGCGCGTGAAATCGCCAGGGCTTCAGTCACATCCACATACTCACAACCACCGTAATAGCGCTTGCCCGGATAACCTTCGGCGTATTTGTTGGTCAACTTGGTGCCTTGGGCTGCAATCACCATAGGACTGGTGTAATTTTCAGAGGCGATCAACTCGATGTGGTCTTCCTGGCGTTGGCCTTCGTTCTGGATAGAAGCCCAGATTTCGGGATCAAAAGAAGCAATAGTTTGGTTTTTATCAAACATAGATTAAGTCCTGAGTTGACCTGCGGACCGCAAGAGCCGGTCGAGGTTATGGATGGGAAGGGGGAAAATTTAGGCGCGCATTGTACACCAGGCACCCAAAAAGCTTCCACGCAAAAAACTCATACAGGAATGCAATTCTATTCATGGCGCAAACTGCAATAGGGATTGTTGCCAAGTGTTAACTGCACCAAAAAAGTACAAAATGATTCCAAAACAAGCCGCTATCGCTTGGCCGCTACTTTTTTCATCACTAAAATCCGTTTTGCTTTATCGCAAACCCTCCACTAAAAAAGCGCCAGCCCACATATTCACTTATTTTTAACATCATTCTGACCAAATAGGCCTCGCTTTTGCAGTAGCAAGTCCGGCAGCAAACCAATTACAAGCCAGACATTGGTTTTTATCGCTGGACTTTGGTTTTTATTGTCAGGCTTTGGCTGCCAACTAACCAGTCTGGCTGTTTTTGATCACTAAGGACAACACATGATTTTGCGTTTTCGCACTTGGGTATGGGCTGGTCTCGCCCTGGTTGTATTCAGCTCGCTGGTACAAGCACAAACGGCCAACTCCGGTAGCAGCCCGGCCAATTACACCATCGGTGCCGGCGATGAAATTCGTATCACCATATATGGACAACCAGAGCTGACGGCCGAAGGGCAAGTCAGTTCAGCGGGAACCATAGTTGTACCCCTTATCGGCAACCTTGCTATTGCAGGCAAAACCAGTGCGGATGCCGCCTACCTAATTGCCGACCGGTATCAGCAAGGCAATTACCTGAAAAATGCCCAAGTCAATGTATTGATCACTAAATACCGCAGCCAGGTGGTGGCCATCTTGGGCAAGGTAAACAACCCCGGCAAGCTTGTTCTCGAAGGGCCGACCAGCCTGACCCAAGCGCTGGCTTCCGCCGGTGGTATAGCCGCAAGCGGCAGTGAGCGCTTGATCCTGACCCGTATCAGCAAGAATGGCCGCCCCGAGCGCATCGAATACGATCTGCAAAAACTGTTGAATTACGACGCGGATGAAGCCGCGCCAGTTTGGTTGAAAGATGGGGACACGCTGTACGTCCCCAATGCCGGACGTTTTTACATCAATGGTGAAGTCCACTCACCGGGCATGTACCCGCTTGATCGGCCGTTAAATGTAATGCAAGCGCTCAGCGCTGGTGGCGGCCCAACCAATCGTGCGAGCGAGAACAGCGTTAAACTTTTTCGCCAGCAAGCGGACGGATCAGTAAAAGAACTGCGCGCCAAACCCGATGACCGTGTGCTGGATGGCGATGTACTCGTAGTGAAGGAAAGTCTCTTTTAACAGGACCAGGTAAATGAATATAAATACCCTTATCGGCATTTTGATCGCCCGCAGATGGGCCATTATCGCAACCACTCTGGTCGCGATACTTGCAGCTATAGTCTTGAGTCTGCTCACCCCCAAATCCTATACCGCATCGACCGATTTATTGGTCGATGGCCGCGGGCTAGATCCCATTAGCGGCCAATCCCAACCCGCGCGTCTCACCGGCGCCTACATTGCAACCCAGGCAGATATCATCCGCAGCCGCAATGTTGCCAACAAGGTGATCAAACAACTGAACCTGCAAAGTTCGCCGGCGATGATCAAAGCGGCGAAACTCACCGGTGAACCGGCGCGCGATCAGGCGCGGATGCTGGGCTTCCTCGCGCAGGGGTTAATTGTGATTCCCAAACGCGACAGCAGCGTACTCACCATCGCCTTCAAAGCGCAAGACGCCGCACTCGCCGCCCAACTCGCTGACGCTTTCGCGCAAGCCTACATGTACACCAACCTCGAACTGCGCATTGAGCCGGCCAAGCAGACCTCCGCCTGGTACAACCAGCAGTTGAGCGCACTGCGCAACGAACTGATCGAAAAACAAAACGCGCTCTCCAATTACCAGGAAGAGCACAACATTATTTCCTCCGACCGGCTGGATTTGGAGTCCACCAAGCTCGCCGAACTCTCATCAATGTTGATTTCAGTACAGAACGAGCGCCTCAATTCTCAGAGCCGCAGCGACCAAATCGCCAACACCAAGCGCGGTCAACTGGAAACCCGTGCGCTCGATAACCCGCAAGTACAGCGGCTGGCGACTGACCTGGCGCAAGCCCAATCGCGCCTGACCGAGCTGGCCACCCAAGTGGGCGAAAACCACCCCCAATACCGTCAAGCACGCAGCGATGTCGATACCCTGCGGAAGCAGATGAACCGGATGCTCGAATTGATTAGCGGCAGTTTGCAATCATCGGTTGAATTGTCCCAGGCGCGCGAAGACCAACTCAAAGCTGAGCTGGCGGCGCAAAAAGAACTGGTGCTGCAACTCAGCCGCAACCGCAACGAACTGAACCTGCTCAAGCAGGAGGCTGATAATGCCCAGTCGGCCTACGATGCAGCGCTGGCGCGCTCTATCGAAACCCGCCTGGAGAGCCAAATTGCCGCTACCGATGTGGCAGTGCTGAATACTGCCGTAGTACCCGGACGTCCCACCTCACCTAAACCTGTCATGACGATAGTGTTAGCCTGTATCGCGGGTATGTTGTTGGGAATCGCCATCGCCCTCAGTTGGGAATGGCTCGACCAACGTATCCGCAGCGTTCACGATCTGGAACACAGTCTGGGCCTGACAGTACTCGCCTACATTCCCGCCGAATTGTCCGGTAGAGCACCCAAGCGGAAAAATATGAAGGAGGCAACCGCATGAACGATCTAGCGCAAGCACTGAGCAGTGAAAGCCTGCTCGCTACGTCGACCAAAATGGGCCCAATGCTGGTAGCAACCGGCAAGCTCAGCCCCAAAGATTTGAACATGATTTTGGCGACCCAAAAGAAACACGGATTACGCTTTGGCGAAGCCGCGCTAAAACTGGGTCTGGTCAATGCCGACGACATCAACGCGATACTCGCCGAACAATTTGCCTATACCCAGACACCGGCGGCATCGAGCAAATTTGATCGTCGCCTAAGCGCCCTGTTCCAGCCCGACAGCGCCCAAGC
This sequence comes from Cellvibrio sp., assembly GCA_035456025.1. Taxonomy (GTDB): domain Bacteria; phylum Pseudomonadota; class Gammaproteobacteria; order Pseudomonadales; family Cellvibrionaceae; genus Cellvibrio. The sequence goes on along the minus strand of DATIDX010000066.1, from coordinate 2,841 downwards.
CGAAGCCATGCGCAGCCTGCGCAGTGAGTTGATGCTGCGCTACTTCAATCCGCAACAAAACCGGTCACTGGCATTGGTCAGCGCTGAAGACGCCGCCGGTATCGGATTGACTACCGCCAACCTGGCGATCAGTTTTGCACAGCTCGGCGCCCGGACTTTGCTGATCGACAGCAACCTGCGTTCGCCCCAGATCAATCAGCTGTTTAGCCTCCATGAACATGCGCCGGGGCTATCCGACTGGATAGCCGATCGCACCGCCGTTGTGCCTACGCCGATCGAGACAGTGCGCTCTCTGTGGGTATTACCCGCTGGCACGCGCGCGCCAAATCCACAGGAATTATTGTCGAGCAGACAGTACCAGGATCGCCTGGAGTCTCTGGTGCAAAACTTTGACGTAACCTTGATCAGCACCGCGCCTATGGACGGCAACCGCGATGCCCAGTTGGTTGCCGCTCAGGCGGGTGCTGCGATCTTAGTCGCGCATGCTCATATCACCCGCACCAAAGCCTTAATCGCCATTGGAAATCGTTTGCGCGAATTGGGTGTACGTCTGCTTGGAACCGCATTGCGCGATTAGCTGTAGCGCTAAAAGAGGTAAGGATGAACTATCAACCGGCCTGTCCGTCCATCCCACCCCTGCCCACCCAATGGCAGCCGGTGCAGGAGCGGCGCTGGCTCTCTGACCAACGACTACTGACGTTTATTATCGTCGCCAGTGTCGGCTACCAGGCCGTGCTTTGCCTGGTAAATAACTTTGTCATACCAGCCTCACGCCCGCTGGTAGGGCTAGCTGAAGCGATTATTTTGCTCGCCTGCGCTCCAATGCTCATGCGCCGTCTGCTACCAGGAGTGGTGGCGCTTGCCTGTGTCGCTGCTGCCATTTTATGTGTGCTGGGGATGATCAATGAGCAATTGAACATCAAGGCATTCCGCGACATTGCCATTCCACTCTGCTACTTCTGGTTAGGCTGTAATGTCGGAAAACCTGACATGGCCGACCGTGCGCTTAAAGCCGCAATTTGGGTCGTGATTGTGCTGGGAATGTTCGAGCTGCTATTCGTCGACCAATACACCGAGCTGTTCGATATCTTTGGCTATTACGTCAATATCGGCGCCCTGCTGCCAGTCACCGAGTATGTCCGTGAGAGCAAGTTGCAGTTCAACGGCATACGCCCGGAAGGTATAGGCCGCACCCTGTTGCCCAGCCTCTTAGGACCACACCGGGTATCTTCAGTATTCCTTGAGCCAGTTTCACTGGGTAACTTTGCAACCCTCTGCGCTGCTTGGGGTATCTCACGCGACCGCGAAGAATGGCGCAAAGGCGTGTTTTTTGTGTGCGCGGCAATTTTCCTCATGGTGTTAGCGGACTCGCGCTTTGCGCTCATGACCGTAAGCCTGTTTGTGGCCATGCGCATCTTCCTGCAAGGTAAATCGATCAACCTCGCCATTTTTGCCCCTATATTCGCGGTCGGGATGTTAATCGCCGTGGGGCTTTCAACCAAGCATGAAGTCGATGGCTTGATCAGCGATGACCTGAATGGGCGCCTGGCCTATAGCGGCTGGTCGCTGATGGAATTCGACTTGCCAATGCTGATGGCAACCAATATCCACGATGCCTATCCCGACGTGGGTTACGCGCACATGCTATCCACCTTCGGCCTGCCGCTGTGCCTGATCTTTTGGTTGAGCCTGTGGATTCTGCCGATGCCGAACGAACGCAGCATGCGCTTCCGCGCCTTGGTCTCGGTGTATGTAGCGCTGATCCTGTGTATCAGCGGGTCTTCATTTTTCGCGCTCAAGAGTGCTGGCCTGCTATGGTTTCTAGTGGGCTGCTGCATGTTAGATCCCGCCCCTGTATCCGGGCGTTCCCAATCCGGACCCAATGCATTATCTGGAGGCCAAGATGGCAAATAGCGAACAGGTAAAAGTCACCCATATCGTGCGCCAGTACCTGCCGTCCATCGGCGGTATGGAAGAGGTCGTACGCAATATTGCTCGTCATCAATTGCGTAAAGGCCAACGCGCAACGCGCATCATTACCTTGAACCGACTGTTCCGTAACTCGGAAGAAACTTTGCCGGAGCAGGAAATCATCGACGGTATCGAGGTAATCCGCCTACCTTATTCAGGTTCGAGCCGCTATCCAGTGTGCCCGGCGGTATTTAAATACCTAAAGGATGCCGATGTAATTCATGTGCATGGCGTCGACTTTTTTTACGACTTCCTCGCCGCGACAAAATGGTTACATCGCCGCCCCTTGGTGCTGTCCACCCATGGCGGCTTTTTCCACACCAGTTTTGCCTCGCGCGCTAAAAAGGCCTACTTCCAAAGCATCACCCGCCTGTCGGCCAGCGCCTACAGCAAAGTAGTGGCGACCAGCGCCAATGACGGCGATTTGTTCAGCCAGATCATGAACCAGCGCAAATTGCAGGTGATTGAAAATGGCGTGGATGTGGAGAAATACGCAGGTTGCGCAGCACCAAAGCTGTCGCCCACCCTGATGTATTTTGGCCGCTGGTCGTCCAACAAAGGTTTGCTGCCCGCATTGGCGATGTTTGCCGAATTGCACAGCGCACATCCCGAATGGCGATTGATCATCGCCGGGCGCGAGTACGACCATAGCCTCGCTGAATTGCAGGATATCAGCCGCAAACTGGGCATCGCTGAAGCGGTAACCCTGGCGGCAAATCCCAGCGATGGTGAAATCCAGGAGCTGATCAATCGCGCCAGCTATTTTCTCTGCCTATCGCGCCACGAAGGTTTTGGTATAGCCCCGATTGAGGCGATGAGCGCCGGTTTGACGCCAATACTCAGCACTATCCCGCCCTTTCAGCGGTTGAT
>DATIDX010000065.1:0-7502 GCA_035456025.1 Cellvibrio sp. | reverse complement strand
CAGACAAGGCTTTGGCTTCATCCAAATCAGAGCCTGCCATCAAGCAACCGTTTTGCGCACCTTTGTCGCGCAGGATACGGGTCAAGCGGCGGGTATCGATATCGGCGATACCAATCACGTTGCGCGCTTTGAGGTAATCGGAGAGGCTCTCCTGATTGCGGAAGTTGCTGGCCAATAAAGGAAGATCGCGGATAACCAAGCCAGTTGCCCAAATACGCTGACATTCTTCGTCTTCGCTGTTGGTGCCGGTATTGCCGATATGTGGATAAGTGAGGGTGACGATTTGCTGGGCGTAAGAGGGATCAGTAAGGATTTCCTGATAGCCAGTGATTGCGGTATTGAACACCACTTCACCAACGGATAAGCCTTCGGCACCAATTGCAGTACCACGGAACACACTACCATCAGCAAGAACCAATATGGCCTTGATCGGGGCAGGAAGGGATTCCTGAGTAGTCAAAACAACCTCCTGAGCTGGTTGGGTTTTGGCTTGGAGAACACCAGCAGTCACTAACCCTGCGGGATACCCTTAAAGCAAGCTAATAAATCGTTGTAGGTTCGTCATCCAAATCGCACGGACGTTCAGTTTCTTCAGGCTCAAAAAGTCAGTCGCATTGACACTTTTAAAGTGAACATCGCGATAAGTAATTGAGTTAAAAGGCAAAATTGATCCGACTGTAAAACGTCTGGCTGTAAAAAAGCGAGATGAAACTCAAATCTCATCTCGCCTTTTTTATGTTCTTGTGCGAACCGTTTTGTATTCTTTTGTGCAGAGCCGATCCAGGCGGCCGCAATCTGGCTGCGAATTCTACGGGACTCGCCCGCACCTGTCCACGGGAATCTGCCCCGATCAGGTCAGTGCACGTTTTTGCGGAACATCTTCCCAATCAGGTTTACCACCAATAATAACAAAGCGCCTATCACTACTCCGGCCAATCCGTTTAATACCGATGAGGTCAGCCAGCCAACAGGCGCTGTCATGCCGGCCAGATTTTCTATCCAGTGATGGAACATGGGAGTGTTGTGGGTCACTATGCCGCCGCCCACCATAAACATGGCAGCAGTGCCTATCACCGATAAGAATTTCATCAAGCGCGGAGCAGCGGCCAGCAAAAACTTGCCAAAAAGCTGGGCGAAAGGATTGGGCTTTTTGCACAAATGCATTCCGATATCATCCAGCTTGACAATCAGGGCAACGAAACCGTAAACCCCCACAGTCATTACCACAGCAATACTAACCACCACTGCAGCTTGCTTAACGAAAGTCGCAGCGGCAACAGACCCCAAGGCAATCACGATAATTTCAGCCGAAAGGATAAAGTCGGTGCGCACCGCGCCTTTTATTTTCTCCTTCTCGAAGGCAACCATGTCGACCTCCGGGTTAGCAACTGCCTCGATCAATTCACGGTGATGCGCAGCTTCTTCGGCCTTCGAATGAAAATATTTGTGCGCCAGCTTTTCAAAGCCTTCAAAACACAGGTAGGCGCCGCCAACCATCAATAGCGGAATAATTAACCAGGGAATAAAAGCACTGATCAACAATGCTGCGGGTACCAGTATCGCCTTGTTGAGCGCTGATCCTTTCGCTACCGCCCAAACTACCGGCAACTCGCGTTCGGCGCGCACGCCCGCAACTTGTTGGGCATTGAGCGCCAAATCATCGCCCAACACACCCGCAGTCTTCTTGGCGGCGACTTTTGTCATTACCGCCACGTCATCAAGCACAGTGGCGATATCGTCAAGTAGCGTTAATAAACTGGAACCAGCCATTCGTTAATTCCCTATGTATGTGAAGTTAAAAACTTATCGCATTGCCTATCTCAAACCCAGCACATCTTGCATATCAAACAAACCGGGCTTTTGTTGCGATAGAAAGTGTTGCTGCAACCACACGGCCGCGCGCACTGCACCGTTGGCAAACGCAAGACGGCTAGACGCTTTATGGGTAATTTCGACGCGCTCACCATCAGCCATAAACATGACGGTGTGATCGCCAACTACATCGCCGCCGCGCACTGTGGCAAAACCAATTGTGTCGCGCGGTCGCGCACCGATCTGGCCTTCCCGACCGTAGACTGCAACCTTATCCAAGTCGCGGTCTAACGCATTCGCCAGCACTTCGCCCATACGCACTGCAGTGCCGGATGGGGAATCCACTTTATGGCGATGATGTGCTTCATAAACTTCTACATCATATTCGTCACCCAACACGCGCGCGGCGAGGTCGAGCAATTTAAAACACAGGTTTACACCGGTAGAAAAGTTAGCGGAGAGCAATAGTGGAATTTGTGTTTGATAGGCAAGTAGCTCCGCTTTTTCCGCCGCGCTAAACCCTGTAGTGCCAATAACGATAGGTTTATTGTTGGCCGCACAGATTTTCACATTTTGCAGGGTCGCTGTTGGCGAGCTGAAATCGATTAACACATCAAATTGATCGACTACATCTGCAATATCACCCACTAAAAACACACCGAGTTTGCCTACATTGCCCAACTCACCTGCGTCAGCACCAATCAACGAGCTACCCGGGCGCAGGCTCGCTGCGCCCAGCGAGGTCTGTGGATTTTTTTGTGTGGCCTCAATCAGCGCCTTACCCATACGGCCTGCGGCACCGGCGATTGCAATTCGTGTCATTGTCTTACTCTTGATAAGGATGGTTGCAAAAAAGTCGTGAGCGCGATACTGAAATTATTCGTCGTCTTCACTATTGAATAAATGGCCAAGCTTCCCTTTTTTAGTCTCAAGGTATTTGGCATTGTGCGGATTGCGGCCGGTTTGATGCGGGAGACGCTCCACCACATTGATACCCATATCCTGCAATGCTTTTACCTTGCGTGGGTTATTGGTAAGCAACTTCAAAGCGTGTATATCAAGATGCTCCAGCATGGGCTTGAGGATAGAGTAGTCGCGCATGTCAGCGCCAAAGCCCAGCTGTTCATTGGCCTCCACCGTATCGGCGCCCTGATCTTGCAAATGATAGGCTTTGATTTTGTTCAGCAGGCCAATGCCGCGCCCTTCCTGACGCAAGTAAAAAATTACCCCGCGCCCGGCTAACGAAATTTTGTGCATGGCAGCTTGCAACTGTGGACCACAATCGCAACGCATACTAAACAGCGCATCACCTGTCAGGCACTCAGAATGAACTCGCGCGAGCAGTGGCTCCTCGCCACTGATGTCGCCCATGGTGAGCACGACATGCTCTTTGTAATTCTCTTCATCGCAAAACCCATGCATGACGAAAATACCCCAAGGGGTTGGCAATTTGGATGACTCAACAAAACGAACAGTCACAGGGACCTCACAGAAAAAGCCAATAGTTGCATCGCCAGTAAGGCGTATATGCCAGCAAGCGCATCGTCAATCATAATGCCGAAACCGCCGTGCACCCTTTTATCCAGCCAGTTGATTGGCCACGGCTTAAGAATGTCAAAAAAGCGAAATAACACAAAGCCGGCCAGAATCCACCAGAAACCACTGGGCGCCATAAACATAGTAATCCAGAACCCGACAAACTCATCCCACACAATTCCGCCGTGGTCGTGCACACCCAGGGCTTTAGATGAGCGGTCACACCAGAAGACCCCCAGCGCAAAAGTCACCAGCAACCAACTTAAATAAATCGGCCAGGTTAAGTGTTGCAGCAATAGGAAAAAAGGAATCGCCGCAAGCGTACCGAAGGTCCCCGGCGCCTTTTTGGCAAGCCCGCTACCGAACCCAAACGCAAACAAATGGTTGGGATTGGCGAACAATTCTTTGAATGAGGGTGTTTTCATGGTGCGAAATGTTGGTATCCGGTTGTGGCCAGCGTGAAGGGTTTACCTTCATATTCACAGATCACCTTGCTACCAGGAATCATTTCACCGATCACTGTCGCCTGCAATTTGCCCTGCGCGGTCAACATGGCAACCTCCGCCATTTTTTCAGGTGGAACAGTGAAACAAAGCTCATAATCATCACCGCCACTAAGTGCCCATTGATAGGCTTGAGTGCTATCCCCGAGCGACCTGATCGCCGCTGAAAGGGGTAAGTTTTCAACATCGATCACCGCCCCCAAATCGCTGGCGTCGCAAATATGTTGCAGGTCGGCAACCAGACCGTCGGAGATATCCAACGCGCTAGTCGCATATTCACGGATCAATGCTGATTCGGATAAACGCGGTATAGGGCGGTAAAATCGCTGCAATAAATATTCAGCGTGCTCGGCGCTAAAAGTGCATTTTTGCTGGATGGACGCCAAGGCGGCAGCGCCATCGCCCAAGGTGTTAGTCACCAGAATAAAATCGCCAACATTGGCGCCATCGCGCCTTAGTACCTGGTGCGCCTGGGTAGCGCCCATTACTTGGATGGTAATTGTCAGTGGCCCCGAAGTAGTATCGCCACCAACCAATGCGATTCCATACTCACGCGCGCAGGCAAACAAGCCACGACTAAAACGGCGCAACCAATCTTCATCCGCCTCGGGAAGCGTGAGCGCAAGCGTAAACCAAAGTGGTTCTGCGCCCATGGCGGCGAGATCACTTAAATTGGTTCGTAATGCACGCTCGGCGATTAACTCAGGGTCAGCGTCGGCAGGGAAATGGACATCGGCAACAAGGGTATCGACTGATACCGCCAGTTGTGCTCCTACAGGAATTTGCAAGAGCGCACAATCATCGCCAATGCCGAGCAATACTCCCTCGGCAGGCTGCTCGGCTTGCTCGCGCTGGAAAAACTGTCGGATCAGTTGAAATTCGCTCGGCACAATTAAATAACTTAAGAGGAGTTGATTGGCGTTTGCAGTCGCGGGCGACTAGCATCGCCCGGAAAACTAGCGGCTTTTGCGCTCGGCATTGACCTCTGGTGCGCGCGCTACTGCCGCAGTTTTATCCAGAACGCCATTGATAAATTTATGGCTATCTTCAGCACCGAATTTCTTGGCCAACGCAACTGCTTCGTTTATTACCACTTTGTATGGGACATCAACACGGAATTTAAATTCATAAGTGGCAAGGCGCAAAAGCGCACGCGTGATCGCATCCAACTCTACTAAAGAACGGTCGACCAAAAAGGGTTCGTAGATGGCATCTATATCACTTAAATGCTCTGGTACGCCATGGAGGATATCACGGAAATATTCCACATCCACTTTGCTCATATCGTTATCGGTGCGAAATTCCGCTTCGATTGAATTGAGCGAATTACCGGTCATGTGCCACTGATAAAGTGCCTGCATCCCGTAATGACGAGCCATGCGGCGGGTTGCGGCGGTGTGGCCTTTTTGCGCGGATGAATTGGCATTTCCGGTTTGATCCAAAGGGCCGGCCTGACCTGAAGAAGTAGTCATGAACAATTACCTGATAAAGAACTTGAATGCCCGCGTGCGCGGGCATGAAATGAAAAAAATTAAAACTTAATCTTCCAACAGCTGATTTCGAGCTTTAGATTTTTCCAAACAGCGAAACCATTTCCAGCGCAGTTGATGCTGCCTCAACACCCTTGTTACCCGCTTTCGTCCCCGAACGCTCAATCGCTTGCTCAATCGAATCAACAGTCAGTACACCGAAAGTGACCGGCACACCGAACTGCAGGGAAACTTGAGCCAAACCTTTAGTACACTCGCCCGCAACATAATCAAAGTGCGGTGTGCCGCCGCGAATCACCGCACCCAGAGCGATGATTGCATCGAACTCTTTTTTCGCCGCAATTTTTTGTGCAGTCAGCGGAAATTCAAAGGCGCCGGGGGCGTAATAGATGGTGATGTTTTCATCTTTGATACCGTGGCGACGCAAAGTGTCCAGCGCGCCATCTTTAAGGCTTTCTACAACAAAGCTGTTCCAGCGACTGACGATCAGCGCGTACTTACCCGCTGACGCGGAAAAATCACCTTCAACTACTTTGATATTGCTCATAATGTGTTCTCAAAAAATAATCGATAAAAGATCAAGCGATGCTGCGCAACTTGAAGAACTTGCACAACCTAGAGAGCGTCGGGACAAACGTATTCAACAACTTCCAAATCAAAACCTGAGAGCGCCGAGTAGCGCATTGGGGCGGACATCACGCGCATTTTGCGCACCCCCAAATCGCGCAGGATCTGCGAGCCGGTACCCACTTGTTTGTAGAGCACTTCCGAGCTGCGACGGATTTGTTTGCCGGAGATCAACCAGTCGATGCTGTCTTCCACTTCGGTAGTCAATTCGTCGTGACAGATTAGCAGGACAACACCCTTGCCCTCCTCGCTTACCTTGCGCAGCGCATCCTGATACGTCCAGCTTTTGCCGCCGGCAACAGAGGAGCGCTTGAGACTGAGCACATCGCGGGCAATGTCCATGACATGGACACGTACCAATGTCGGTTCCGCATCTATCTCACCTTTAACCATCACGAAGTGCAGATCACCGCGCGCCAAATCGCGATAGGTGCGCAGCTCAAACTCGCCAAAGAGTGTTTCCACTTTGCGGGTATTGATGCAGGCAACGGTTTTTTCTTTGGTGGCGCGATAGTGAATCAGGTCGGCAATGGTACCGATTTTCAGCCCGTGTTGCTCGCCAAATTGCTCAAGATCCGCGCGCCGCGCCATGGTGCCATCGGGGTTCATCACCTCGACAATCACTGCTGCCGGCTCGAACCCTGCCAAACGTGCAAGATCACAACCCGCTTCGGTGTGGCCGGCACGGCTCATTACGCCGCCCGGTTGGGCCATCAAGGGAAAGATGTGGCCGGGCTGGACAATATCGGTCGGCTTGGCATTGGCCTTGACGGCAGCGCGGATGGTGAGCGCACGATCCGCCGCCGATATACCTGTACTTACACCTTCGGCCGCTTCAATCGAGAGCGTGAAATTAGTGGTGTGCTGGGATTTGTTGTCGCTCACCATTAAAGGCAAATCCAGCTGTTTGCAGCGCTCGGGCGAGAGCGTCAAACAAATCAGGCCGCGCGCATAGGTCGCCATGAAATTGATGTCTTCGGGGCGCACCTGTTCGGCGACCATAATTAAATCGCCTTCGTTCTCACGGTCTTCATCATCCATCAGGATGACCATTTTGCCGTGACGCAAGTCTTCAATCAGTTCTTCAATCGTGTTGAGTTGCATAACAGGTCTCTTGAGAAATCAGTTCCGGATAAGTGGGCAATCCGCTTAAGCAAAACCATTTTTTGCCAAAAATTCCAGGGTGATGCCCTGCCCCTCAGTTTCAGCGGCTTTGTCGCCGAGCATCAACCGCTCCAGGTAGCGCGCGAGCACATCAACTTCCAGATTGACCCGGGTGCCAGTCTTGTAATTGCCCATCACCGTCATTTGCAAGGTGTGCGGGACTATGTTGAGTTCAAACTCGGCGCCGTCGACTTTATTAACGGTAAGACTAGTCCCATCCACGGTAATTGACCCTTTGTGGGCGATATATTTTGCCAATGCCTTAGGCGCGCGAATGCGAAAACGTTCAGAGCGGGCATCGGGATGACGACTAACCACTTCACCAACACCATCGATGTGGCCACTGACAATGTGGCCGCCCAAACGGGTT
>DATIDX010000064.1:0-2743 GCA_035456025.1 Cellvibrio sp. | reverse complement strand
CGCAGCTATTCGCCCCGCGTATTTATTGAAATAACCCAATGGCGCGTTTATTGCTATCGCTAGTATTTTTACTTCTATTAAAAATACACCATGTGGATCGTCAACATCGCCCTACGCCGCCCGCACACATTTCTTGTGGCGGCGCTGCTAATTTTATTAACCATGCCATTTGTATTGAGCAAAATGGCGACCGATATTTTTCCCACCATCCAGATTCCCGTAGTCGCAGAATTGTGGGAGTACCGTGGTTTGACTGCGAAGGAAATGTCCGAGCGCGTTACTAACCAGGCTGAGCGCGAACTCGGGCAGGCAGTCGATAACATCGAACACACCGAATCTTTTTCCGCTGCCGGCCTCGGCATTGTGAAAGTATTTTTCCAACCGGGTACCGATATCGATACCGCGCTCACGCAAACTACCATGAGTGCCAATGGTGCTGCGCGCGGCATGCCGCAGGGCACCCAAGCAGGGCGTGTGCGCGCTTGGTCGGCATCGGAATTGCCGGTGGTACAACTGAGTATTTCCAGCGATACCTTGTCCGATATTGAAATCGGCGATGCCGCAGGCACAGTGTTGCGCCCGATAGTGTCGAGCAAAAAAGGCTTGTCACTCACCTTCCCTTACGGCTCGCGTTCGCGTCAGGTATCAGTTGACCTGGATGCAGCCGCATTGCTCGCCAACAACATTACGCCCGCTGAAGTGGTGGCGGCCATGGGCACACAAAATTTAATTTTGCCCACTGGCGTGATGAAAGTGGGCGACAGTGAATTTGATATCAAACTCAACGGCGCTGTCGCCAACATCGATGAAATTGGCTCAATTCCCATCCGCACCGAAAAAGGCCGCACGTTATTGCTGAGTGATGTTGCCAATGTCCACGACGGCTTTACCCCGGGCACTACTATCGCGCGACAAAATGGTTCGCGCAGCGTATTGAACTCGGTACTGGCTTTTGGTGGTGTTTCCACTATCGAAGCAGTTGAGCATATCAAAAAATCCATTCCCGAAATGCTCGCCAAAATGCCGGAGGGAATCGACATTAAATTGATGTTCGACCAATCCATTTTTGTGCAAGCCGCCATTAGTAATGTGGTGCATGAGGGGCTGATTGCCGCCGCGCTCACTGCCACGCTGATTTTGCTTTTTTTGGGTAACTGGAGAAGCACATTAATCATCGCCGTTTCGATTCCGCTTTCGATCATGGTATCGCTGATTTGTTTGTATTTGATTGGGCAAACTATCAACCTGATGACCCTCGGTGGGCTCGCACTTGCAGTGGGAATCCTGGTGGATGATGCAACGGTAGAGATTGAAAATATCGAGCGGCAAATGGCGCTGGGTAAGGATCCATTGCAAGCAATTCTCGATGGCGCACAGGAAATTGCCGTGCCGGCCTTTGTATCCACCATGTGTATTTGCATAGTGTTTGTGCCTATGTTTTTCCTTGACGGCATTGCGCGCTATTTGTTTGTGCCGCTCGCCGAAGCGGTAGTGTTTGCGATGATCGCGTCTTACATTATTTCGCGCACGCTTATTCCTACCCTTGTGATGTTTATGATGCGCAATCACCACCAACGCCAGCAACAACCTGCGCAACATCGTTTTGCGCAGGGCTTTGCACGCGTGCATCAAGGATTCAATAACAGCTTTGAACGTTTTCGCGCTGACTTTGTAGTAGTGCTCACCGCCGTGTTGCATAAACGCAAACAGTTTGCGTTGGGCTTTTTTGGTTTTTGCGTGCTTTCACTCGGGCTTTATCCAACCCTCGGGCAAGATTTATTTCCGGTGGTAGATAGCGGCCAACTGCGCTTGCATATCCGTGCGCCTTCGGGAACACGGTTGGAACAAATGCCTAAATTAGTCGACCAGATACACACAGAAATTCGCGCGGGAATTCCCAAAGAACAAATGGGCGATATTCTCGATATTATTGGCGGCCCCTACAGCACTATCAACACACTCAACGGCAACTCGGGCACAGCGGAGTCAGCAGAATCGGAAATTATGTTCAGCTTTAAACCCGGCAAGCTGGACAGTGCAGACATCATGAAAGATTTGCGCGTGCGCCTACCCAAACAATTTCCACACGTTGAATTCTTTTTCCAACCGGCCGACCAAATCAGCCAGACACTCAACTTTGGTATTCCCGCACCGATTGATGTGCAATTTATCGGCGGCAAACCGGCTGAAATAATCCCGCTCGCCGCCAAGCTCAATAATGAATTGCGCAAAATTCCCGGTATTGTTGATGCCCACGTTTACCAACGCTGGAGCAAGCCGACCCTTTCACTGGAAATTAATCGCACACAGCTACAGCACCTGGGTTTGAACGCACGCAATGTGGCGGAAAATATGATGATCGCGTTGAGCGGTAGCATGCAGACCACACCTACCTATTGGCTCAATGAGGTCAATGGCAATACCTACAACATAGGCGCACGCAGTTTGGAAGCGGATATGGATAGCATCGATGAACTCATGCATATCCCGATTGGTAAAGGCAGCGATGGCAAACAACAATTGCTGGGCAATGTCGTGACTTATGAGCGCACTGTGCAAACCTCGGCAGTGAATCGCTACAACAACACCAACATGATTAATATCCACGCCAATATCCAGGGCCGCGATCTGGGTTCAGTGAGCCGCGATATTAATAAGCTAATTGAAAAAGCGCGCGCCGATTTACCGCGCGGTGTGGATTTAAAAGTGCGCGGTCAAATCGAAACATTGGAAACCGCGTTTG
>DATIDX010000063.1:0-7019 GCA_035456025.1 Cellvibrio sp. | reverse complement strand
CTACCCGAGCATCACTACCGCGAAGCCATCGATTGGAGCTTGAACGCCCTCGCTGCACTCTGATGAACAAAGCCAGCTTCGCGCTGGCTTTTTGTTATCTTTGGTTAATGTTTGCAGATTGTTAACCGGTAACTATGTTATTTTTTGCGACACTGTATTTGCATGAGCGCAAGTCTGGGTCGCTTCGTTTCCAGACCAGATCGCATCATTACAAGGAGCCCAACCATGTTCACATTGCATATTGCCAACAAAAACTATTCCTCCTGGTCACTGCGCCCCTGGGTATTGATGCGCACCTTGAACATCCCCTTTGCTGAGCAGTTACACCCCTTTGCTACCGACACGAATTGGGATGTATACCGGACGTTTTCGCCTTCGGGCAAAGTGCCCTGCCTGCAAGATGGTGAATTCCATGTGTGGGATTCCCTCGCGATTGTCGAATACCTTGCCGAAACCTATCCGCAAGTCTGGCCTGCAGATAAAAGCGCCCGCGCCTGGGCACGCTCTGCCAGCGCCGAAATGCACTCCGGCTTTCAAACGCTGCGCAATACGTGCGGAATGAGTTGTGGCCATCGCATTCAAATGAAAGAAATCTCTCCTGCACTGCAAAAAGATATCACCCGCATTAATGAACTCTGGAATGAAGGTTTGGGTAAATTTGGCGGAGAATTTTTGGCGGGCGAAAAATTTACCGCGGTCGATGCATTTTTCGCGCCGGTGGCATTTCGTTTTCAAACCTATGGTTTGCCACTAAGCGGAGCCGCGCAAGATTATTTAACGCGTCTGCTGAATTTGGAATCCATGCAAGAGTGGTATGCCAGCGGCCTCGCTGAAACCTGGCGCGAACCAGGCCATGAACAAGAAATTCTCGCTGCCGGAACATTGGTTGCAGATTTACGCCACTGAATTTCCAAGACCACTGATTTCTCAAGAGCAACCTCACTGATGGACGTCACAATCGATATCACTCCCCATGAGCATTACCTTCACGTGAAGGTCAGCGGCATGGCCAATTACGAGAATGCGGTTCACTTCTGGAAAAGCATTGTTGAAGCGAGTGAAAAATATCAATGCTATCGAATTCTCGGCGAACAAAACCTGCTCAACTCAGTCACCACGCTTGAGGCATTTGATCATCCAGCACTATTCAAACAACTGGGCATCACCACAAAATTTCAATTCGCCTGGGTCGACAACAATCCTCGCACGCGGGATACCACCGAGTTCGTTTATAACGTCCTCGCCAACCGCGCCATCAGTACCGGCCGCATGTTTTACGACGTCGAAACCGCTAAACAATGGCTGCTCAGCAAAAGCTGAGCACGCGCAATTCTGCCAGGCAAATATACTTATGCACGGATTTTCCATAGAGCTAATCCAGATACTTCAGTGCAGCAGATAATTTTTATCGCACCTAATGACTGAATTATAAAATCCAGACTTCCACTCTACGGTTCATCCGGCGCCCTTCTTCGGTTTTGCTGCTCGCCAACGGAGCCTCTTCACCCATACCGCGCGCAATCAGCGGATATATTCCGCGCGCAACCAAATGCTGCTCCACAACTTTAGCGCGACGCAATGACAGCTCGGCATTTTGCGACTTATCCCCTTCGCTGTCCGAAAAACCAAATAATTGCACCCGCTTAGGTGAGTTGGTTTCCACATACTTAACCAACCGTTCCAAATCGCTAATACCTTTGGTATCCAGCTCATCGCTACCGTCTTTGAAACGGAAGTTAATCGACAACCGCTGTGAACGCACCGTCAGGTTGCGCATCTCTTCCGGATAAAAATTATTGCTAAAGGCCTGGCCGGTTTTAATATTTTGCGACACCAAACCAATATCTTCCACAATGCTCTGGCCACGCTCAGTCGCACTGAATTTAACAAACTCCTCCGCTTCACCGTTGATATTTTTCTGCGGTAAATAGAAGAACAACCGGCGCGCAAGGGGATAGTCTTCAGTGCTGACGGTAAAATGCGTGGGCAAAATCGCTTTGGAATTCTTGGTAGTTGATATCGCCATCAACTTCGCGCGCCGCACATAAGGCAAGCCGATAAACCCTATAGCTCCTTCATCTTTCGCCACAGTATCCGAAAGCTCGGTGCTGGATTCAAAACGCTTTGCAGTCAACGCAAGCTTTGCCTGGGCAGGATCCAGGACCATGCTTTTAAATGAATCCCAAGTCCCTGAATTTTCATCGCGCGCATAAAGTGTAATGGGCAGATCTTTGCCACCAACTTCCGACCAGTTTTTCAGTTCACCGGAAAAGATTTTTACCAGTTGCGGAATCGACAAGTCAGCAAGTGGATTATTGGCATTGGTGATAATCGCCAAACCATCCAGGCCAATAATGTGTTCACTGCCCGCCTCGGTAAGGTCACCACTGGTATTTAACAAAGAGTCGCGCTCCTGATCTTTAATGCGGCGCGATGACATACCCAGCTCAGCACGTCCCTGCAATAAATCGGCAAATGCCGTGCTTGATCCATGCGCGTGTATTTCTACAAATTCGATGCGCCCGTTTAACTCTGCACTCACTGCTTTTTCAGCGGGATTATTTCCCTGCGCAGTTTTGATATTACTTGCGCCGCGCGCCATAAAATAAGATTCCACCAACCGCGGCGCCAACTTTTCCCCAAGCGTATTGGATCCGTGCAGGCGAAATAGCGGTTTGGTTGCACGCACCAGAGGCGCACCGGGCACATAAGCCTGGCCAGGCAACTTCACTGCTGATTTAACTTGCGCACCGGTCACAGCTTCCAATACAAATACTTCACCTGCATCCAGCGGCAAAAATGAGCGCAACAAATAGCCGCTAAGCAACAACAAGAGTGCGCAGGATAGAGCGGCAATAAAATTTAGTTTAATGCTGCCGCGCACTTTTTTGCGCGGTTTGAACTCATCACCGGTATGGGTAGCAGTGACAATATTATCTTCCATCTGCCGTACGTCCCACACCAATTGGGTGAGTTCATAATTGTTGGCTGATAATGCTTTTTCTAATAATTCTGCTCGGTACTCTTCGTCCTTCAACACCATATTTAACGGAATGTGCATTTTTAAATGGACTTCGCACAAGCGCTTTAAATTCCATAATTTATCGACCAAGGCCACGTTGTAATGCATATGCTTGTGGGATTTGGGGGACATAGGGACTCTCTGCTATTTGCCATAAATTGATCAGCAGACAAAATTTCCATTGCCGATCTATGAAGGCGGACACTATATGACGGGTTTGTGACAGCAGAGTTACATCCTGCACCGGCGCCTCTGTTGTGGTAGCGCAGAGGTTGCTAAGATGCAGCACCTTCCCAAACGCACAATAACGACTATGCAGAACACTCCTCCCCCACCTGTCACACTTTGGCAAGCGCTTAAATTCTGGTTCAAGTTGGGCTTTATCAGCTTCGGTGGTCCGGCAGGGCAAATCGCCATCATGCATCAGGAACTGGTAGAACAGCGCCGTTGGATTTCGGAAAAGCGCTTTTTACATGCGCTTAATTACTGCATGTTGTTACCGGGGCCAGAAGCGCAACAACTCGCTACGTACATCGGCTGGTTAATGCACCGCACTTGGGGCGGTGTCATTGCTGGAGCACTGTTTGTACTCCCCTCACTGTTTATTTTAATTGCCCTCTCGTGGATTTATATTGCATACGGCCACCTCACTCTGATCGCTGGAATTTTTTACGGTATAAAACCCGCTGTTGCCGCGATTGTTGTGCAAGCCGCGCATCGCATTGGTTCGCGCAGCTTAAAAAATAACTGGCTGTGGGGCATTGCCTTTGCTGCATTTGTGGCGATATTTGCACTGCAAATTTCTTTTCCATTAATTGTGTTGGCGGCCGGGATTATCGGCTGGTTGGGCGGAAGATTTGCCCCGCAATTATTTGCGGCCAGCTCCAAACATCAAGCCAGCCAAAAAAATTACGGCGCAGCATTAATTGATGACAATACGCCCGCTCCTGCGCACGCCAGATTCAAGTCGATGCGTCTATTAGTGGTTATTGCAAGTGGACTTTTACTGTGGTTAATCCCCATGTTGTTGTTAGGTTTTAGTTTCGGTTGGCAACATGGTTTTACCCAAATGGCCTGGTTTTTTACTACCGCAGCCCTGATGACATTTGGCGGTGCTTACGCGGTATTGCCCTACGTATACCAAGGGGCAGTGACCAATTACCAATGGTTATCGCCAACTCAAATGATGGATGGTTTAGCCTTGGGTGAAACGACCCCCGGCCCGCTCATCATGGTGGTCGCGTTTGTGGGATTTATCGGCGCTTACACGCATGAATTTTTAGGTAGCGAACATGTCTTTTTGGCAGGTGCCATAGGCGCAAGCCTGGTCACCTGGTTTACGTTTTTACCCTCATTTATTTTTATTCTCGCCGGTGGGCCGCTGGTGGAATCCACCCAGAGTAATTTGCATTTCACTGCACCACTCACAGCGATTACCGCTGCAGTTGTAGGTGTGATCGTAAACCTCGCATTATTTTTTGCGTACCATACGCTCTGGCCGCAAGGAGTTGAATCCGGTTGGCTATCACAATTGGACTGGATTTCGTTGGCAATAGGTATTTTTTCCAGCGCATTATTATTTTATTGGAAAATGGGCATTATTCGCGTGTTAGGAATTTGCGCGCTGTTGGGCATTGCGATTAAAAATTTTTCCTTTTAATTTTTTAAAAAGGCACCAGGGTGCCTTTTTATATCGCTCACCGAAATCACTCGTTCGGCTTAATATTGCCACAATCAGTGCTTAACCATTTCCCTTCCATATTGAATGCCATGGTATGGCTTACGCCATTCACCATTTGATTCATAGTGCCTTTGCCTGTGTAGTGTTTAGGTGACTGGAAAGTGATTTCGCTCTCGCCGGTGGATTGTTGGTCGCTAGCGCACACATGAATAGATTTAAATTTTTTATCGCTGATTTGTTTCAGTGTGGTCTTGCATCCTGCGGTATCATCGGGCAACTCACCGCGATCAATTTGCGCCTGGGTAATGCAGGCTTTGACATTAGAACCAGTCGGGGAAACCTGTACCTGGTCGTTGCTAAAACTCACGCCTTCGTCAGTCATCTTCATTCCTGACTGCGCCATCATTGCCTCCATTTGTTTACGCTGTTCCGGTGGCATGCTGGCCAGTTGCGCTTTCATTTGCTCCACAGCTTCTTTCATTTGTCCGGACTGAAGCGCCTGCACTTCTTTTGCGCTCGCCGCATCCAATATGACTTTGTGCTCCCACAGACCAGCTTTCATATCCACTTTAACCGGCTCAGCCAGAAGCGGCAGCGAGGTCGCCATTAATACGCTAATCAGTAGTACATTTTTCATGAGTTGTCTCCTTGATTGAATTAGATACCTTATATACACCGCAAGATGAATTTAACATTAACGGTTACTCAGTGCAGGTATAAATCCCATCGCCCATACTTAAAAAACGATTTTTAACATTGTTGGGTTAACGCACGAAATAGCGCGCAAAAAAAATCGGCGCACAAGGCGCCGATTGTTAACTACTTAAACAGGTTCTACTTAAGCAATTTTTGTAGTTGCGGTTCCAATGCTTTTGCCCAAAGCGCATAGCCTTGTTCATTGGGGTGCAACAAATCCGGCATTATGTCTTTTGAAAGCACACCGTCTTTGGTTAAGAACACAGAATTGATATCGGCAAAGAAGATTTTCTTGTTGTCGGCATAACCTTTGATAATCGCATTCACACCATTATTGATCTGACGCAATTGGCCATCCGCATTTTCGTCGCGTGGGAATATCGCCAGCAGCAAAATTTTCGAATCGGGCAAACGCTGTTGCAATTCGCCGAGCAATTTTTTAATACCTGCTGCAGTCGTTGCCGGATTTTCATGGCGATGACCGGTATTGTTGGTGCCAATCATCATTACCACCAGCTTGGGCGACATATTATCGACCGCATTATGCTGCAAACGCCAAAGCACGTTTTCAGTACGGTCACCACCAAAACCGATCGCAAAGGCATTGCGTTTAGCGTAATTTTTTTCCCATACCGGAGCACCTTCTTTTTCCCAACCCTGGGTAATGGAATCGCCGATAAACAGCAGATCAATTTTTCCGCCTTTATCTTTGATGGCTTTTGCCTCTGCCAATTTTTGCTCGTGACGCGGCAACCACCAATCGATAGACCACCACTCATTGAGCATGCCCGGTGTAACTGATACGGTTTTGTAATCGGGGCAACTGACGAGCGGGACATCTTTCGGGGTTTGGATTAGCAATTGCACATTGGCTACACCCACTTCACCCGCACCACCCACTTCCAGTGCAAACGGCATAGAAGTCGTACTGAAATCGTCTTGCGCTTGGGCAAAGCAGCTCAGGGGGACATAAATTTTCTGCCAGCCTTTACCCAACAACTCACGCGCGCTCATGGTGAATGGCACTACGCGATCACAACCTTCTTTTTTACACTCCATTTTGAAAGACACGCCGCCTTTCGCCAGCTCGATAATATTTATATCCAGCGCCAACACACCGGTTTTCATGTGTGCACTCAGATTCATCGGCTCGCCAGACTCCAGGGTCATGCCTGCACGCCAAGTATCTTTCCAGGTAAACGTTAACGCATCTTCCTGCACATCTTTATCGGTGGTTTGTACTTTTACATCGCCTTTTGGTAAAGCAGCAAAAGCACCGCTGAGGATTTGCTGACGCTCAGGATTTTCAATAAAGATATGCCAGGGTTCCAGCGGACGGCGCACATACAAATTAATATTTTTGGGCTCACCTGTTTCAACACCTGCCACATTTTCCGGCAATAGTTTTGCACCCGCTTCACCCGATGAATAATTCAGGCCATAACCCAATTTAAACAATGGATCATAATTTTTATGGTGCTTGTTAAGTACATCTTGCAGCGGTAGTTTTGGCCATGAAAATGACAAAGAGCCTTTAAAATCAAAGTTGGGTTTGCCATCTGCTTTGGCGATTAATACATCCGCCACACCCGCACCTTCCGAACCTGGCAACCAGGCAGC
>DATIDX010000062.1:0-8730 GCA_035456025.1 Cellvibrio sp. | reverse complement strand
CTGCTGTTGCGGTACCGGATTCACATCGCGCACCTGGGTATCAGCAAATTCCGCCTGGCGCTCAGTGGTCAGCTGCTTGGCTTCATCCAGGGTACCACTCGCCTCCTGGTTGTGCTGGGCGAGGAAGTCGGCATTTTCAGGGGCGCGCAGGGACTTGTGGGTCGCCAGGGTAATCTCGATAGTTTGCGAGGTGTTGCTATGGTCGGGCAGTTTAAAAGTGACGCCCAGGATCAGGAGCGCGTGCACGACTATTGCCAAAAAAAAGGTAAAACTGAGGCGATCGCCCGTATCAACCGGTGGCGCTAAGAGGTTTTCTTCTTCCAAGGCAACAGCCTGATTCATTACAGCTACTCGTTAGTTACACTAATCGTGGCAAGACAGGTGAATTATCGCGCCGCCAATTTACGCTCAATGGCGTCAATTAGCCGTGACCCAATTCCGGTGTTGTATGCCTTGTCTATCTCCCGCGCGCACGTGGGGCTAGTCACATTGATCTCGGTCAGGTAATTGCCAATCACATCCAGGCCGACAAACAGCAGCCCTTTGGCTTTCAGAGTTGGAGCAACCTGCTCGACTATCCAATAATCCTGGTCGGTAAGCGGTTGCGCCACCCCGGTGCCACCAGCGGCGAGGTTGCCGCGCGTTTCACCCGCAGCCGGGATGCGCGCGAGGCAATAGGGAACCGGCTCGCCATCTACTACCAAGATGCGCTTGTCGCCTTCGCTGATAGCCGGAATATAGCGCTGCGCCATTATCGTCTGGCCACCAAAGTCGGTCAGGGTTTCCAAAATGACACCGACATTGGGATCATCCTGACGACAGCGGAAAATACGGCTACCGCCCATACCATCAAGCGGTTTGAAGATCACATCGCCCTGGTCGCGATGAAATTCGCGCAACCGCTGCATATCGCGGCTCACCAGCACCGGCGGGCAGCACTGAGGAAACTGGGTGGCAAAGAGTTTTTCGTTGCAGTCGCGCAGGCTGCGCGGGTCATTGACCACCAGTGCGCCCTGATTCTGGGCCACTTCAAGGATATGGGTACTATATAAGAACTCATTGTCGAAGGGCGGATCCTTGCGCATCAGGATCACATTCAAGTCGCCCAGCTTCCGGTCTTCGTGGAGCCCCAGCTCAAACCAATTATCAGCATTATCCGCCACAAACAGGTTGCGGGTATTGGCGCGCGCCTCACCCTGCAACAGATATAGATCCTTTTGTTCCATGTAATACAGATCCCAACCCCGCTCCTGCGCCGCCAGTAACAGCGCCATAGTGGTGTCCTTATAAAATTTGATATCCGCGATGGGATCCATTACCACGCCGAGGGAAATAGCCATAAACATTTCTCGCAATAAATCATACAAATTGTGTATTATTGGAATGCATAAAAAATTTTGCCGGGATGCCAAGGGCGGGCTAAAGTTAAGTCCTGAAGGCAATTAAAGCAAGATTATTAAAAGGCAGCGTAAAGCGATCTAAAAAAAACGAAAACAGAATGGATTGCTCATATATTCAACTAGTTATGGCGCGTCTTTAAAAACTGTGTTAAAAGTTCAATTTTCATTGGTGGCGTGATTTTGACGCCTTTTTTAATGGATGAGAGTCAATCCATTATTTGTGTTATCCCTAGATTCACCTAATTAATGTGTATATCTGGCAACAACGGTAATAACAAAAGGCAAGGTCAGAGTATGGAAGTAACTTATGAAAGCCTCAAAGTGATGGTTATCGACGATAGCAAAACCATCAGACGCACGGCTGAAACACTGCTCAAAAAAGCGGGTTGCATGGTGATCACCGCCACCGACGGCTTTGATGCCCTGGCAAAAATTGCCGACACCCGCCCCGATATTATTTTTGTGGACATTATGATGCCGCGCCTCGATGGCTATCAAACCTGTGCCCTGATCAAAAATAACAGTGAATTTAAGACCACCCCGGTGATCATGCTATCCAGTAAAGATGGTCTTTTCGACAAAGCCAAAGGGCGTATTGTCGGGTCCGACCAGTACCTCACCAAACCCTTTAGCAAAAGCGAGTTGCTGGGCGCTATTGAAGCCCACGTCAAGCATCTCAAGGCGTCGTGATTCAACGCACCAAAATTTGTAGCTAACGCCAGGGTTTGACTGCCGGTCATGCGCCACGCGCAGAATTGGTAAGCAAGTGATGATCTGGATCGACTTCTAAAGGACTGTTTAACATTCACCGCGCGACCAGCGGAACATTTATTCGTTTTTTGGAGCATTTATGGCCAGAGTATTAATTATTGACGATTCGCCTACCGAGACCTATAAACTCACCAGCATGCTGGAAAAAAATGGCCATGTTGTGCTGACTGCTGACAACGGCGAAGCCGGTATTGTCATGGCCCAGAAAGAATTACCTGATGTGGTATTGATGGATGTGGTTATGCCCGGCCTCAACGGCTTCCAAGCGACCCGCCAATTGTCCAAAACCCCTGAAACCGCCCATATCCCGGTCATTATTGTGACCACTAAAGACCAGCAGACCGACCGTGTATGGGGCATGCGCCAAGGTGCTAAAGCCTATTTATCAAAACCGATTACCCAAGAAGTACTAATGGCGGCGATGGCAGAAGTACTGCGCTAATCAAATGGACGAGTATCTCCAAGGAGCAAGCTCCAAGATGGCAGGGATGACAGAGACACAATAACAACAAAGCATCATCACCATTCGGCCTCATAGACGGCAAATCCAACGTGTTGATGCGCGACAGTTACGGACAGGATTTATGTCAGAACCACAGGCCGCTTTCCAGGCTCTGCTCACATTAGCCCAGCGCAGTCGCGCTGCGGCACGCGGCCTGCCCGCCCAGGCGGACATTCGTCCTCATTGGAGTGGCATTGGCTTTTCGCTGATGGGCAGCTACTTTGTGGTGCCTATCGGCGAAATATCCGAAATGTTGGAAGTCCCCAATCACACGCATTTGCCGGGTGTCCAGCCTTGGGTAAAAGGCGTCGCCAATGTGCGTGGCCGGCTTCTCCCCCTTTTTGACCTGGCCATGTTTTTCGGCGACCGCCTCACCGGCTCGCGCAAACACCGGCGGGTATTGATACTTGAAACCGAAACCCTCTACTCCGGCCTAATTGTCGACCAGGTTTTTGGTATGCAACATTTTCCCATGGATGAATACAGCGATCAGGCCGGCGCCGTAGCAGACAGCATTTTGCCATTTGTAACGGGCAGTTATCCGCAGGGAAATGAACGCTGGTCGCTGTTCCGTCCAGCGCTGCTAGCGGAAGACCCGCGCTTTACCAACGCGGCAAAAGCCTGATCCTAATTGGGTGCAAGAGAGTTAAACCAAGTTATATCGAGAGTTAACATAAAGCTTTCTGCCTTGCGCAAAAGGCATAGTGGATAGAAAAAATAAAACCGTATGCTGGTTAGGAGTACTTAGATGAAAACTGATTCAAAGATTGCCGCCTTCAAGGCAAAGCCGGGGATGGTTTTAGCCTCAGCCTTGCTAGTGATTTCGCTGGTGGCTGCACTGGTGTTTCTATACCTGATCGACCAGGGTAAAACCGATGACCAACGCAACCTGCAGCAAACTGCGGACTTGCGTGCGCAAGCCTATCGGCTGGCGTCACTTTCGCGCGATGCTACCTCGGGCGACGAAAAGGCCTTCGGGGAATTATCGGGTGTAGTTGCAAGCATGGGATCTACTTGGGCGTCACTCCAATCCGGTAACCCAAGCACTCGCCAGGCGCTGGCAACTGAGTTTGCCGCCTTTGAGAAAATCTGGAATGGGGTTAAAAGCAACGCCCAAACCATCGCGACCAACAAGGACCTGATCGTATCGCTCAATAGCATCGGTAAGGAACTGAACGACAACCTGCCAACACTGCAGGGTGAGCACAACAATATCGTGGAAATCCTGCTCGACGCTGAAGCCCCTGGCGACCAAATATCCGAAGCACAAATGCAGTCCTGGCGCGCCGAGCGTATCGGGCGTAACGTGGATAAGATGCTTCGTGGCGACGCCGACGCGAGCGCAGCGGCCGACCAATTCAATACTGACGCCAACCTCTACGGCCGTATTTTGAAAGGTATGAAAGATGGCGACGCCACCATGCGCGTGAGCCGTGTTACCGATTCTGGCGCGCGCAGCTCACTGGATCGTATTACCCAATTGTTCGAGGGCGTTAACGCCTCCATCCAAAAAATGTTTGAAGGTTCAACCATCTTGTTCCGCGCGCGTCAGGCAAGTGACGCACTGTTGAACGATACCCCGCAATTACTGCAAGCGCTCGCCACTATTTCGGACAAAATTGCTGTACGTGCGGATGAACGTCCGATCAACACCTGGGTGGTTATCGGGGCAGCGTTAGTTGCGCTTGCCTCGCTCTTCTACCTCGGCTTCAATTTGTATATGGGCGCCCGTAAACGCGCTGACGAAACCGCCGACACCAACGAACGTAACCAGACCGCGATTTTGCGTCTGCTCGATGAGCTGGCCGACCTCGCGGACGGTGACCTGACCACTACCGCCACCGTAACCGAAGACTTCACCGGTGCGATCGCTGACTCTATTAACTTCACCATCGACCAGCTGCGTATTCTGGTAGCGCGAATCAACGAAACTGCGGTAAACGTATCTGCCGCTGCGCAGGAAACCCAGCAAACTGCACTGCATCTCGCTGAAGCATCTGAACACCAGGCGCAAGAAATCGCCGGTGCATCGGCGGCGGTAAACGAAATGGCTGTGACCATTGACCAGGTATCTGCCAACGCCGCCGAATCGGCAGCGGTAGCGGAGCGCGCGGTATCGATCGCAGGCAACGGTGCCAAAGTGGTACAGAACACCATCCACGGGATGGATACCATCCGTGAGCAGATTCAAGACACCTCCAAACGTATTAAGCGCCTCGGTGAATCGTCACAAGAGATCGGTGACATCGTAAGCTTGATTAACGACATTGCGGACCAAACCAACATCCTCGCACTTAACGCGGCAATTCAGGCATCGATGGCCGGTGACGCAGGCCGCGGCTTCGCGGTGGTAGCGGACGAAGTTCAACGCCTTGCGGAACGTTCCGCAGCTGCAACCAAGCAGATCGAAGCGCTGGTAAAAACCATTCAGAACGATACCAACGAAGCGGTAATTTCGATGGAACAAACCACCTCCGAAGTGGTGCGCGGTGCGCGCCTCGCACAGGATGCGGGTGTGGCACTGGAAGAAATTGAAAACGTATCGTCAAGCCTCGCGGAATTGATCCAGAACATTTCAAACGCGGCGCGCCAACAAGCATCGTCTGCGGGCCACATCTCCAACACGATGAATGTTATTCAAGAGATTACTACCCAAACTTCAGCCGGTACTTCTGCTACCGCGCAGTCGATTGGTAACCTCGCCGAAATGGCCCTCGACCTGCGTGAATCGGTAGCCGGTTTCAAACTGCCGGAAGAAGATATGTCCGAAGGGCGCGCCAACGCCGCGCGCAAAGCCATGGCCAGCACCCCGGCAATGGACTTTGACAGCAACGCCGAAGTTATCGATCTGGACGATGAGTTATTGCCCGACGACGACGTTTATTCCCAGACTTCAAAAGCTTGATAGAGAAGAGGTGATACCAGCTGTGTTGGTATCACCGGTGTAACTATGGCCTGGTCGCTACGCACATTACCCACGCTCACCGAAGACCAGTTTCTCCAATGGGGAAAACTGCTGGAGGAGCGCACGGGCATCCAATTGGTGTTCCAGCAAAAAGCCTGGCTCGAATCGCAGATGTCATCGCGCATGCGTGAACAAGGCTATGAAGATTATGACGTCTACTACCATTTCATTGCGCAGGACAGCATTGAAGCAAAACTGGAATGGTCGCGCCTGGTTGACCGTATCGCGGTAAAGGAGACCAGCTTTTTCCGCCACCGCGAATCCGTCGAGTATGTGCGTCATTATCTTCAACAAAAAATCAATAACCAGGCGCTGAATGACAGTTTTGATGTCTGGAGCCTTGGTTGCGCCACGGGCGAAGAAGCTTACTCGCTGGCAATGGTGATCAACGACTGTTTTGAGCTGGCGGCGCTGAGCCCCTACTACGGCGTCACCGCGATGGACATCAGCTCCTCTGCGCTGGCTACCGGGCGCAAAGGTCGCTACAACAAGCGCCGCGTCGAACAGGTCAAACCGGACGAGGCCAAGCGCTACCTGCAAGTCTGCACCGATGGCAGCTATGAAGTGGTGAACAAATTGCGCGACCGGGTGTGCTTTACCCACGCCAATATCATCAATGCGCGCCAGTTGCCGCAGGTAAAAGTGGATGTAATTTTTTGCCAGAATTTGTTGGTGTATTTCCGTCGCTGGTTGCGTCGCGATGTGTTGAACGCCCTGGTTGAGCGCCTCAAACCCGGCGGGTTGCTGGTGGTCGGCCTGGGTGAAGTGGTGGATTGGGAACACCCGGAAATGCAGCGCACCGGCGATGACCAGGTGCAGGCTTACGTTCGTCTGGAACGATAAAAACGAGAACAACGAGAGGAAAGTTCTGCATGGCAGATAACCGCAATTTTGCCGCGTTGGATTGGTTGATCCATGAGATCAGTGAGACGCTGAAAGAAGCGCGCCAAGCCCTCGAAAGCTATGTTGAAAATCCTAAGGATACCGCGCGTATCCGCTTCTGCCTGACTCATATCCATCAGGTGCACGGCAGTTTGCAAATGGTCGAGTTCTACGGCGCCGCCATGCTCGCCAGCGAAATGGAACAACTGACCCAGGCGATGATCGCCAATACCGTGGCCAATAACAGCGAAGCACAAGAAGTGCTGATGCGCGCCATATTGCAATTCCCACTTTATCTCGACCAGGTCAAAGCCTCGCGCAAAGACAATCCACTGGTGGTCTTGCCGCTACTAAACGACCTGCGCGCCGTGCGCGGCGAGAGCTTGCTCACTGATACCAAACTCTTTGTACCTAATCTGACACCGGCCAAAAAAGTCTCGGGCGCACGTCTACCGGTCACCACTGATAATGTGCAATTCCAGGCAATGGTGCTCAAACTGCGCCAGATGTACCAGTACGCCGCCTCGGGTTTTATTCGCGGCGTCAACCCGGATGAAAACCTCGCCTACCTGCAAAAAGCCTTTTCGCGCCTGCAAAAACTGACCCAGGGTACCGCGCGTTTTGCGCTCTGGGACATCTGTCTGGCATTGGTTGAAGCCATTGAAATCGACGCCATTGAAATCAGCGTCGCGGTCAAAAACTTGCTGCGCCAGCTCGATAAAGAAATCAAAGTTCTCGCCGTCCACGGCAACAAAGCGCTCAACAGTTTTACCAACGATGAGCTAATTAAGAACCTGCTCTACTATGTGGCGCGCGCGGGCAAACACGCCCCTGGCTTCCCGCCCAACTCCCAGTTGCAACGCGTCTTTGAAACCTATCATCTGGAAGAGGCGCTGCTGGAGGGCAAAGAGGGCGGCGAAGAAGCCCAGAATATGCTGTCAGTGCCCGATGCCGATGCCATGCGCTCGGTGGTGGGGGCGCTGAAAGAAGAATTGAACCTGATCAAAAATAGCCTGGATATCTGCCTCGCCGGCGGTGATACCCGCGCCGCACTCGCCGATGCCCTGCCGATTGTCAAACGCGTCGCCGACACCCTCGCGGTGCTCGGCTTGGGCGACCTGCGCAAGCGCGTGCTGGAACAAGGTGCGGTTTTGGATCTGGTGGTGGAATCCGATAGCAGATTGTCGGACGAGCAATTGCTCGCCGTCGCCAGCCAATTGATTTCTGTCGAAAATTCACTCGATAGCCTCGTCGAAATGGGCCTGCAAGACGCCAATGACGACTCGGATATCACCCTGACGCGCGCCAAAGAGTCGGTGCTGCGCGAGTCGCGCAATGGCCTCGAGCATGCCAAGGACGCGATCATCGAATACATCGCCTCCCAGTGGAACCGCCAGCACCTGCAAACCGTACCCACTACCCTGCGCGAAATCCGCGGCGGACTGGAGATAATGCCCCTGCCGCGCCCGGCGCGCATCCTCGGCGCCTGCGCCCGCTTTATTGAAGAACAATTGCTGCAGCAGGATGCGACCCCGCAGTGGAACACACTGGATACGTTGGCCGATGCCATCACCAGTGTTGAGTATTATCTTGAGCGTCTAAGTAGCGGCGGCCGCAAAGAAGAAAATGACCTGCTGTTGAGCGTCGCCGAAGAGAGCGTCGCCAGCCTCGGCTATGCGGTGGCCAAAACCAGTAAAAACCCGGGCGATGCCACAGCAGCATTCGCGGATGACGCCGATGCCGTGGCGACAATTGAAAACCTCGAAGCCGCGAGCGCAGCCGAAGAGCAATTGGCTGCCGTATACCAGGATGCGTTAGTCGAACCAGCGCCGGCCGATGAGTCCGCCCAGTTAGCTGCGCTATACGCCGAAGCCCGCAGCACCGAACAGGATGAAGCCCTCACTGCCGCTATTGACGCGATTGCTGAACCTACAGCCGAACTTCCGACTGAACTGCCAACCGAACTGCCAGAAGTAGTTGCGGTTGAAGAAGTACTTGTCGAAGACGCTGTTGCCGATCTCGCCGGTACCCACACGAATCCGGAACAACTGGTCGTTGAAGAGCTGATTGTTGTTGAAGAACCGATTATTGAAGAATTGGTGGTCGACCAACCAACCGAGATAGAACCGGCAGCAGCCGAAGCTGAGCCGGCGCTGGTCGCCACCAACAATGCACCGGTAATCCAGCGTGATGATGACGATATCGACGAC
>DATIDX010000061.1:0-3463 GCA_035456025.1 Cellvibrio sp. | reverse complement strand
CAGGTCAGGCACATCGTTTGGCGAGAACAGGGTCCATTCTTTGTCATCAAATACGCGCTTCATGAATGCATCAGGCACCCAGTTGGCGGTGTTCATGTCGTGTGTGCGGCGACGGTCATCACCGGTGTTTTTACGCAGCTCAAGGAATTCCTCGACGTCCATATGCCAGGTTTCCAGGTACGCACACACCGCGCCTTTGCGCTTGCCGCCCTGGTTTACGGCGACGGCGGTGTCGTTGGCCACTTTCAGGAAGGGCACCACACCTTGTGATTTACCGTTGGTGCCTTTGATGTAAGCGCCCAATGCGCGCACTGGCGTCCAGTCGTTACCCAAACCGCCAGCAAATTTGCTGAGCATCGCGTTGTCTTGCATTGCGCCGTAAATACCGTGCAGGTCGTCCGGTACGGTGGTCAGGTAGCAAGAGGACAACTGTGGGCGCAAGGTGCCGGAGTTGAACAGGGTTGGGGTGGAGCTCATGTAATCGAAAGAAGAGAGCAGACGATAGAACTCGATCGCGCGGTCTTCTTTGTTGGTTTCCTGAATCGCCAGGCCCATCGCCACGCGCATAAAGAATATTTGTGGCAATTCGATGCGGGTATCGTTGCTGTGGATGAAGTAGCGGTCGTACAGGGTTTGCAAGCCGAGGTAGGTGAACTGCAGGTCGCGCTCGGCGATCAGGGCTTTGCCCAGTTTTTCCAAATCGAAATTCAATAACTCTGGTGATACCAGCTCCAGCTCAACCCCTTTTTTCACATACAGCGGCAGGGTTTGCGCGTAGTAGGTTTCCATATCGGCCTGGGTTGCAGAGGTGGCAACGCCAAAGAAGCTCAGGGCTTCAGCGCGCAGTTTGTCCATCAACAAACGGGCGGTGACGAACGAGTAGTTGGGTTCTTTTTCTACCAGGGTACGGGCAGTG
Source organism: Cellvibrio sp. (assembly GCA_035456025.1). Classification (GTDB taxonomy): domain Bacteria; phylum Pseudomonadota; class Gammaproteobacteria; order Pseudomonadales; family Cellvibrionaceae; genus Cellvibrio. The sequence continues at coordinate 2,547 of DATIDX010000061.1, read as the reverse complement.
ATCACCAATGAGGTGTTCACGTCTTTTTCCGCTACACCGTCGTAGAGGTTGCGCATGGCTTCATCAAGAATGGCTTTTTCTTCCACGCCAGCCAAACCAGCACAGGCTTCATGCACGATGGTGCGCATGCGGGCGATATTCAGCGGCGCGCGGCTGCCATCATCCAATACCACATTCAGCGGTGCGTAATCCGGATCTGGCTCTAGCGATGCGGGTTGTTTCTGCGCGCGCAAGCGGGCGTGCTCTTCGCGGTAGAGCACGTAATCGCGCGCGACTTTTTGCTCGCCGGAACGCATCAGGATCAGCTCAACCTGATCCTGGATCTCTTCAATATGGATAGTGCCGCCAGAAGGCATACGGCGTTTGAAGGTGGCGGTAATTTGTTGGGTCAGGTTTTCTACCATCTCGCGTACGCGGGTAGAGGCTGCTGCTTTGCCACCTTCTACCGCCAAAAAGGCTTTGGTCATAGCGATGGCGATTTTACTGGCATCGAAGGGAACCACCGTTCCATTGCGCTTGATGACGCGCAGTTGCCCCGGCGCAGTTGCTGCGAGGCTCGATGAGCCGCCGTGGATGTCGTGTTGGATGTTAGTTGTGCCGGTGGTTTGTTCAATGTCGGTATGCATAGACGTCTCCCGCGTGAGGTCTTCCCAGTTGAAATTTCTTGGTGATTAAAGGTGTAACTAAATTTGGCTCTTGATTTGATTCTTGATTGTGCAATCTAGCCCGCCCAGTGGCGTCTGCGGCTTACCTATCTGTCGAATAAATGTCTGCTGTTGAATAAATGCTTGGGAGCAATCCGTCTATAAGGAGTTAGTACATCTATAAAAGCCGGAGTTCAGGTGTTCAACGGATTGGGTAGCGCCTCTGTTTCAGGTGTTTTACAACCACTAGATATAGTGGCGGATACCCTTTATCCCAGCTTTGTATCCAATTCAGCTCTGGCGCATCAAGCCACCGCAATGGGTGATCAATAATCGTGCTGCTTTCGCGCTATACGTGTGATTCTGGTTCATCTGCACCAAAAAAATGCTTGACGATTAGTTCCCTGAACGATAGGCCGCAATCTGGTGTTTGTCACCGCTGATACCTATATCTAGGGGTAAATCGCGAATGGGCTACAAGATAATGCGGTTATGGGTTTAATGCAAGCTTGAAAACCTGTGGATAAGGTGTGGGTTAGGGCGGTAAAAACTGGGGGCAAGTCGATGACTTCAGCGTAGAACAGCGGTGAATGCAGTGTTCCGGCGACTCATATTAAAAATGACAAATGTGCAGGTGATTTAGACTTTTTTTGCATACTTAGTTTAGTGGGTTATGACTACATATTGTGTTGACATTTTTTCGGGCGACTTGGCGATTCTTAAACCAGCCTTGCAATTATTCGTATGAATTCTTCACTGCCCAGCGCTCCGACCCTTATATCCATTTTGGTGAAAACTGTTATGTTTTGGTTATAAAAAATATGAGACATAATTCCGTTTCCGGCTAAAATATTTCAAGGTCGCGCAGAGAAATCGCGATTACATCTAGAAAACGACTATTTATCGGCAAAACCTGTTGGGAGGGTTTATGAAAAATGTAGCAACGGGCATCCTCTGCTCCGTTATCTTCGCGCTCACTGCCTGCGGCGGCGGTGGTTCATCAGGCAGCAAGCCAAAAAATAATAGCTCGGCGGCTGTTGTTAGTTCAAAAGCAGTGGTGAGTTCAGCGGCGCCAGCAACTAGTGCAGCAACGGTAAGTTCCGTAGCGCCAGCCAGTAGTGCGGCAGCCGTTTCTTCCAGCAGTGAATCATCTGTTGCTTCCAGTACTGCCAGCTCTTCGTCATCGATAGTGGCGCAGACCGGTGTGTTTATTGATAGTGCGGTGGCGGGTATTAAATATCAGGCAACACCAAGCGGCTTAAATGGTTATACATCACCAACCGGCCAGTACCAATATGCTGAGGGTGACAAGGTCGTGTTCTCGATTGGTGATCTTGTTTTCCCTGAGGTAACTGCAAAGGGTGTAGTAACACCGGTCGATATTGCGGCGGAAGCTGATTCTGCGAATGCTGCACGTATCCAAGTGAATATTGCTGCGTTGCTGCAGTCCTTGGATACCGACGGCAATCCAGATAATGGTATTAGCATCAATTACAGCACGGCTTCAACTGTGGCCGCTGCAGTTAACTTCAATCAGCCCTATGCTGATTTTGCGGCATTGCCTGCAGTAACCACATTGGTTGCCGGCTCAGGATCTACAACAACTGCTTTGGTTAGTGAGTTGGATGCGGCCGCGCATTTGAATGAATCTCTTGCCAATGTAAAAGCCAAATCGTTGATTGGCACTTGGTATGTTGAAGGTGATAGTTATAAATATGTTCTTTTTATTTTAGATGAGAGTCGTTATGCCTCAGTTGATAGTGATTCGGCAGAGGAAAATGGGGAAGCATTCGCTACTGGAAATTATGTTTGGGATCAAGCTAGTGGAAAGGTAACGCTGTCCAATTTGAGAAGAACAGATAGTGATTTGGATGCAAGACCACCAATGGCCGAAGGGAACACG
>DATIDX010000060.1:0-4868 GCA_035456025.1 Cellvibrio sp. | reverse complement strand
AAGAACCCTGGAAACTGGCGAAGCAAGCCGGTGCTGAAGCGCAAACCCAAGCGGTGTGCACTCTCGGCATCAATATGTTCCGCGCCTTGCTGACTTACTTGAAGCCGGTATTGCCAGCACTGACTGCCGACGCTGAAGCCTTTTTGGGTGAAACCCTGAGCTGGAATGCACCGGTGAGTTTCCGTGCGGACGAGAAAATCAACGAATTCAAACCGCTGTTAACCCGCATCGAAAAAGACAAAGTGGATGCAATGATCGAAGCCGGCAAAGAAGCGCTGGCAACAGCAGCACCTAAAGCCGAAGATAAAGCAGAAGCAAAATCCAACATTGAACCTATCGCAGCGGAAATCGACTTTAACGATTTCGCCAAAGTGGATTTGCGTGTTGCGCTTATCGCCAACGCCGAACACGTTGAAGGTTCAGACAAACTACTGCGCCTGACGCTGGATTTGGGCGGTGAAACGCGCAATGTTTTCTCCGGCATCAAGAGCGCCTACAAGCCGGAAGATCTGGTCGGTAAACTTACTGTGATGGTCGCCAACCTCAAGCCACGCAAAATGAAATTCGGCATGAGCGAAGGCATGGTGTTGGCGGCTGGCCCTGGCGATAAAGAAATTTATTTGTTAGAGCCGAATAACGGCGCGAAGCCTGGGCAACGGGTGATGTAACCTTCTTTAAAAATTTCTGCTATCCAAACATCCTCCCTCTCGCATGAGAGGGAGAGATTCAAAAAAGTACCGCATACACAATCAGCGTCACCACCTGCGCCATCATATAAAAAATAAAAAATGCCACATAAGCTCCTGACCCCTGCTTTTGGGCGAGCGCAAAAGTCACCTGAAAAAATGCCAAGCTTGCGAGCAGCATTAGCCAAAGCGGGTGATGCGAAAAAAACGGCAGAACTAAAAAGGCAATACCCAAAAACCAAATCCATTTTTCCGAATTCAGCTTTACCGTCAACCATGCCGTAAGCACAACTAGTACAAACGGCCACCACTGCCACCAATGGCTGGTGTGTGTATCGCTTTGTGTCGCTACCGGTTCATCAGCCAGCGTGCCTTGGTGGAAAAAAAGATAGTATGCAAGCAAAGTTAATATCACACTGCCGCTCCCATGAATCGCTATCATCTGCAGCTGTGCATCAACTTCTTTCCATCGCTGGATTGCGAAAGTAACCACCACACAGTAACCAAAAAACGGCAGAAAATAATACAGCAAGGCTGGCCAAAAATTATCGTGATAACACAGCGCTATAAAGGGTGCAAACAGCACCACTGAATCGCTCGTCAACGGCGACTGTTGTACGTGAATACCTGGCTTACTCCTGATGCGAATATCTCTTAGATACAGCAATGGATAGACAATAGACAAGATCAAAAAAACGGTGAGTATCGGCATGGCATTACAAACACTTGCGAATCGGGGCGGCTATTTAAACACTCTTTTCACGTTTCTCCAGTAACTGCTCCGCAGGGATTAAACCCGGTTATGTTCTTTGTGATGCAGCGATAAATGATTTCAGGCGCAGGCCACGTGCCGAATGAATTTCCATCCAGGCATCTTTTATATTGAGAATCCGTCGTCGCTTGCCGATAATATGCGACCTTTGAAATACCGCCATTTCCAGTGGAAATCCCCCATGAGTTTCAGCGAATTAGCCATCATCCTGCTCAGTACCGTGCTGGTGAACAATTTTGTGCTGGCGCAGTTCTTGGGCTTGTGCCCATTTATGGGTGTTTCCAACAAACTCGAAAGCGCTATCGGCATGGCCGGAGCGACTACGTTTGTGATGACGCTGGCTTCTATTTGCACCTATCTGGTCGATACCTGGATACTTGCTCCGCTCGATTTGCAATTCCTGCGCACCATTTCCTTTATCCTGGTGATCGCGGCAGTTGTGCAGTTTGTGAAGATGTTTATGGAGAAAACCAGCCCGCTGCTGTATCGCGTGCTGGGCGTGTTTTTGCCGCTGATCACCGTAAACTGCGCAGTGCTGGGTGTGGCTTTGCTTAATACCCAAAAGGCGCATAACTTTTTTGAATCCACTATGTACGGCTTTGGCGGTGCGCTGGGATTTTCCATGGTACTGGTGCTGTTTTCAGCGATGCGCGAGCGTTTGGCCGTGGCCGATGTGCCGGTCCCATTTAAAGGCGCCGCCATCGGCATGATTACCGCCGGCCTGATGGCGCTTGCCTTCATGGGCTTTGGCGGGCTGGTCAACCTGCAATAACCTATTCTGGCACTGACATGATCGATCTAATCCTCCACAACCCCGTCGTTACCGCCCTGCTGGTGCTGGGTGGGTTGTCGGCCGCGTTTGGCGCGGTACTGGGTTTTGCCGCCGTGAAGTTCAAAGTTGAGGGCGACCCTTTAGTCGACCGTATCGATGCGCTCTTGCCCCAAACCCAATGCGGCCAATGCGGTCACCCGGGTTGCCGCCCCTATGCCCAAGCGATTTCCGATGGCGAACCGATCAACAAATGCCCGCCCGGTGGCCAAGCCACTATCAATGCGCTCGCCGATTTGCTGGATGTCACCGCGCCCAGCCTTGATGCCGAACACGGCGAACATCTGGATGTGAAGCGGGTTGCGTACATCCGCGAAGACGAGTGCATCGGCTGCACCAAGTGCATCCAGGCCTGCCCGATGGACGCGATCCTCGGCGCAGCCAAACATATGCATACCGTAATCGTTGACGAATGTACCGGCTGTGACCTGTGCGTCGAACCCTGCCCGGTGGATTGTATTGACATGATTCCGCTGAAGCCCGACTTGCAGACTTGGCAATGGTCATTGCCAGCCACCAATCAATCCCCCGTTTTCCACGTGGTGGCCAGCGAAGTCAATTTGATTGCGTCTGATCGGCAAGCCAAGCCTGAGCCGGTTGAGCGCGACGGCAACAAAGCCGCCTAACCAATGCCGCCAAAACACAGCCGCGTAATTATCGGAAAAGCTGCATAAATGACTAGCCTGATCAAAACCTGGGAATTGCCCGGTGGCATACATCCACCCGAGCGCAAAGCCCAATCCCTGCAACTGCCCCTGGGCGAATTGCCCCTGCCGCCCGTATTGGTAATTCCGCTTAACCAGCATATGGGTACACCGGCCCAAGCCGTGGTTAAGGTCGGCGAGCGAGTATTGGCCGGGCAACTGATCGGTGCGGCAGACGGTACTTTCAGCGCCAATACCCATGCTTCCACCTCGGGCATAGTCACCGCCATCGAAGAACGCCCGGTGGCTCATCCGTCTGGCCTGCTTAGTGAGTCAGTGGTGATTGAGCCGGACGGCAGGCATGAGTGGACAGCGCTCACACCCTGCGAAGATTACCGCCGCTTTGATCGGCTGGATTTGCTCGACAAAATCCGCGCCGCTGGTGTGGCTGGGTTGGGCGGAGCAGGTTTCCCCACGGCGGTCAAACTCGCACCCAAATCCACCCAGGTGATCGACACTCTGATCCTGAACGGCGCCGAGTGCGAGCCGTACATCACTGCCGACGATGTGTTGATGCAGGTGCGCGCCGCTGAATTGGTTTCGGGCATACTTTTGCTCGCCCATATCCTCCATCACCCGGCCAATTTGCTGATCGGGATTGAAGACAATAAACCCAAAGCCATAGCCGCCCTTCGAGCCGCCGTAGCCGGTGCTGCGGCGTTTGACCCGGAAGCGGCAAAGATCAAGGTGGTGGCCTTTCCCACCAAGTATCCCTCCGGCGGCGCCAAGCAATTAATCCAGATTCTCACCGGGCGCGAAGTCCCGAGCGGTCACCATTCAGCCGACGCCGGTGTCATCTGCGTCAATGTCGGCACTGCCGTTGCCGCCTGGCGCGCCGTCCGTTTTGGTGAACCACTGGTTGCGCGCGTTACTACAGTCGTGGGCGAGGCACTGCAAACCCAGCGCAATATTGACGTGCTCTTCGGCACCCCCATCAGCTATGTGCTGGCACAACACGGGTTTGATGCCGGCCGCGCTTCGCGCGTGATCATGGGCGGGCCAATGATGGGTTTTACCCTGCTCGACCTGGATGCGCCCGTCAGCAAAACCACCAATTGCATACTTGCACCGAGCAAACAGGAGCTGCCCGCACCGCAGCCGGCGCAGGCTTGTATCCGCTGCGGTCTGTGCGCGGAAGTCTGCCCGGTGCACCTGTTGCCGCAACAATTATTCTGGTACGCCCAGGCCAATGATTTTGACCGCCTGGAGGCGCACAACCTGTTCGATTGTATTGAGTGCGGCGCCTGCTCATACGTCTGCCCCAGCACCATTCCACTGGTGCAGTACTATCGCGCAGCTAAAGGCAGCATCCGCTTGCAGGAACTGGAAAAAGAAAAATCCGACCGCTCGCGCCAACGTTTTGAGTTTCGCCAAAGCCGTATCGCCAAAGAGGAGGCCGAAAAAGAAGCCAAGCGGCTGGCGCGCCAAAAAGCAGCGGAGGAAGCCAAGCAAAAGCTGGCGGAAAGAACGGCAGCATCTGCTGCTAATCAGACTGCCACTCCAACTCCTGCCCGACCGGCAAACCCGGAAATGGCAACGCCCGCAGCAGCAACACCGATTGTCGCCGCCATCGCCCAGGTCAATGCAGTGCAAGTTGCGCCGGCGGAACAAAAAGCCAAACTGGAGCGCATCCTTGCTGCGGCAAAAAACAATCTGGAGTTCAACCAGAAACCGCTGATCCCGAATAAAACCAACCCGATAATCAGCGATGAGCAATTGGTCAAACAACAGGTGCGGATCAAACAGGCGCAGATGAAAGTCGCCGAGGCCGAGAAAAAACTGGCCGACTTTATCGCCGAAATGGGCGATACCCTGCCCACTGCGGCACCGGCTGCAAGCGATACCGCCAACGACGCCATCGCCCGGGCGCAAGCCAA
>DATIDX010000059.1:0-9343 GCA_035456025.1 Cellvibrio sp. | reverse complement strand
GGCAGACCAGGGGCCGGCAATTTTCCACACACCATTCAATACGAAGCCATCTTGCTTCTGGTAGGCGGTGCCTGAAGCGCCGTCCCATTCAGAGAAAGGATTGAGACCGTTTTGCGGGCCCACACTGGTAGTAGTGGCGCTTACGAAAGTGCCAAAACCGCCCAGGGTGTCGTAGTCTTCATGGCGCTCGGCTTTCTGGTAGATAGCGCCCAGTTTTACCGGGCCGAGGGTGACTTCACCGATTGCCCGCGCGACATCGCTGTTCACGACATTGCTTTCATAGGCGCCGCCGATGAACCAGCTGGTCTTGCCGTAACCGACAGAGATCGATTGGCCTGAGGCGAAATCGTTGTCATTTTGTTGGTTGGTTGCGCTTTGCTCCACACCTGTCTCTTCACCTTGTACGGCGGCGACGCTGATTTCCAAACCGCCAAACAAGATGGGCGAACTGTACTGGATAACGTTATCAACACGGTTTTCGCCCACCAGGTAGGTACCAATATCGGCCAGTGGTGCTTCATTGAAGCGGTCGATGTCAGTGCGCTGTACGGCAGGTACATAGCCGTTTTTCACGATGGTGCCATTGCGGCCAGCGAGTGAGCGCAGTGGGGTATCGTTTCTGCCCGCCAGTACCGCACCCCAGTCGCCACGCAGACCACCGAAAATGTTGCGCTGTACCAGTTCGCGGCCGTTGCTGTTAGTGCCGTTGTCCACGTCCACACCGTATTCAACGCGATAGAACACATTCAAACCGGCGGCTGCATCGAAGTCGCCCTGCACGCCCAGACGTGATCCGATACTTTCCACGGTGAAGCTGTCGAGTTCGGTAGCCAGGTCAGTGGCGCCAACATGGCGATAGCTAACCGGATTGGTAGGTGGGGTGACCTGGGCGAAATTAATTTTTTCAAAATCGTATTGGCCTGCGGTGACTTGCAGTTTGCCGTACAGGGTGGGAAAGCCTGCGAATGCATTGGCAGAAAGTACCAGCCCAATGGCGGCACCCAGTGCTGTGCGGGTGAAAGAATTGTTGATTTTTTGTGAGCCAGATACTGACGGCTTGCGTGCTAATGACATGCTAATCTCCGAAAAATGACGTATCACTTCCGGCGGTCCGGTCAGTGTTTTATTTAGGTTTTTAAATTGAGGTACTGCTGTTAAATCGATACGGTTGCAAGTGTATTGACCTGGGGGGCTTAACGAGCGTTGACGCTTTTATCCCAACGTTTTTTCTCTCGGCTTTCTAGCTGCACTACCTGGCCGTTGTGGATTTGTATTTCTACCGAGCCATAACGGATATGCGTAAGTTGCCGTCTAATTTCAGCCAGCACATCATCGGCGGTGCTATTAATCTCTGGGCGATGGGTTCCCATAAACAAACCTCGCAGGAATTTAGTGGGTGCGTTTCCAGGATGCTTTACGTGCAATTTCCTGAAGTCGGCGCAATCATAGGGACGATCTTTTAAAACGAAAAATACTGATTATTTATTAGCTTATAACGAAGGTTTTGAGTCTTATTTCAAAAGTTTACTTATCAACATTTTTCTGTTTAAAAATCATCAATTGCATTTTTGGTTAGTTCAAAAAACAACACTCGCGCAGGGCGAGTGTTGTTTTTGGGTGTTCTTTGTGCGATTAAAAAAACTAGGGTTTTGCGTAAATCTTGTCAAAAATTCCACCGTCGCCAAAGTGTTCAGGCTGGGCTTTGCTCCAACCGCCAAAATCGGCAATGCTGGCGAACTCAATCGTTGGAAAGTTTTTCGCAAATTTCTTGGCAACTTGTGGGTCGCGTGGGCGGTAGAAGTTTTTCGCCGCTATTTCCTGGCCTTCTGCGGTGTAAAGGTATTTCAAGTAGGCTTCAGCAAGCGCGGTGTTACCTTTTGCGGTAGCGTTTTTCGTTACTACAGCAACCGGCGGCTCAGCGAGAATTGAGTAGGATGGGTAAACAATTTCAATATCGTTGGTGCCGGCCTCATGGATTGCCAGGTGCGCTTCATTCTCCCATGCGAGCAGCACATCACCGATGCCGCGTTGTACGAAAGTAGTGGTCGAGCCGCGAGCGCCAGAATCGAGTACAGGCACATTCTTGTAGAGTTTTTTCACAAACTCTTGTGCTGCTGCATCGCCACCCTGGTGTTTTTTAGCATAGGCCCAGGCGGCCAAATAATTCCACCGTGCACCACCTGAGGTTTTCGGGTTAGGGGTAATAACTTCTACGCCCGGCTTAACCAAGTCACTCCAATCTTTAATGGCTTTCGGGTTTCCCTTGCGCACTAAAAACACAATAGTAGAAGTGTAGGGCGCACTGTTGTTAGGTAATAGTGAGGCCCAGTTAGCCGCAAGCAGTTGACCTTTGGCTAGTGGATCGATATCGCCCGCGAGTGCCAGGGTCACCACATCCGCTTTCAATCCGTCGAGCACTGCGCGCGCCTGGCTACCAGAACCACCATGGGATTGTTCTACTTTTACATCATCACCGGTTTTCTCTTTCCAGTGCTTGGCAAAAGCTGTGTTGAATTCGCGATAGAGTTCGCGGGTTGGGTCATAGGATACGTTTAGCAGGGTAACGTCCTTTGCCCAGCTAGCGGAGCTGAGCAATACAGTTGCCGCAAAAAGTGCAGCGCGTTTACTTAACAATTTCATAGTGTTTCCTTTGGCGTGAGTAGATCTAAAGATTGACGTTTTCAGCATGTACTTTTCCCTGTGCTCCACATTTCCTGTGGATGTCCTGGGTGATATCCCTAGTGCCAAATGTGTGCCAGCTAGCTATTGAAAAATGGCCTGCTTATTTAAAAACACTTTGTTTTAAGCGCCTAACCAATTCGCATAAGTAGAGGGGGAGAGGCGTGCGCATTGATTTCATTGATGATTCGCAGGTTTTTTTAACAAAAAGACTAACGGTAAAATTTTTTTGTGAATGAGCTGGTCTTTATTAACCATTTAAATTGTTTAAAAACCAACTGAAAAATAAATTTAAATTGTTGGATTAAAAACAAAATTAAGTTTTTCAATGTTTAAATAAAAACACTTTTCAATTTCATGAGAAATTCCACTGCTGGTAATTTTTATACAGTGTCTGCCTGAAAGCGGCGCCATTGCTGCGTATTTCCCAGCAGTGGTTGTCGCTTAATAAATTTTCCGTTATCTGGCACAGCCGTTGCTAAATCCTCTCCGTTAGTAATTCACATATTGATATTGTCTTGGAGAGAGTTAATGAAAGCTTTGCGTTTAGCGCATCTGCATTCCTCAGTGCAGCCATTATTGTTATCAACCGCGCGCCCTTTTCAACGCAAGCTGCTGAGTGTTGCAGTAGGTGTGGTGTTGGGGTCTACCGCAATTGTTCCGGGCGTTGTTGCGCAACAACAAAAGAAGCCAACCTTTGCGTTGGAAACCGTTGTGGTTACCTCGCGTAACCGCGAAGAAATCGCGCAGAAGGTTCCACTTCCTGTATCAGTAGTCGGTGGAAAAGCATTGGATCGCGACAATATTGTGTCGGTCAATGATCTGGTAAAAAAGGTGCCTAATCTCGGCGTATTCGGCAGCAACCCACGGCAGACCAGTATTTCTTTGCGCGGCATCGGCAAAAATGCCGCTAACGATACGATGGAGCCGAGCGTCGGCGTGATTGTGGACGGCGTAGTGAATTCATACGTTGGCCAATCCTGGAATGATTTTATTGATCTCGACCGCATTGAAGTGATTCGCGGCCCACAGGGCACCTTGCTGGGTAAAAACACCACTTTGGGTGTAGTGAATATTGTCACCAAAGCGCCGAGTTTTAAAACCGGCTATACCTACGAATTGCGCTATGGCGATTACAACGAGCTGGGTGGAAAAGTTTCTGCGACCGGTGCCATTATCGATGATGTTTTAGCCTATCGCGGTTCTATTTTCTTTAATAAGAAAGACGGTGTGCTCGAAAACGTTTGGCAATCAGGGCCAGAGACCTGGAACGAAACCAATCGCGTCGGCGGCCGGTTGCAATTTTTGGTAACGCCCGATGAAACACTTTCTGCGCGTATTATTTTGGATAGCATCCAATCGGTAGAGAACGGCAACAAATCATTGCTTGTTAGCAACGGACCAGAATTATTCAATGATGGTGTGGTTAGAAACCCCACTTTCCAAAGCCGGTTGGAGCGCGATTATTTTAACAATCCTGATGGCACCCACTACGAGCCTGTGTACGGCAACAACCAGATCGAAGATTCGCAAGCGCGCCCGCAACGTACTGAGCAGGGCGGTGTATCGGTTGAGTTGAAAAAATTATTGAACGACGAATACACGCTTACCTCTATCACTGCCTACCGCGAGCAACACTTCGATATTAAAAACGGCGGCGTCACTCGTTTTGATATTGGCAATGGCGGCCAGCAGTTGTGGAATGACCAGACCTCGCAAGAGTTCCGTCTGAATTACAAAGGTGAAAAGAATTACGATTATCAGGTTGGTTTGTATTACCTCGACGCCAGCGTCTACAGTGACGACCCTACCTACTACGGTTCAGACGCGAGTGCATTTAACGCGAGCAATTCACAGTGGAACGCGTTAAGAGCCCCCAAATATCGCGGCTTGTTGACCGATGCCCAGCGCGGCGTTTATCGCTCCTATGTATTGGAACCTACTACTGAAAGCTTCGCAGCATTTGGCCAAGTGAACTGGCATTTTACCGAGCAGGCGACCTTGACCTTGGGGCTGCGCGATACGCAGGAAAATAAAGAAGGGCGCAACCGCCGCGAATTGGATCGTGCGGGCACCGGTCTCACCAATGCAACCGGCACCGATAACTCCAAAGCTATCAATTATGGACTCGACTTGGCCAATGCAGCAGATGCAGCCGCCTGGAGTGCTGCGAAAAATTTATATCGCAGCGCAATCGGCACCAGCAGTGCAGGGGATAAAGGCATTTACGATTGGATTGAGGGCGATTCAATCAGCGATAACTCAATCGCCTGGTTGTTGAGCCCAAGCTATCAATTAACCCCCGATACTTTGCTCTACGCTTCATTATCTTCCGGTGAAAAATCCGGTGCAGTGGAATTTAATACGGATTCATCCAGTGCCGATTATGGCCAGCCACAAAATGTTGCGCCAGAAAAAGCCGAGAACGCCGAATTGGGTTTCAAAAGTTTATTGGTTGACCGCCGCTTATTATTAAATGCCAACCTCTATTACACCCAGCTTACTGATTACCAAAGTAACCTTACTGAACCGGATGCAACACAACCCTCCGGATTCCGTACTTATCTGGGCAATATCCCGGGTGTAACTGCCAAAGGGATTGAATTCGAAACGGCATTTGCAGTGACACCCGGTTTGAGTATCAACCTCGCGGGTGCATACAACCGCGCCACTTACGATGAGTTTTATACAACCCTGCCTGATATTTCCACCACCCAATTGGCTGATTATTCCGGCAAGCAATTGCACGGTGCCCCTAAAACCACACTCACCTATGGTTTTGATTGGCACCAGCCATTCGGCAACGGCTATGCATGGAATCTGTTCCTGAATAATGTCTATCGCTCCGACGCTTATTTAATTCCCAGTCAATCGGAATATTCCCTGCAAAAAGCCTACAACATCACAGATGCTGGCATCGGGATTGATCAGGGTAAGGGTAGATACAAGTTAACCCTGGTGGTTAAGAACCTGTTTGATGAACATTACAAAACAGGTGCTGGCACTTACAGCAGCACCAGTGCGGTGACTGAGCAGCCAGCCTATGGTCGTGCATTTAGCTTGGCATTCAGGGCTGATTGGTAGTGAAAAGTTTTAAGAAGAGTAAAGGGTGACTAAAGCCAAAATTTTCATGTTAATAAGCTGGTCATAGGTTACTTGGAAACTGTACGAAGCAGCGACGGAAATTCCCGTCGCTGCTTTCCTCTTTAATTAAGCAGTGCTATGCGTGATACATGAGTGGTGTGGTGATCAATGATTGGATTGCACAAAATTAATAATTATTTGCGTGGCAGCGCACTGCTGGCTGTTGGTCTGGTGGCGTGTTTGGCGGGTACTATTGCCCATGCCTTATCTGACCGGGCAGAAACCCCTCAAGTGCAAGCGCAATTAATTTCCTCTGTCACTAGCGTTCAGCCGGGCAGCGAAATATATCTGGGCGTCAATCAAAAAATAATTCCCCACTGGCACACCTATTGGATTAACCCTGGCGATTCAGGCAATGCCACCACGATTGAATGGACGCTGCCGCAGGGTGCAACTGCCAGCGATATTATCTGGCCCGCGCCGAGCCGTTTTTCCATGGGGCCAATTACCAATTACGCGTACGAAAACGATGTCACCTTGTTGAGTAAAATCAGCATTCCAATCGATGCTAAACCGGGCGAGACATTTAAAGCCCAGGCATTGGTGGATTGGTTGGTATGTGAAGAAGAATGCATTCCACAACAAGTGGAACTCGCGTTGGAACTACCGATTGTTACCGCAGGTGAATCGCTGGGTGCTGGTGATAAGCGTATTGATGAAGCACTGGCACGCGTGCCAGTGATCAGTCCTTGGGAAATTCGCGCGGCACTGGGTGCTGCACAAAGTGCAGTTGATTCTGCGACAAAACAAAACGAGTTAGTGGTGCATATCGCATTAACGGAAGCGCAGCGCACGCAAATAAAAGATATTTGGTTTTATCCGTACGATTGGGGCCGTATCCAGCAAAGCAGTATGCAAGTGTTCAAATCCGTTGAGGATGGCATTGAGTTGCGTATCCCCACGGGTGAAGCGCCGGTTGCAATCGGCGAAACATTAACGGGTGTGCTGGTCATCACCGAACAAACGGGAGCTGATGCGAGCCAGAAAACCGCGCGTGGCTTTGAAGTCAAGGCTCCTGTAACTGCCCTAAGTGTCGGCGACAATTCTGGCCTCGGATTTTTTTCTGCCGTGCTGCTCGCGTTGCTTGGCGGAATCATTTTAAACCTCATGCCTTGTGTGTTCCCGGTGCTGTCTATCAAAGCCTTGTCACTGGTTAGTCATGCAAACCAAAGCGCGGCGGAGATTCGTGTGCAAGGTCTCGTTTATACCCTAGGTGTACTGGCGAGCTTTGCTGTTCTAGCACTCGTGCTGATTCTATTAAAAGCGGGTGGGGCACAGGTGGGCTGGGGTTTTCAATTCCAATCGCCGCTGTTTGTTTTAGCAATGGCTTATTTAATGTTTGCGGTGGGTTTGAGTTTATCCGGCGTATTTTTTATTGGCGGCTCCATTGCCGGTGTAGGTTCGTCGCTCACAGAAAAGCCTGGCTACAGTGGCAGTTTTTTTACCGGAGTGCTTGCGACTATTGTCGCCACGCCGTGCACGGCACCATTTATGGCGGCGGCATTGGGTTATGCGTTGGCACAACCGGCTGCAAAATTATTTGCGATATTTTTAAGCCTTGGCCTTGGCCTCGCGCTGCCTTATTTATTGCTCACCAGCTGGCCGCGTTTGCAGCGATGGTTACCGCGCCCCGGTCTATGGATGGAGCGCGCGAAACAATTGCTCGCATTCCCGATGTACGCCGCCGCAATCTGGTTGGTGTGGGTGTTGGCGCAACAGGCGGGCATCAATGCCATTGTTGTTGCACTCGGTGGCATGTTGTTAATCGCGCTTGCCGCATGGCTGTACGACACCACGCTCGCATCAGTCAATTCAGTCCGCCGGTTTGGGACTTACTCGGCATTGGCACTGGTCTTGCTCTCAGTATTTATCGGCTATGCCGGCGTTAATTCCAGTAACGCCACTGCTGGCTTATCAACAAATGGAGCAGCAGAAGCAGATGGAAAAGCGGCGGAAAGAAATTGGGAGCCATACAGTGAAGCACGATTGGCAGAACTCTTAGCGCAAGGGAAGCCCGTGTTCCTGAACTTCACTGCTTCCTGGTGTATCAGTTGTTTGGTGAATGAACGCGTGGCCTTGAGCGATGCCAAAGTCAAAGCGGTATTTAAAGACGGTGAGATTAGTTACTTAAAAGGTGATTGGACCAACCGCGATCTGGAAATAACCAATTTCCTAAAAAAATTTAATCGCAGTGGTGTACCACTTTATGTGTTTTATCCCGCCGGAAAAGCCGGCGAACCAGCAGAGCTTCCACAAATCCTGACACCGGATATTGTCATAGCTGCTGTTACACAACCGAACACCCAATAATCGTTCACTTGCCCAAGGAGTAGTTGCCATTAAAAAACCGGTACTTTCTTTACTATAACCTTAACTTTCGTCAACAATCTGGATAGGAGTTTTTTATGTCATTCTTAAAAATTGCTGCGGCGAGCCTTGTGTTTGCTTTTGTTTCTTCACAAGCCATGGCCGAACCTGTAATTGATAAACCTGCACCTGCTTTTTCTGGAAAAGCCGCTGACGGCGCAACTATCAACCTTGCCGATTTAAAAGGTAAGACGGTAGTGCTGGAGTGGACTAACCACGATTGTCCTTACGTGGTTAAACACTACGACCAAAGCGGAAATATTCCATCCTTGCAGAAAGCAGCGGTGGCTGATGGAGTAGTGTGGTTACAAGTAATTTCATCTGCGCCAGGTAAACAAGGCAACGTAGATGGCGCGACTGCAATCAGTTTGAATGAAAAGCGCGGTGCAACACCTACCAACACCATCCTCGATCCGGAAGGTACTATCGGCAAACTCTATAACGCCCAAACCAGCCCACATTTTTTCATCATCAACCCAGCGGGCACACTCGTGTACAAAGGTGGTGTAGACAGTATTAAATCCGCAAAAGCATCCGATATTCCCAACGCAACTCCCTACGTAAAAGAAGCCCTTGAGGCCTTGGCTGCCGGTAAAAAAATCCCGCACCCAAGCACCGCTCCCTACGGCTGCTCAATCAAATATGCAGGCTGATCACTAACTTCCCAGCTATTTAAAACGGGCCAAAAACTGGCCCGTTTTTCTTTCTCCCCGCTTTAAGTTCCGTCATTCTCCTTCCAACCCATAATCCCCTCTGGCGCGAATCACCGCCATAGTCTTTAATAGTCGGGTGGCAGATAAGCGGCTCGTGCCGGTATATCACCTTGCCTAACCTAAGCTTCTGAAAAAGTGGCTAATAAAAACAAAGGCTTAGGTGATTAGATGATTTGATCTAAATTGATATGCGATTAACAGGCGTGTTCAAAGCCGAATTTTGCTTTTGTGATAATCGCAGAAATTAAAATAAGTGTTTGATTAGTTAAGGATGATTGCATGTCTGCGGTCATCTGAAAATTCGATAACCGGCGAAGCGATATACGGCTTCAGCCGTCTAATAAGTTGTTATAGCGTGCGAATTGTTTTTGAACGTGCTGCGTAGAGATTCCGTGCTAAGCAAATACTTTTCGGCGTAATCGTGGACTTCAAAGTGCGCA
>DATIDX010000058.1:0-18124 GCA_035456025.1 Cellvibrio sp. | reverse complement strand
AAAGCGTTCAACAACCGCATTGTCCCAGCAAGCTCCAACATCGCCCATGGATGAGCGAATGCCGTAACCTTCCAATAAATTTCTAAAGCGCTTACTGGTGTATTGCGATCCGCGATCACTGTGAAAGACCAGCCCTTGTGGCGGCTGCCGCAGGTTTACTGCTTTGATCATCGCCTTGCAAATTAAATCGGTCGTCATGCGCTTGTCGATATGCCAGCCAACAATGTTTTGCAAAACCGTGCTGAAACTTTGGTTTCGTATAACAAGGCGCGCCAGGCAGTACATTGGTAGCTGGCAGTGGCTGGCTTTTTGTTGGTATTTGCTTTTTAATTGGTGCTTTAGCTAAAAGCCGCACCAAAAAAAGCAAACATATAAAAAATTGTTCCAACACGTTGCGGCCCTTCGCGCCTCCACTCGATAGTTTGTAAGTAGTGCATTTAGCGAATCGCTGCGCTAAGTTTATCGCAACGTACTACTTACAATCCGCAGGTGAACGCAACGTTATAAAAGAGGAAATGCATAGATGTTCAAATGGATAGTTATTTTGATAAGTGCACTACCATCACTTTTAGCCGTCGCAAACAAGCACGAGGTCGTCAAATTACGATAAAGGAGTTATAAAATGAAGGCTATGGCGATTATCGAAACTAATGTTATAGATCCCTCGTGGATTGAGGATTACTCTAAAAATGTCACACCGATGCTGTTGCGGTGCGGCGGTAAATATTTAACTATGACCAGCAACGTAGAACTGTTGGAAGGATTCGATAAACCACAGTTCTCCGTGGTTGTAGAATTTCCGTCGAGGGAAGTGGCTTTGGAATTTTATAATTCCGAAGAATATGCACCCTATAAAAGATCCAGATTGGCTGGTTCTATTTGCAAATTTTTATTGGTTTCGGTGGAGAATGGAGCCTCGTAAAAATTCATCTGGTTTACTTGGCTCAATCAATATTGCGGCAGGATTAAAATGAAAATTTGTTTGATTCTATACCGGTTAATAAATCAGTGTCTGCGTTTCATTTTGTTAAATCTGCGTGAAAAAAATTCATTTCTACTTAAAAGCTGACCGCGATACCAACCGATGAACCTTCAACATCTTTGCCAAATTGATAGCGCAACACTAAACGCGTGCGCGTGATGAAAATGTCGTATTTGCTAGAGTCGAGTTCAAGGCCAATTCCGAGAGAGTTGAGGGCGTCAAAGCCGAGAGCTCCACGCATGTCGCCGAGATATTCGGTGCGTGCTGCTTCGAGTACGTAACGCACCGGCCTGTCGAGCAGAGTAAAGCCTGTGGGCGCGCGCCAGCGTGACCAAAAGCTGAGGAGTTGCGCATTGGCACTGCCTTCCACGGCGGCGGATGTATCACCATAGCTACGCAGTTGGATATTGCTGTAGCGCAGCTCTACATCGATTTCGTTTTCTTCGCGGTAGCGCTCGTAATCGAAAACTGCTGAGCCTCCCAGGCCATAGGCATCCAGGCTACCATTCTTCAGGAAGTCTATCTCTTCACCTGTAGAGTGCTGGAGGTAGGAACTGGCTACTTTGATGTCGCTTGCTACCCGGCCGAGCGAAAAGTTGAAGATCGGACGGAATTTCAAATCCTCGATGACGGGAAAATCCCAACCGATCCCGCCAGTGAGCGAGAGGCTGTTCCATTTGGTGGGAATAGGGCGTTCGCTTGCGCCGTCACTTGCGACAAAGGTAGGGTCGTAGCGGCTATAGCCAGCGGTGCCCTCTAAATAGATTGGCACTTCCTGGCTCATTGTTGCGCCGCCGCCCAATGTAGTCATTGCGAGATCGGGATTGCTCGTTGGTGCATTATTTAATGAAAGTGAGCCGGTTGTTACGTCGGGGGTGAGTGCAAAGCTCATTACGCCAAGCGCGGCGTTAACACGCTGTTGCAGGCGCGCTCCTACCAAGTTGTCGGCCCATGTTTGCAGCGGGCTTAATGCGCAGGTAATTATGAGGGCGCTGCTTAGGAATCTATAGGGGCTGGTTGTGCAAGACGGCCGGGGTAATTTCATTATGGTTTGCATATTCAGACATCGCATTTGTTGTGTTAAAGATAATGGCAACTATTTCAGCAACTGGCAAGCTAGGTGCCAGATGTATTTTGCCGGTTACAGCCCAAACGAATAACTGCCAGAATTACTTCCACTCCTGTTATAAAGCGTCTTTGATGGCGCGGATAAAATGTAAGAAAAGTGCAATATTGAGCGGTTTGATTGGTGGGTAGTGAGTGAAAAAAGAGCGCATGTGGCAGCGCTCATTTTTGTCGGCTGATGAAAATTAAAACAAATCTTCGATCGACAAGTAACGCTCTCCAGTATCGTAGCTGAAAATAATTACGCGGCTGCCGGGTTTCATTTCTGCCTGCTTTTGCGCTACGGCCGCAAGGGTTGCACCTGAGGAGATACCAACAAAAATACCTTCTTTCAACGCGCATTGGCGGGCCATATCAAATGCGGCTTCCTCGCTGACCAAAATAGTGCCGTCGAGGGTTTCTTTATTTAACACTTGAGGAATGAATCCGGCACCCACGCCCTGTATCCGATGCAGGCCTTTTTGGCCGCCGCTGATAACAGGCGATTTTTCCGGTTCTACCGCGAAGGTTTTTAATTGCGGGAATTTTTCTTTCAGCACTTCACTGCAACCGGTGATATGACCGCCGGTACCTACGCCGGTAATTAAATAATCGACGCCTTCGGGGAAGTCGGCGAGTATTTCCTGTGCGGTGGTGTTGCGGTGTACGTCTACATTAGCGGGGTTGTTGAATTGTTGTGGCATCCAGCTATTGGCATTTTCGGCGAGTATTTCGTTGGCTTTGGCGATGCAGCCACCCATGCCTAATTCTTTTGGCGTAAGCACTAATTCTGCTCCCAGCGCCTTCATGTTTTTGCGCCGCTCGACCGACATGGATTCCGGCATGGTGAGAATCAGGCGATAACCTTTTACGGCGCAGACGAGCGCGAGGCCAATGCCGGTATTGCCGGAGGTTGGCTCCACGATAAGGGTATCTTTATTGATTAAACCTTTTGCTTCTGCGTCTTCAATCATCGCCAGCGCGATACGGTCTTTAATACTGCTGCCCGGATTGAAGCGCTCGACTTTCATCCAGACTTCGATATCGCTACGGAATAAATGGTTGATGCGGACGTGGGGAGTGTTACCAATTGTTTGTAAAATATTATCGGCTTTCATGATAGTCCCTGTGCAATTGGGCTTGCGCGTGCAAGCGGTGAGTGACTGGGACAGTGTAACGAATAAAGGCGATAAAAAAAGCCGCTACCAGCAATGCTAGTAGCGGCTGGGGACGTTATGCAGAAACCTAGCTGCGCTTGCGGCGAATAAATGCCAACGCTAATAGGCCTGCCAGCAATAATAGGAAAGATGAAGGCTCTGGTGCGTTGACTTTAGGCGGTGTGACCGGTGTCGGCGGCAAGGTAACGGGTGGGACGAAGAAGCCATCCCACAAATTTGCCTGCGCGCCCCAGCCGCCAGTCCAGGACTTGGCTATCACCTGCCCACTTAAATCGCCCTGCAAGAAGGTGAAATTGGCGTTGGGCGCCAGGATATTGCCTTTGATGCCGCCGCTAAAGGTGATGTTCTCTGCTTCAAAGAAGTTGTACAGGATATTGCTAGCCGACATGCCCAGTGCGCTAAAGCTTTCGCGTTTGCCGTAGTTGAGCGAGTCGAAATTGATATTTTTGCCGCTCACATTGATGACGAGGGTGTCGTTTTGATCCAAGCCGGTCGCGGTTAAATCGGTCGCATTGGCTAACATGTTGCCGGTGATGTTGGTGACGTAGACGTCGTTTTTGCTGGTGCCATCCAGGAGTAACCAATTGTTGTATTTGAAATCCAGACTGCCGGTGTTTGCCTCGCCCGCCAGGGTTTTCGACAAGTCGTCGAACTGTTTGAAGGCTGAGGTGAAATCAATTGGTGTGGCTTTGGTAGTCGTGCCCAGCACGGCATTTTTACTGGAACCATTGGTGAGCTCGCCGCCGAGTACCAGGTTGCCCTTGATATTGCCCCAGGCCCATTGTGTGGTGGTCAGGTTGCCGCCCACGACCAGGACATCGGAGTATTTTCCTGGGGTAGTCCAGAATTGTTTGCCATCGCGCGAGGTGCCTGGTTCGTAATTTACACCCACGTCGTACTGTCCGATATCGGCGTTGCCGCCAATGGCGATCTTGCCTTGGGAGTCGGCACCCGGTTGGGTGAAGTTTTCTTTAATAAAGAGGTTGTAGCCGTTGGCAGGGCCTAAATCGATGCTAATTGCGCTCGCCTGGGTGGAGATAATCACGGCGAAAAAAGCGGAAACTTGCTTGAGCATAAGTGCGAACCAGTTCACATAATAAGTGTCAGGCAGTCTAGGTTGATTTTTGCTCAATCACAAGTTGAACTATAAAAATATTTTCTCTTACTAGGATGGGTTATAACGGCTGGCGAGGAAAATCGATTGAATTAGCGGTGGCGGGATATAAGCCTGCTTAATCCAGCCGCTTTTTAAACCGACTGGCTGCCGCGATAATCCCGAGTACTGTAAATCCGATGAGCCACCACAAATCTGGTTGCACATCTTCCAGAGTCGCACCGCGCAATACTATGGCGCGGATCATGCGGATAAAGTGGGTCGCCGGCAGGGCCTCGGCAAGCCACTGCGCGGCTTCAGGCATTCCCTCGTAGGGAAACATAAAACCCGAGAGCAGGATCGAGGGAAGGAGCAAAAAGACCGTCATCTGCATTGCCTGCAACTGGGTTTTGGCGACGGTCGACACCAGCAGGCCGAGGGTCAGGCTGGCGCTGATAAAGGCAAATACGCCCAGCACCAGCTGATCCAGCCGGCCATTGATTGGTACACCAAAAATCACATGGCCGAGGCCGAGGATAATCACCACTTGGATCAGCCCGACGAATATATAGGGCACGATTTTGCCGATCATAATCTCGCTCGATTGCACCGGCGTAGTGATCAGTAGCTCCAGGTTGCCGCGCTCGCGCTCGCGCACCAACGCAGCCGAGGTAAACATCACCATCGTCATGGTGAGCACTACCGCTACCAGCCCCGGCACAATATTGATCACTGAGCGGCGCTCGGGATTGAAGAACAGTGCCATCTCAAAGGTGTTAGCGCGCGTGACCGGCCGGCGTTCAAAGCCGTTGGCAAAGGGCATTTGCTGGAGTGCGAGCAGGGCGTTGCCGACCATGGTATCCGAGCCATCAATCAACCATTGGGCGATGGGGCGCTGGTCTTGCAAACGCTGGCCAAAATCCGCCGGAATAATCAGCACTGCATAGACCTGACCGCGCAGGATGGCGTCCTCCGCCTGCTTGGGAGTTTGGTATCCCTGGGTGAAGCTCACAATTTGCGTGGCGGTGAGGTCGCTCACCAGCGCGCGGCTCGTCTGCGTATGGCTTAAATCCACCAGCCCGACGGGCAGGTCGCGCACGTTGGTATTAATAGCGTAACCAAACAGCAGCAACTGGAGCAGCGGCACCATCACCACCATGCCAAAGGTGGGGCGGTCGCGCGCCAACTGGCGTAGCTCTTTAAATACCATGGCGCGGATGCGTTGCAAGCTCTGGACGAATGCACTCATTGCCGGACTCTCATTGCGTAACCCTCATTCATTGCCTGATTCGCTGGCTTTTGGCGGCGCTGCCGGTGCAGTGGACAAACACATCCTCAAGGCTCGGGCGCACCCGCCGTATCTGGCGATTGGCAACCAGTTCAGGGTGCGCGCTGCGCAGCCAGGTTTCCGGTTCGTCGATGGCATCGATAACCAGCACTCGCAAGTGGGTGCCCTGCTGGGCGGTAGAGACTACCTCGGGCAATCCTGCCAATTGCTGCTTGAGCAGGCGCAGGTTTTCGCCATCCACCTCGACCACCTTGGCGCCCAGCTCGCGCATCAGTTGCGCGGGTGAGCCATCGGCGCATTTTGACCCGCTCTCCATAATCGCCAAACCGTGGCAGCGCTCGGCTTCGTCCATGTAATGGGTGGATACCAGGATGGTGGTGCCGCTGTCGCAGAGGTCGAACAGTTTTTCCCAGAAGTCGCGGCGGTTTTCCGGATCTACCGCGGAAGTGGGTTCGTCGAGGATCAACAATTCAGGCTGGTGCAGCGTTGCCGCCGCCAGTGCCAAACGCTGGCGCTGGCCGCCGCTCAAGGCGCTGGTAAGGCGGCTTTTGCGCTCATCGAGTTGATAGCGGCTGAGCTGGCTAGCGATGAGTTGCTTGGCGCTGCGGTTATCAATGTTGTAGATCTGTGCCATAAAACGCAGGTTTTCCAGCACGGTCAAATCGTCGTAGAGCGAAAACTTTTGCGTCATATAACCCAGGCGACGGCGCAGCAATTCGGTCTGCGCGGGGATCTCCATGCCCAACACGCGAATGCTGCCCGCGCTGGGTGTCAGCAGGCCGGTAATCAGGCGCATGCAGGTGGATTTGCCGCAGCCATTGGGTCCGAGGAAGCCGTAAATGGTTTTGTGGGGGATGCGTAAATCCATCTGGTCTACCGCGACAAAATCGCCAAAGCGACGGGTCATGCCGGTGGTTTCAATCGCCCATTCCTGGGCGCCGTCCGGTGTTTTCGCTGTGGCTTGATCAGTCATGGGGCAGCTCAACCTGTACCGGCACCCCGCTGGGCAAATTGGCGGCGGAGGCGGGCAGTTGCACCTCGGCGAGATAGACAAGGCGGGCGCGATCAGTGGAGTTGAGTGCGAAGTAGGGGGTGAATGCCGGGTCTTGCGAAATCCAGCGCAATTTGCCGGTTTGGGTTTCGGCGAGGCCATCCACACGCACCACCAATTCCTGCCCAGCGCGGATATTTACGCGCTGGGGTTCGGGGATATAGACGCGTGCATAAGGCGCATTTTTGTCGAGCAAAGTTGCAACCGCCTCTCCGACGCTGGTGCGCTCGCCGAGGTGTTTGGGCAGGTGATCGAGCCGCGCATTGCTGGTCGCGCGGATGCTTAGCTCCCCCAAATTGTATTGCTGCAGTTCCAGCGCGGCCTGGGCGAGTGCAACCTGCGCCTCGGCTTGCTGTAAGTCCTCTTCGCGGCTGCCATTGGTTAGCAATAACAAGTTTTCCCGTGCAGTATCCAGTTTGGCCTGCGCTGAATCGCGGGTAGCGCGGGCGCTATCCAATACGGCATCACTCGATAGTTTCTTATTCACCATCACCTGTGCGCGCTTAAACATTTTTTGCGCTTCAACCAGTTGCGCTTCAGCTCCGACTACCTGCGAGCGTGCTGCTGCTATGTCTTCGGTTCGTGCGCCATTTTTCAGTTTGGCGAGGTTGGCTTGCGCGCTGGCGAGGCTAGCTTCGGCTTGGGCAACCACCACTTTCTGGCGGCGATCATCGAGTTGTAACAGCAAATCTCCGGCTTTGACATCGCTGCCTTCGACGACTGGTACTTGCGTGATGATTTCGGCAGCCGTTGCCTTAAGCACCACACGGTCACGTTCCAAAGTACCGAGCGCGAGGTTGGTGCTATTGTCGCTACAAGCGATGAGTTGCGCGGCAACCATAAATAAGCTGGCGCGCAGAAAATGGGATGGAACTGATTTCATAATTATTCCTTGAACTATCGATAGCCTTGACCATGCCGCGATGAGAAAGATTGTGCCAGAAATGCCATCAAAATTTGTTAAAACTTTAGGCTTGAAGGCGCAAATCCAGCAAGATAGAGGTAAGTCGGCTTTTGTGTCAGAATCGCGGCAGTTTTTTGGCACTCTTACATTTTTAAACGGGGATTATCCATGCTTGCAACCACCCTTTCATCACTAAACGGCATTCCGGCTTTTCTGGCTTACTTCGCCCTGGCGGTTGTCCTGGTTCTCATTTTTGTACGCATTTACACCTGGATGACTCCGCATGAAGAGTTGGCCTTGATCCGCGCGAATAATTCTTCCGCGGCTCTGGCATTTGGCGGTGCGATTATCGGTTTTGCGCTGCCATTATCCAGCGCGATTACCCACTCGCAGTCGCTGCTTGATTGCGCAGTCTGGGGCGCAATTGCGCTGGTTGTACAGATATTGACGTTTGCAGTATTGCGCATGACGCTGAGTCAATTGTCCGGGCGTATTGCCAACGGCGAAATGGCGACTGGTATTTTTGCGGCGGCCATCGCAATTGCAGTGGGTTTGATTAATGCTGCGTGCATGTCCTATTAATTTTTGTATCGATCACTGATTGTGGAGTTGAATGATGAAACGCAGTAAAAAGGCCGCATTGGTATTGATGGTTCCTGTCGCAACTTTATTGCTCGCCGGTTGTGGCGAAGAGCGCGAACAGGCAATGGTATTTACTGACCCAAGCGAATGCAGTGCCGCTGCATTAAATAGTGCCGCACAGTGCGAAGCGGACTTCGCTGCTGCGCAAACCTTGCATCCGCAAGTTGCGCCGAAGTATTTAAACAAAGAAGAATGCGAAACAGATTTCGGCGCAGGCCAATGCGAAACGGCGCCGCAACAGACGGCATCGGGCGGCAGTGTGTTTATGCCGATGATGATGGGCTTTCTCGCCGGACAAATGATGAATCGCGGTGGTGCTGCTGCCGGTAATTTCCAGCAGCCGGCAGCAGCCGGTGCAGCCGCAGGTTCCAATATCCCCAGCCAGCCGCTGTATAAATCGCGCGATGATCGCGGTACTTTTCGCACTGCGACCAACGCGCCCGTTGCAAAAGGTATTGGTCCTATTTCACTGAAACCGTCGCAAGTCAAACCGCAGGTTGGTCAGGTGGTTAATCGGGGTGGGTTCGGCCAGCAAGCTGCAGCGCGCAATAGTTTTGGTGGTTAATGGATGAAACGTATCAGTGTTGCCGAGCGCGCTAACTGGCGCGCTTACGCCGAAGAAGTCGGTTTTAATTTTCACACCTTTGACGGTGAACCCTATTGGGATGAAACCGCTTACTATCAATTCAGTTTGCAACAAATTGAAGATGACCTGGAAGCGCCGACTGAAGAACTGCACCAGATGACCATGGATATGGTCGGCGATATTACCCGCAGCGAAGAAATGCTTACGCTGCTGAATATCCCGCGCGATTTCTGGAGTTATATCTGGAACTCCTGGAATAAAGGTGAGCCGCATTTGTACGGCCGTTTTGATCTGGTTTACGACGGCACCGGCCCCGCCAAATTACTCGAATTAAATTACGACACGCCCACATCTTTATTTGAAACCGGATTTTTCCAATGGGTCTGGTTGGAAGATCAAATCAAAGCCGGCGTGTTGCCCGCGCATGCCGACCAATTTAATTCGCTGCACGATAAAATCGAACAAGCCTTCGCGCAATTAGCCTTGCCGCAGCCGTTTTATTTCACCAGCGTGCGCGACAATATCGAAGATCGCGGCACGGTAAATTATTTAATGGATATGGCGGCGCAATCCGGTGTGGATGTACGTTATATCGCATTGGAAGATATTGGTGAGCTGAATGAACAGTTTGTTGATCTGGATAACCAACCGATCAAAGGCCTGTTCAAGTTATACCCTTGGGAATTTATGGTGCAGGAAGATTTTGCGCGTACGATTACCGCCGCTAATACCCAAATGATCGAACCCGCGTGGAAAATGCTGTTGTCCAACAAAGGCATTTTGCCGCTGCTCTGGCAACGTTACCCGAATCATCCCAATTTATTGCCGGCATTTTTTGAAACCGCAACGAGCGAGCCGCTCGGGGCAGGCTGGGTGCGCAAACCGCTGTTTTCACGCGAAGGCGCCAACGTCGATTTGATCACCGCCAGCGGTGAAAAAATTTCCGCTGCCGGCCCTTATGCCGATGGCCGCTACGTGCGTCAAGCGCTGCATGCACTGCCAAAATACCGCGACGAATATCGCAACGCCGACACCTACGCGATGCTTGGTAGCTGGATAGTAGGCGATAGCGCAGCGGGAATTTGTATCCGTGAAGATGAATCACTCATCACTAAAGATACCTCGCGCTTTTTGCCGCATATTATTTTGGATTAATTCGCAAGCAGCTCGCATACGGTTGCTTTGCATCAAAAATTGGCGACTAACAAGTCGCCATTTTTCTTTGGTTTTTATTTTGCCACTATGAGTCAGTAAATCATGTAGGCGAACTGAATGAGGTTGCTAGCCCCGGCGCATGTCAAATTTATTGAGCCTGAGTTTCTTTCAAGCGCTAATAACAACATTCACTTAGTTTAATAATGAAAGGCAGTTTAGGGTGGTATGTGGCTGTATGAAGAAATTATTTTTTTTGTGCGTATGCTTCGTTTGTAGCATTGCTTCCGCAGGTGCGGCTTTGCCTGATTTAAAAATCGAGAAGCTCGAAGAAGGTGTTTATGTTCATACATCGTTCGAAGAAGTTAACGGTTGGGGTGTTGTTGCTAAACACGGCTTGGTGGTTATTGTAAACAATGATGCCTATCTAATTGACACTCCTTTTACTGCTACAGATACTGAAAAGGTAGTTAATTGGTTTGGGGAGCGCGGCTATAAATTCAAAGGCGCTGTTTCCTCACATTTTCATAGCGACAGCACTGGGGGAATAGAGTGGCTTAATTCTCAATCTATTCCCACGCATGCATCTGAATTAACAAATGCACTTCTTAAAAAAGACGGCAAGGTGCAAGCTAAACACTCATTTAGCGGAGTTAGTTATTGGCTAGTTAAGAATAAGATTGAAGTTTTTTATCCTGGCCCAGGCCATACTCAAGATAACCTAGTGGTTTGGCTACCTGAAAATAAAATTTTATTCGGTGGCTGCTTTGTTAAGCCTAACGGTCTTGGAAATTTGGGTGACGCAAATTTAGAAGCTTGGCCAAAGTCCGCCAAAATATTAATGTCTAAATATGGTAAAGCCAAACTTGTTGTGTCAAGTCATAGTGAAGCCGGGGATGCACTACTATTGAAGCTTACATGGGAACAGGCTATTAAAGGGCTTAAAGAAAGTAAAAAACCATTACCGCCAAGTAACTAAATTTCTAAAAAGCGACTATGGTGGATAATTCCTATATTCGATACCTAAATTGCCTTTCTCACCTAATGCAATAGGTTATTCCAACTTCCGCTTTTGGGTGTCTTACTAGGTAAGAGTTTGTAAGCCGGACTGGTTATTCAATTATTTCGTTTTCTTTCATAATTTACATGGCGCTATCGAATGGCAAATCTTCCTATCCTGCATCTCACCAAACGTCATCCGTCGGCAATTCTGTTGCTGGTCCAACTGATGGGAATGTTGCTGTATCCATTCCTTGAAGGGACTCAGGCGGGGCTGATTGCCTTCAATGTTTTTGGTGTGACGGTTTTGGCACTCACTACGCGCATGGTGAAGCGAACTCCTGGGCTCACCTGGATTAGCGTGACTCTGGCCACAGTCATCATTGTGTTGTTAGTACTGCAAACTTTTTTTGGGACGAATCAATTGTTGCCCTGGAGTTCGGGGCTGGAAGCGATTTTCTATTTTTATGCCGCAGGCAGCCTAATCGCCTACATGATGGAGGACCTGCGTGCTACGACTGACGAACTATTTGCCGCCGGCGCGACCTTTACTTTGCTGGCTTGGGGGTTTACCCACTTGTTCATGCTGATCCAGCTGCTTCAGCCGGGTGCCTACGGCGCTGCGGTCAATCCTCAGGACATGCGTACCTGGACTGAGCTTAACTATCTTAGCTTTGCGCTGCTGTCGAGCACCGGGATTGGCGATGTGATACCGCTTACCCCGCATGCACGCGCGGTGGCAAGTGTTGAAATGTTTGTCGGCTTGCTCTATCTAGCGGGCGTGGTTGCCCGCTTGATCGGCCTGACGATGCAATCGCATCGTGATGACGCGCCGAAACCTTAAGCTGCTCGACTCGGTAGTTGGTTACGTTTGAATTAAACTCGAACCCAGGGCGCTTATGCTTATCCATAATGGCTCATCCATAATTGTGTACACTTCATCTCGCGACGCTATTTGAAAGCGTTCGCGCTCCCATCCCTAGAGAATTTACTCCATGTTAAATCCCGAACAACCACGTCTTCCGCGTGCGCTCATCGTCGCCGTGCAATTGGACGGTGTTAGCGATACTGAATTTAACTCGTCGTTGGTTGAATTGGCTGAGTTGGCAAAAACTTTGGGTCTGGATGTGGTTGGTCAATTTACCCAGAAGCGTGCATCGTTCGAGCCGGCGGCCTATATCGGCGTTGGGAAGCGAGAGGAAATAAAGCAATTCATAGAAACGCAGCAAGAAGCAGATGACGCGGTGGAGTTTATTCTTGTTGACCATGAAATCTCGCCGTCCCAAGCGCTCAATCTTGAAAACGAAGTGGGCTGTGAGGTGATGGATCGCACGGTTGTCATCCTCGAGATTTTCCATCGTAACGCCAGCTCTCATGCCGCAAGGATACAAGTTGAGATCGCGCGCCTGACTTATATGGCGCCGCGTTTGCGTGAGGCGGCGAAGCGCCAAGGCCCTTCAGGACGGCAGCGCAGCGGCACCGGCGGGCGTGGCTCGGGTCAGTCGCGTAGCGAAATGGACAGCCGTAAAGTGCGCGACCGCATTGCCGAGCTGCAAAAAGAAATTGATGCGATGGAGGCGGGGCGCGAAACCCAGCGCGCACAACGTCAGGGACAAGCGGCGCTCGCGCAAGTGGCGTTGGTCGGTTATACCAATGCGGGTAAATCGACGTTGATGCGCGCATTGACCGGCAAAGAAGTGTTAGTAGCCAATAAATTATTTGCCACACTCGATACCAAGGTGCGCACCTTGCACCCGGAAACTGTGCCGAAAGTATTGGTGAGTGACACTGTGGGGTTTATTAAAAATTTACCCCATGGTTTGGTGGCCTCGTTCAAATCAACCTTGGATGAAGCCCTGAACGCATCACTCTTGTTGCACGTTATTGATGCCGGCGATCCCGACTATGAGGCGCAACTGGAGGTGACCGATAAGGTGTTGGCCGAGATTGGTGCCGATACTGTGCCACGCATTCGCGTGTTCAATAAAATTGATTATTTGGTTGATGCCGCCGCACAAGCAGAGCGCACCGCAGAGCTGCACGCACGTTACCCCGGATGTATTGTGCTAAGTGCGCAGCGTGAGGCCGATATAAGAAATTTGCATCAAACCATTGTGCAATTTTTTCAAAAGGATTTGATTGAGGCAGAAATATTTTTACCTTGGTCAGCACAAGAATTGCGCGGTGAGATATTTGCTTCTTGCGATGTGCTTGAGGAACGTGCTGACGCGATTGGTGCGTTTTTTCGTTTACGCGCTGCACCTGATATGGTCGCCAAGCTGGGTAAGCTCGCAGATGATGCCCGCTGGTCTAAATAATGAACCTCAGAATTTCATCCCTGCCAAACGTTAATTCATGAATGTGATTATGCAAACCGACGCCAAAAAACTGGTCGAGAAACACAACAATCTCAATCACTCCGAACTGTTGAAAGTGGTATCACATGTTCAACGGGAGCAGGGTGAATGGATTTTGCACACGCTCATGGTGGAGGGTTGTGATGCGCCTTTTAAATTCAAGCGCAAAGGAAATTACCAAAGTTTAAAAGGTGCCAGAGTGAATATTACCTACTACCCTGAACAGCAAGTTGTCGCGGGTATCACGTTTGAAGTGATGAAAGTCGTGCGTATTAAAAAAGGGTAATGCAAAGTCTGGAAGCTTCTCTTGACAGAGTTGAAACCACCTAGCTTATCCCATCTGCTATTCCCAACCTGGCCGGAAACTTATGAACTTAGATAAATCAAAAAAGCGTATCGCAAAAAAAACTAAAATGGGTTTTCAAGGCTACCCCAAAATCTCCATTACTTACTATGGTAAAACCGCTAACGTTGCCGACACGGTAATGGTTGAATTTGTGTTGGAGGAAGGCGCCGAAACTCAAACCGAAAAATTCACCAGTAAAGCAGATGCGCGCGAAGATGAAGTTATTCAATCTGCATTGGTAAAAATGATTGAGCGCTCAGAAGCGAAAACGGTAGTACAAGCCGATAGTGTTTTGATTATTCCCTAACTAATACTAGGTCCAATCCATGGATATCGACGAAATAGCTAAACGGAACGGCGCGTCGGATCCTATCGCATTTATTCTGACGCCAGGGGGGCTCAGGTCCAATGAGTGGATCGCAACAAGCTGATAACAAATAACGAGGCTGCTATCTATAAGATAACTACTATCAAATACGGTGACAGCAATCAACTAGGTGGCAGTCACCTTATTTTTTATTGGGGCGATTGTGGCTCAATTGTTTTTATCACTTTGCAGGGATTCCCTGCTGCAACTACACCTTCCGGGATATCTTTAGTGACTACGCTTCCCGCCCCAATCACTGAGCCCTTTCCAATCGTCACACCCGCCAAAATAATTGCACCGCCGCCAATCCAGCAATCATCGCCAATGGTGACTGCTGCGCAAAATTCTTTTCCGGTCGCGCGTTCAACTGGGTCGAGTGGATGGGTGGTGGCGTAGATTTGTACGTTGGGTGCAAACATCACCCGGTCGCCGATGCGTACTTCGGCAACATCCAGAATGATGCAATTGTGGTTGGCGTAAAATTTTTCACCGAGAAAAATATTGCTGCCGTAATCGCAAAAAAAGTTGGGCTCGATATAAGCGCTGGATACCTGGCCAAACAGTTGTTGGTAAATCGCTTTGCGCGCTTTGGTCTGGTCGGCACGCAGCATATTGAGCTGCTGGCAAAGTTGCTTGGTGCGTTTGCGTGCGGCGATAAGTTCCGGCTCAAACGGATTGACTTCGGTAAATGGGTGCATGGTTTGATCTCGTGCGAGGGAGTTTTGAGGTAGAATGCCGTAAAGCCCAAGTTGCATCATAGAGCAAGCCCATGAGAACCAATGATATTTTTCGTAAAATTACCCAATCTTTCGCCTTGGATACAGTACAGATACAAGCCTTATTTTCGCCTTCAGACATTGACCTGACGGACAAAGATGTCGCCAATCTATTAAAAACCGATTACCAACCCGGTTTTGAAGCCATGCCGGAATACATCCTGATTGTTTTCCTGAATAATTTGATTGACCAGAAGCGTGGTAAAAAAGTCGATGCTGTTGCAGAAGTAATTGAGAAGCACGCCAAAATTTCCAATAATGATGTCCTGAAAAAATTGCGAATCGCTTTTGTATTGCACGAGCAGGACCTGCGTGATGCTCTCAAGCTGGTCACCATAGAGTTGACCAAGTCTGATCTCGCTGCATTATTTCGCAAGGCCGGTCATGAGCATTACAAAGTCTGTGACGATGATTTAGTGCTGGATTTTATTGAAGGCATTGGCAAATTGTTACAGCAGCGTAACCTCGGAACCTGATTGCATGAGCGAACAACATGCCGATACCCAGCTAAGTGATGATGCGCTGGCAGGTGCTAATAACAGGGTGGTTGCTGATGTCGCCCGCTGGTTGAATGAGGTAGTCATAGGTTTAAACCTGTGCCCGTTTTCCGGCAAACCTACCCGCGAGCAGCGGGTGCGGTTTGTTGTTAGTGCTGCAACTGACGATGAGGTTTTGCTTCAGGATCTTGAACGCGAAATGGCGTTGCTTGATCAAACGCCAGCAAGTGTAATCGAAACTACCCTGGTGATTGTTCCGCAGCACTTGCAAGATTTTTTTGACTACAACCAATTTTTAAATTGGACTAACCAGTTGCTTAAACGCAATCGTTGGATTGGGGTCTACCAACTTGCAAGCTTTCATCCGCACTATTGTTTTGCCCATGCCGAACCGGACGATGCAGAAAACCTGACCAATCGCGCGCCTTATCCAATTTTGCATATTATTCGTGAAGCCAGTTTGGAAAAGGCGCTGGAATATTTTGCGAATGTGGAAGAAATACCTGAGATCAACAAAGCGCGAGTGGAAAATCTGACGGCGGAACAAAAACGAAAACTATTTCCTTACCTGATTTTCTAATAAACCGATCAATCAAGTAACAAAAAGGAGCGGTAATTCCGCTCCTTTTTATTGGCAACTCCAAAATTATGATTGCCGCCTAGTAATTCACCTGGAAGCTGACAAACACCTCGCGCCCAACATAATCGTAACCGCTATACAAAGGCGCATTGCCCACACGGTTAAAATAGCCGGCAGAAATTTCCGGCGGTATTTCATTGGTCAGGTTACGCACGCCAAAGGTGGTCTTCCAGGTATTGGCTTGGAAACGTGCCGAGATGCGATGCTCAAAGTAGCTTGGCACTGTGTAGTCCGAAATACTGGTGAGCGGATCTTCATCGGCTTCATCGTAACCGTCCATGCCGTCTATCCATTCAATGCCGTAGATGAATTTCCAATCTGCGATTTCATAACCAATTTCGCCGGAACCGCCAAACTCGGGGCTTTCTAAACTGCCGTTGAGTTCTTCGACTGGATCACCCTCAAACATTTGCACGCTCTGCTCGTAGTAGCGCGTGATGTTCAAGTTAACCAGCAAACTGCCCGGGCCAATTTCTTGCGCGAAATTGGTGGTGAAATCCACACCGCGCACCACTTCAGTGGCGAGGTTGGTGTAAGCATCATTTACCGTGAGTTGTTTGGTTACCGGGTCGCGCGAAACCAAGCGGCACAAGCCGCCATCGGTGGCAAACTCCACTGAGTCGTAACAGCGGTCGAGGATTTCATCTTCACCCGCTTTGTTTACGCCGTTGTTAACCTGGATATCAAAATAATCCACGCTGATGTTCAGCGTGGTGCTATCGCTAATGAGAGGCTGCAAAATAATTCCGTAAGTGGTGTTGTCCGAGGTTTCTGCAAAAAGCCCTTCTTCTGCACCACCCAAGCTAAATACTTTTACTCCACTGGTAGCTAAAAATTCGGGCTGACCAGGTAGCTCCATCGCGCAGTTGGCGGCGCGGTTGGGATTTACGCCCTCTGCTCCGTACTCGTTGCAAGGGTCGAGCCCAGACGAGCGAAAGCCGC
The DNA here is from genome assembly GCA_035456025.1 of Cellvibrio sp. Taxonomy (GTDB): domain Bacteria; phylum Pseudomonadota; class Gammaproteobacteria; order Pseudomonadales; family Cellvibrionaceae; genus Cellvibrio. The sequence continues at coordinate 1,220 of DATIDX010000058.1, read as the reverse complement.
TGGTAGGCCCCTGGAATTGTTCATAGAGCGCAGGTGCGCGATAGGATGTGCCCTTTGACGCGCGCAGCGAAAGCCATTCGGTCGGTGTATAAATCAGGCCAATTTTATAAGTGTCATCTGAGCCATAGGAATCATATTCTGTGTAGCGAAATGAACCGTTGAATGTCAGCTCCTTGGCAAAACGCATATCCGTCAGGATGGGGACTTTGATTTCTGTATAGGCCTCAGTGACATCGTCTTTACCAACTGTTGGTGTCGCACTGCTTAAGTTATACAAGTTGCCGTCGATACTGTTTTGATCCGGTTGGTCATCAATTTCCGCTTCGCGATATTCCAATCCGAACACGGCTTGCACGTCGCCAGCAGGGACAGCAAACAAGGGGCCGTCAACTATCGCGCTATAAATTGTTTCTTCATATTCGGTAGTGCCCACAATATCGCGGAATATATAATTTTTAAAATCCTGCGGTAAATTACCGCCAATAACGCCGGCGGTTAAGGCTGGGAATGCAATACATTTTTCATCGGGATTGGTTAAGTTAATTTCGCAAGTCAAACCGTTTTTTACCAGGCCGGGATCGACATTTGCGGTAGCCGCTACCGCGTCGCTCGCGTAGGTTAGCTTATCAATGAGAAAAGATTGTTTGAGATATTCTGCATCGGATTTTGCGTAGCTGGTGTAAAAGTCGTAGCGCCAATCCGGAATAAATTCCAAATTGCCGCGTATGCCGATAGTGGGTTTGAAATAATCCACATTTTGTTCGCTGTCGTCGTTACCGAAGCCGACAAAAGAGCGTACACCAACACGATCGCCATCGCTGGTGCCTTGGTCTGCGCCGAAATTGGCGAAGGCTAATTCAGCAGGAATTAATGGGCTGCCGCGCCGGTAATCCATAGACAGTTGGCGATAGCCGGTCTGGTTTGATTCGCGACGCGACGCTAATAATTCTGCATACAATTCTGCTTCGCCCAGCGCCTGCAAATCGTATTTTCCCTGTAAGAATCCGGTGTAATTTTTTACTGGGGAAATTAAATTTTCGTCAAGCATGCGCGATTCAAAAGTATCGCGTACGTTTAAATCGTTGCTGCCACCGCCCACACCTTCAAAGCCCGGTATACCGGTAGTGACAGCAGAGTTGGGGCGGAAACGGGTAAAGGTAGTGCCAGACGATCCCGGCGCACCTACCACAGGGCCATTTAAGCCGAGTGATTCATAATTC
>DATIDX010000057.1:0-9696 GCA_035456025.1 Cellvibrio sp. | reverse complement strand
GAAAAGCTCTACAGCACCTACAATTATGCTCATCCGGTGTTTACGCAGGAGTCAGTCGCTGCGCAAGGGCACTGGGCGCGCATCAGTGGGCACAACCACACCCATTATTGCGGTGCCTATTGGCGCAATGGCTTCCACGAGGACGGGTTGGTGTCCGGCATCCGCGTCGCCCAGGCGTTAGGCGCAGATTGCAGTGCGCTGCTCAGCCCGGGCGTGGCGGGAATGGATGAGTAGGGGATAAGTATGCACAGCGCAATTTACCGCGGCACCTTGCGACACAGACGTTTCCATCCCAAACGTCACGAGTTCAGCTACCAATCAACCTTGTTCTACATCGACCTCGACGAATTGCCGACGCTATTTACCGGTGTGCGGGGTTGGTCGCTGGAAGCCCGCAACCTGGGGCGCTTTTGCCGCGCCGATTTTCTGGGCGATCCGGCTGTGCCACTCAAACAAGCCGTGCAGGAAGAGGTAACGCGATTGCTGGGCGATTGCCCGGCTGGCCCGGTGCGCATGCTGACCAATTTGCGTATCTGGGGCATCTGCTTTAATCCGGTAACTTTCTATTACTTGTTCGATGCGCAGGCGCAGCATCCCCGGGTAATTCTGGCGCAAGTCAATAACACCCCCTGGAACCAGCGCCACTGCTATGCGCTGGTGTGCGACCCGCTTACCGGCAAAGTGAACACTGCGTTTGACAAGCAATTCCATGTCTCCCCCTTTAATCCTCTGGGAATGCGCTACCACTGGGTAAGCACCAGTCCCGGCGAGCATCTCGTGGTGCACATGGAAAATCATGCGGCGCCGGTAACTGCGCAAAACCTGCAGGCCAATCCGCAAGCGGCCGAACCCATCGCCCATATGGATGCGACTCTGACATTGACGCGCGCGCCCTGGAGTGGCGGCGCCTTGCAGAAGCTGCTCTGGGCCCAGCCGTGGCTGGCCATCAAAGTACCGGTATCGATTTATTGGCAGGCACTCAAGCTAGTGCTCAAAGGGGTACCGGTTTACGGCCACTCCGCTGCGCCCGCGCCCCTGCCAACAGCTTCACTAACAGGTTCACCAACAACAACAGCGGAAGTAGCCCAGCTCAACCGCGCGGGAGAAATATCGTGAAAACTATCAGCATCGCCCTCTTGCCGGGGCATAAATCCAGGCTATTTAGCCGCCGCCAGGCAGTCGCGCGCCGGCTCATGCTGGGGCTGTTGGAAAAGCTGCAATACGGCTGCCTGCGGTTGCATGAAGGCGACCGGGTCATGATGTTTGGGCAGGCCGCCGATGCAAGCGACATAGTGGCGGATATTCGCGTGCTCGACCCGCAGCTGTATTCCGATCTGGTCTTTGGCGGCTCAATCGGGGCGGGCGAAGCCTATGTGAGCAGCCATTGGGAGACGAACAACCTCACCTCAGTCGTGCGCATATTTGCGCGCAACATATCGGTGCTGGACAAGTTGGACGCAAACCAATCGCGCCTGGGAAAATGGTTGTTGCGGGTATTCCACCGGCTGAATCGCAATAGTAAAACCGGTTCGCGCAACAATATTTCGGCGCACTATGATCTCGGCAATGATTTTTTCCGGCTGTTCCTCGACCAGGAGTTGATGTACTCCGCCGCTATCTACCCCACACCGGATGCGACCTTGGCGCAAGCCGCCCAATACAAGCTGCAGCGGGTATGTGAAAAGCTGCAGCTCAACGCACAGGACCATTTGTTGGAAATCGGCACCGGCTGGGGTGGTATGGCGCTCTACGCGGCGCGCCATTACGGTTGCAAAGTCACTACTACGACCATATCGCGTGAGCAATACGAGTACGCCAAAGCGCGAGTACGCGATGCCGGCATGGAAGACAGAGTCGCGGTACTGTTTGATGACTATCGCGAGCTGAACGGCCAGTTTTCCAAACTCGTGTCCATTGAAATGATTGAAGCGGTCGGGCACCAGCATTACGACCAATATTTTTCCACCTGTGCTTCCCTGCTAAAAGATGATGGCCTGATGCTGTTGCAAGCCATCACCATCAGCGACCAGCGGTATCACAACGCGCTGCGGTCGGTGGATTTTATTCAGCGCTATATATTTCCCGGCGGCTGCCTGCCATGCATAGGGGTGATCGCCGACAAGGTAATGCGCAAGACGGATATGGCGATTGTGGGTATTGAAGAAATAGGCGATCAATACGCGCGCACACTCAAGCATTGGCGCGAGGCATTTATGAGCCAACTGGAGCAGGTGCGCGCGCTGGGTTTTGACGACCGCTTTATTCGCTTGTGGGAGTTTTATCTCAGCTATTGCGAAGGCGGATTTATGGAGCGCAGCATCGGTACCGCGCAAGTGTTGCTCGCCAAACCGCACTACCGGTCAAATTACTTTTCCAGCACTGGCGGTCACTCCTGTTAATTCGCTGCCGAGTTCCACTAAAAAACGCCCGCATCAAAAAATGCGGGCGTTTTTGTTTGGTAAAAATATCTGCCACGCGCCAACTTCTGCTTGCCAGTTTTTAGCTTGTGTATTAGTGTAGTAATACACATTGAGTTTCTATGTGATACACCTATTCCCCCGACCAAGGAGCGAGTGATGAAATCCTGCTGTAAATTGATTGCCGGTTTGCTGGTGCTGTTGAGTGTTTGCGCCAGCGCAGAGACCAGCCTGTATGAAATCACCAAAGGCGACCAGAAAATTTATCTCGGCGGCACCATCCACGTGCTGCGCAATAGCGATTATCCATTGCCACCGGAATTTGAGCAGGCTTACGAAAACGCAAAAATTCTGGTGCTTGAAACCGATATGAAAAAAGCCAGCTCGCCGGAATTTGGTCAGCAAATGGCGCAGGCGTTTATGTACAGCGGCGGCAAAAATTTGTCCCAGGATTTACAGCCGAAGCTCTGGCAGGAATTACAAAAATTTGCCGACGAGCGCCAATTCCCGCTCGGGCAAATGAGCATGTTCAAAGCCATGTTTGTTAGCCTGAGTTTGTCGATGGCGGAAATGCAGCGCAAAGGTTTCGGTGTGGGGCAGGGAGTGGATTCCTATTTTTATCAAAAGGCCATTCTCAGCGGCAAAGCTACCCAGGAGTTGGAAACAACCGATGAGGTGTTAGTGCAGCTGAAATCGCTCGCCGATTTGGATGCAAATACCGTTATCAAAAGCACCCTGCGCGATCTGCGCAGAATGGATGGCGCTTTAGCGAAAGTCCTGGATTACTGGCGCGCGGGCGATCTGGAAAAGCTGGATAAAGAAATGGCCGCTGATATGCGCAAGGAAACCCCGGAGATTTACCAACAATTGCTCATTGCACGCAACCGAGCCTGGCTGCCAAAAATCGAATCTATGTTTAGTTCGCCGGATGTGGAATTGGTATTAGTGGGCAGTTTGCACTTGTCCAGTAATGACGGTTTGCTCGCGCAATTAACGCAGCGTGGCTACCAAGTTAAACCCTATCAATTAATAAAATAATTTCTACAAGGAGTTCTTATGTCAGTGCCCGTATCCTTAACAAATCTGCAGCGCCAATTGGGTGGTATTACCATCCTAAAAGGAATTAATACCCAAGTGCTTCCCGGTCAGGTAATTGCGCTGCTCGGTAAAAACGGCGCGGGTAAAACGACGCTGCTGGAAACCATTTTAGGGTTTGGTTTTCCCTCAGCCGGTGAAGCTACATTGTGGGATGTTAAAGCAACCGCGATTGATGGTGAAATAAAGCAGCGTTTGGGTTTTGTTCCACAACAAGATGAATTACTCGCAGGCTTAAATGGTCGCGACCATCTGGAATTGTTTAAAGCCTTTCGCACCAGCTGGAATCAAGCGTTGGTTGATCGCTTGATTGCAGAGTGGCTAATTCCACTGGATATCAGCATCGGCAAGATGTCTGTCGGCCAGCGCCAAAAGTTATCCATCTTGCTCGCATTGGCGCACGAACCGGAATTATTAATTCTTGACGAACCTGTCGCCAGCCTTGATCCAATCGCCCGTCGCCAATTTTTGCAGCAGCTGGTAGAAATTGCCGCTGATGAAAATCGCGCGGTGATTTTTTCGACCCATATTGTGAGCGATGTAGAGCGCGTCGCCAATCAGGTGTGGATGCTGCGTGAAGGTGTGCTTGCCTATCAGGGTGGTTTGGATGAACTCAAGGAATCCTTTGCACGCGTCACGCTGGTCGCCAATCAGCCATTCACTCAAAAAATAAATTGGCCACATCTCATCAAACAAAAAAATAATGGCAACCAAACCCAGCTCACTTTTGAACGTTGGTTGCCAGAGATGGAACAGCAACTTGCGCAGGAATTTGCAGCGCAGGTCCATGTGGAGTTTCTCGGCCTGGAGGATATTTTTCTGGAGCTGAATCAATGAGTGACGGAAGCTCATACAGCAACAAGGGCGTTGCAACTCTCAAGCTATTATTTCCATCTCTCGTTATTCGCTGGCTTGCGGTAATAACGGCTGCTGCTTTTTTGATTGCATTTTTGTTAACAAAACTCTTACCGCGGGAGCTGGTCGGGATTGTTGCCGGTGTGGCAGGCTTTCTTCTTTTGATGATTAGTATGGTAGCTATACCTTCGCAGATGGTGGCCTTTGCATCGAGTCGAACAGCCTCTTTTCTCTCGGGTCCACGCGAGATTTTGTTGGTTGTTTACTTGCTATTTAGTTTGCTTTTGTCGTTGGGTATTTGCTGGTTATGGGATTTTTCACAGTTTAGTCACTACTCACCGTTCATGTTTTTGGCCGTGTGGCTTACAACATCGCTTATATTTCAGGCCAGTGTGTACATATCTATTCGTTGGCCAGTAGTGCACTATTTTCTTTATAGCTGTTATCTGATGCTAGACGATGTTGTTCTCTGGCTGGAAATTTATAATCCGCTCTGCATAGCGCTTTGCATACTGATGACTTGGGTTCTGTTTGCCAGGTGGTGGCTAATGTGGAAGCCTGAAAAATATAAAGTGAACCCGCTTTTTGTTGGAATGCTCGCGCAACAAAAAATGCTGGGAGAGCAGCACGCTAATTCATGGTTCTACAGAGCCTCAGCTGCGACCTGGTTGGGGTCACGGCTTATTGGCATGCCCGATGGTTGGTTCGCGCGCAGCAAGCGTATTTTGCCGCAGCTCGTTTATGTCCCTGTATCGTTTTTGCCTGGTTATTTTCTTATGGGTGGGGAATGGCTTAGGAATTTCGCCTTTTTAGGTGTTTTGACTGGCTGCGGAATTGTGGCGCAGGTGCTATTGGTTAACTATGGGTTAAATTTGCGTCGCATTTGGCTTTGCAGTCCGGGAGCCCGGAATGAATTATTTTCGCTGCTACAAAAACATTTTTGGCTAAATGTGTTGCCACTAACGCTATTGCTTGTCCTGGTAGCAATCAGTGTGTGTTTATTCTGGGACGGCTGGCAGAGCCTTGAAGCCTGGTGCTATTTTTTGTCCAGTTTGTTCTTGTTGCAGTTGCTTGCGTTCCATCTTTATTGGTGGATGTACGAGCGGACTCAAGCGAGTTTGTTATGGGCAAATCTGGCGTGCCTGGCGTTGTTATTTTGGTGGTTTTTAATGTCTATAGCCACCGGCTTTTTAATTAAATGGCCTGCGAGTTGGCAGCTTGTTTCTCCTTTGTGGATTCTGATTCCTGAAATTATATTGCTGGCGCTGCTTTATAAGCCTGTGCGGTCAGGCTTTGCGCGCGTGAATTTTGCGAGGGCCGGATAATGAATAATTCTTCCCTTGGTAATTTTCAGCAGTATGCAGCTCTTTTTTTTAAACTCTTGCTGCCGTTGAATGTGCTGCGTTGGACTTTTGGAATTATCGTCATCCTTTGGGTTTTGGCGGTAATGATGCAGGGAGCAACAGAGTGGGATTTGCTGCTGGCAATAGCAGTAACAATTACCGCGCTAAATATATTTCTTTTGCTGCTGTTGGTTCCCAATCAAGTCATGGCTCTCGCCAGTAGTCGTCCGGTGTGTTTGCTCGGCGACAACCGCCGTTGGCTACTCAGCTTCATGTTTGTGTTAGCTGCTGTGGGTAGCTGGGTGTTCTATTGGTCGATCACGTTTAAAGAGGAGCCGAGCGAGGGGCTGTCTTTAATATTGGTCATTTCTCTAATAGTTTCCCTGTTGCTTCAATCGAGTGTTTTTATTTGCAGTCGTTGGCCTAATACGCAAGGTTTTATTTTTGCGTTGAGTGGAATTTGGGTGAAGGTAGGAATTGGGCTTTTAGCGCAAAACCCATTGCTGCTGTTGCTGGGCTGGCTTGTGAGTTGGATTATATTTTCGTACTGGTGGCTGCATTGGCGACCCAAAAAATATCAGTCGAATGCACTGGTTACGGTGATTAATAATTCACAGCAAGCCGCCGCTGCGCGCAACGCCGGCTCTCTCTTTCAATCCGGTAAAGCTGATTCCTGGTTGGGCTCGCGTTTTTTTGGGGCAGCGGATGGTTGGCGCTCGCGCACTCAGCCATGGATAATTGGAGGCATTGTTTTTTTAGTTGCGCCGATTCCTGCATTGGTGGTGATGGGGCGAGAACAATTTGCCATTTTTATTCATTCTGCATTGATATTGATGGTGATGTTTTTTGTCGCAACCGTTGCGCAAGGCGTAGCGGGACAATTCGCCCGCAACCTACGCCATGTGTGGCTTTATAGTCCCGGTTCCCGTCAACATTTACTGAGTTTTGCGCGCAGGCTTTACGCGCGCGAAATGGGTCTTTTTTCCCTGGTGTGTGTTGTTCTGGGTATAGCTACAGAACTGATTTGGGGGCATTGGCGCGGCGCCGAGATTTGGCTTTATAGTGCAGTAAGCCTGCTGCTTGTAAACGCAGTAAGTTTTTATGTGGCCTGGTGGGTCTATCTGCGCAGTCGCGGCAGTCTGCTGTGGTGTAATTGGGGCGGCGGTATTGCGGTGCTGCTGTTGATTACGTTGTTTGTTGCGACCGGATTGCTGTTTCCATTGCCATTCAATTGGCAGGGCATCTCGCTTGTCTGGGTATGGTTGTCGCAGGTAATACTTATCGGGATGCTGCACAGGTCTGTGCAACTAAGATTTGGCAGAATTAGTTTCGCGAGGGCGGTATGAGATGAATATCGCCAACATATTTCTCGCGCAACATCGACAAATTTTCAAGCTGCTATTGATGCCCACACCGGTGCATCGGATATTATTTATGCTCAGCCTCTGCTGCCTGGCGCTAGTCCCGATAGCAATTTTGTTAAATGCCTACGAGTTTAGTTTTTTGCTGGCCTGCGCAATTTTTTCCTGGTCAATATTTGGTTTTCTGGTTTTCCATGGACAAATATGCGCGCTCGCCAATAACCCCCAGTTGCGTTTTTTGCCGGGTATAAAACAAAAAGTCTTGCAGCAGTTTTTTGTCGCGGTGATAGTCGTCGCGCTGCTCTTGTGGCTGGGTGAATGGTTGCTGCTGCGAGTTTCAGTGTTGGGTTTTGCCGGCGCGTTGGTAATCAGTTTTTTTGCAAATAGCTTGCTGTTGTTAGTCGCACGCCTCTGGCCAATTATGTTACCGATCTGCTGGCTTTTTCTAGCGCTGAAATTTGATGTGTGGCGCGCGCTAGCGATGCAGCACACGGCGCTGCTACTGGTTGTGGCGGCTGTTGGTGTGCCGGTGCTGATTATTTTCTGGAATAAATTATTACCTTCACATTCGTATCACAATCCGGTGTTGTCGCTGGTGGATGGAGCCCCTTATTGGCAATTATTTTATCAGCGCTATCTGGCTTTTTTTAATCTATTGCATTGGTCTGCACGCAGCCTGCAGGGCAGTGTGTTAGCGGGCCGGGCAGACAATCCCTGGCGTTATTTTTGGCTGTGGTTTTTATCGCTATTATTTGCGGCGATTACTGGTGCCGCAATAAAGATGAGCGATGAGTGGCTGCAAAAAGCACTAGTGGATTATGGTGTTGCGGTGATATTCGCGGGTTATATGCTGGACGCCAGTGGGCGTGTGGCAGTGCAATTTTATTCCAATCTCGGTCGGCTCTGGCTCAATTTTTCCGGTGATCGTATCGCGTTACTGCGCCATCTTGAGCTGCGCAGTGCGCGATTGTTGTGGTTAAAGGGCATTGCTGGCAGTGCGGTGGTGTTGGTGTTGCTTGCGCTGTTGCAACCGGCTCTGCTCGCACACGTAGAATTCTGGTTGCATGCATGCGCCTTATTAGTCTGTCTGTGGTTTTTACAAGCGATATTGTTTTATGCGTCGCTGTTTATTTATTGTCGCACTGAAGCCGATAAAGTTTGGCTGAGCACCTTTATCTCCATCACGGTGATGGCGTTGATTTTTATTGCGGTATTTTCGTTTGGGTTGGTGGCCAATCAAGTGTTGAGTTTGAATGTGTTATGGCTACTGGTGCAGACGTGCCTGCTCCTGATTGCAGGGTATTGGCGAATGCGCGTGTATCAAGTCTGGGGCAAATGCGCGCTGGTAAAGCGGGGCGCCCATGTTTAGTTTAAATCCCCAATCCGGTATTCCCATTTATCGCCAGCTCGCCGAACAAGTCCGGCGTATGGTTGCCGGCGGCCAGTTAAAAGAAGGCGATGAGTTGCCCTCGGTGCGTGAGCTGGCGTTTGAGCATGCGGTAAATCCCATGACGATTTCCAAAGCCTATAGTTTGCTGGAGGTTGAAGGCTTGCTCATGCGGCAGCGCGGTAAACCGATGCAAATTGCACCGCAGGATAAACAAAAAAATTCTGAACAGGAGCGGCTGCATCACCTGCACCCGCAGTTGGAGCAACTGGTGCTCGCGGCGCGGCAATTGGAAATTTCCGACAAAGTATTGCTCGCCAGTTTGCGCGAACTGCTTTCAGATAAATAAATATGTAGTGGTAGCTATAAGGAATTAATGGATGAAAATGACCAAGCCTGTTTATGGCATCCTGTGTTTATCGCTGTTGATATTATTATCAGCATGCACAAAACAACCTGATGATGCTGCAATTGCAGCATCCATATTAAAACCCTGTCCTGGGTTTGTTGAAACCGGAAAGCCGCCCTTGGTATATGGCGCAGAGTGCGGTGAGTTGTCGGTAAAAGAAAATCCGGATGATCCCGCCAGTGCTGAAATCCAATTGGCGATATTGCGATTGCCGGCGATTAGCCCCGCACCTGCTGGCGATCCGTTGTTTTTAATTCAGGGCGGTCCCGGTGGTTCTTCTATTGAGATGGCGAGTCAAGTACACGGTTTTTTTTCGGATGTGCGGAAAAATCGCGATTTAATATTTGTCGATCAGCGTGGTACAGGTAAATCGAATCCACTGCGCTGTGAGCAATTGAGTGTGGATGACCAAAAATTACCAGAGGCTGAGCAAACCGGGAAATATCTCGGTTTGTTAAAAAGCTGCGCTGAAAAATATCAGCACAATTCTGCGTTTTATACCACGCCATATGCAGCGCAAGATCTTGATGCCGTGCGAAGTGCATTGGGGTACGGGAAGATAAATGTGTGGGGCGGATCTTACGGCACTCGCGTTGCGTTGGAATATGCACGCCTTTATCCACAGCAGGCGCGCACGATAATTCTGGATGGTGTAGCACCGGTGAGTATTGCCCTGCCGAAATATTTCGCGCGGGATGCATTGGCCGCATTGACGGCAGTAAACAATGAATGTCTTTCCCAGCCGAATTGCGCAGCCGAGTTTGGCGATATAGAACAAAAGGCCGATGCGGTATTGCAGCGCTTAAAAGTATTGCAAGCTAAAGGCGAG
>DATIDX010000056.1:0-3909 GCA_035456025.1 Cellvibrio sp. | reverse complement strand
TTTCCACCGGTACAATAAGCCGAGTTTCGCGGTGTCGGTGTGACGAATGCGAGATTAATTCCGCGTGCGCGCGCACCACTGATGTATTGCGATAAATAACGTTTGAAATCAGTACTCGGTTCCAGGTAATAAGGAATCGTTTGTTCATTCAGTGTGTAGGTTGCGGTTTTATGTCCATCATTGGTGCCGAATTGTACGAATAAATAATCGCCGCGTTTTGCTTCTCCCCAAATTGTGTTGAGTCGTCCTTCATCGATAAAACGGCGTGCGCTGCGACCACCGGCTGCATGGTTGTGAATAATCACGTTTGACTTATATTGCTGCTGCAACATTTGGCCCCAGCCAGCTTGGTCATTTGCGCTCGCTGTATCCGTATAACTTTGCACAATAGAATCGCCCGCGAGATAAACGTTCACCGTTTCGGATGAATTCGTTTTAAGGTGTTGCGCCAACGGAAGGTTCAAATCGCGAATGCCTTGTACTACCAGGCCGCCAATATCTTTCGCGCCGCCGAGATCAAAGTGGGTGTGGTCTTCACAGAAGAATTGACCAACAGCACCACCGGTACTGGCGTTCACAGCACCGCCGGGAATCGGACAAAACCCGCGCTGGTTGTACAAACGAATACTGCGCTGGTGCAGATCAATCACGGGTACATCAAGGCTTGCCCCGAGGTTAATGGTCTCTGATAAAAATCCGCGCGATGCAACCGCCGTGTTGCCGGAACAGCGAATCGCTGATACTGGAGTGATGAAGATAGGAGTTGCTCCGCGTGCACGTGCAGCTTCAGCCATCATGCGATATTCCTGCATAAACGCAGTGGAACCAACGCGGCGAGGGCAGGTTGTGGAGCCGTCATTAATTCCAAATTGGATAAATAAATAATCACCGCGTTTCATGCCGGAGAGTGTTGTTTGCCAACGGCTTTGTATTACCGGTTTACCACTGGCGTCGGTGGTTAATGCGCATTCGCCGTCACTGCCCATTGTGGATTGCACATCGTAGAGCCAGGTGCGCACACTGCGGCCACCAACAGCCAGATTTTGCACACTGACATTGCTGTTAAAGTTGCTTGCAAAATCACGTCCCCATCCAAAGGCGCAGGAAGGGCCACCATTAGCCACGGTAGAATCACCGGCAATCCATAATGTAATTGCACTATTATTGCTTGCGCATTGTCCGGCAGTCGGGCGATTGCCACTGATACTCAGGCTATCAATATTCGCCAGTCCGTTGCTATCGGTTGCTTGCACGCGCAGTAAATTATTGCCTTGTTTTAATGAGACGGTTATCGAAGATGTTTCCACCCAACTGGTCCATGCTCCCGCCGCAAAACTGAGATTTCCTCCATTAACGCCATTTACTGATAGGTTCGCAACGCGTGCAGTAGCCCCATTCGCATAGCGGAATTTAATTTGGTAACTGCCGCTTGCTGGGACGTTAACCGCGTAATCAATTCCTTTACCATTTTCGTTATCGGCATTTGCAAATCCGGCACCGCGATATCCCGTGTGATTGGTATCGATACTACCTTCTACACCACAAAATCCGGTGACATTTTCTTCTAGTGTAAAAGTCGAATCAGTTGAAGGTGCGGACGAACTGGATTTAATTGAGGATGAAATACTCATGCTGGAAACAGCGCGGCTTGATGCCGCCTTGCTGGAGGTGGTATTGCTAGAAGCTCTGCTTGATACGGAAGAGGTATTTGCACCTGCTGCTCTACAACTCACTATAGCGGCAGTCGAATCCTCGCCATTGCCTTGCACTCCAAAGCTTTGCGATGCGCCCGGCGCAATTGCGCCATTCCAATCTACATGGCGAGCGGTGTAAGGATTACTGCCGGTTACATTGGCATTCCAGGATGAAGTAACGGTAGAGCCCCCATTTTGTCGCCACTGAACTTGCCAGCCAGTGATGGCCATAGCGCTGTCATTGGTAACGGTAATGTTAGACGTGAAGCCACTTCCCCAATCACTGCTCACGGTATAGCTACAGGTAATCGCGAACGCATTTGCCGAGATTAATGATGCCGTTATGAGTCCCATTGTGTGAGTCAGTTTTACCATTCTAGCTTTATTGAATAGCCGATTTTTATTGAATAGGCGAATCATAGTTTTTCCTCTTATTAGCGGTCTTGTATCAGGGCTTGCGTAAGTAATTGGCGATACCAATATTTTGTTGACGAATGTCATTCACGATCATCTGCGCAAACAACTCTGCACCGATTTCGTTAGAGTGGGTTCGGTCATCATCGACAAAATATGCCTGCGCTGGATTGCGCCCGATACCTGCGGCCCATTCACTGGACATTTTCATCAAATCAATTAGCGGAACTTTTTGTGCAGTGGCTATACCCATCAATTCGTTACGAATGTTCAGATCGCCCCAAATGTGTTGCGAAGATAAAAGGCCCCCGGTGTTGCGGATCATTGGCGTAACCAGAATTGGGTTCGCGCCTTTTGCACGAATGGCCGTTACCATATTGGTAATGCGCGAACGATAGAGTGAGGCGCTCGTGGTTTTATCGTTATGCCCCAATTGAATCATCACCCAGTCGCCGGATTTTAAGCGGGCGTTTATCGGCGCCCACAAGCCACCGCCATCAGTGCGAAATGCCGCTGTACTTTCACCGGAATCGGCGTAATTTGAAATCGCAATCCCATCGCCAAAATAGGCTGGAATAAGTTGGCCCCAACCGGTGAAGCGTGAACCCGCTGCTAAATTTAATTGCGGCGTTTGATCAGCGACGGTTGAATCACCGGCGATGAAAAGTGTGCGTGGATTGGTCACCGGTGTGAAGGTTAATGCAGCCAGTGCGCTTGAACCTTTACTGATACGTAAATTCAGGCCCGCTGTGCCACGATCTGTTTTGTACGGCTCTCCTTCCGGATCGCGTACATTTACCAGGAAATCTACACAGCGTGCTGATGCAGCGGGTTGAGTCGGTGATGAAAACATTTTCCGGCGCGATTCAGCAAAAACTTCCACTTCACCCTTGTAAGTATTATTGAATTTCATGCTCACACGATAATTGCCCACACCGCCGCCCAATAGGCAAGTCGCTGGATCACCTTTGCAAGACGCTAATGCATTTGTACCGCTCGTAGTGCTGCATGTATCGGGAGTAGTTTTACATGCGGCAGGGTTCAAACCATTGCCGACGATTGTTAATGAATCGACATTCGGTAGTCCTGCGTCCGTGCGCGGCACCAAGCGCAGTGTATTAATGCCCGCTTGTAGTCGAACGGTAATATTTTCATTGGTCCAACTGGTCCATGCACCGGTCGAAACAAAATTGATTGCACCAACAACTGCGCCATTTATTTCAATATTCGCCGGGCGATTACTCGTTGTTGCAAATCGTATATCGAGCAACACACTGCCAGCGTAATCGGCGTTGATGCTGTAAGTGATACCTGCGCTCGCGGTGTTATCTGCATTGGCGAAACCAATTCCTGTAAAGCCGGTGTTATTGCGGTCAATTGAGCCATCAACCGAGCAAAAACCACCCACATTTTCCTGAAGAATTAATTCGCTGGTCGTAGTTGTTTCGTTCGCGTAGTAACAGGCTTTGGCTACACCAGGGAGCGGGTCGCTAAAATTTTCAGCGCTGCATCTAATGCTTTCGGTGGCGGTGGAGTAAGAATACTTGCCCTGTGCTCCGTAGCGCACTTCGCGGGTGCTGGTAAAGCGGCAGGTTTCATTTTCATTTGCACAAAAGGTGTAGCCATCGTTCAGGCTAGTGGACGAACTCACCGCGCGTGAAGAAGCGGGTAATGAGGAAGATCGCAAGGATGAACGGGGTTTGCTGGATATGGTGTTGCTAGATGTGGCCAGCGCAGAGGAGATTGGCGTGGAGCTGACACCAGTTGATGATCGTGAAGAATTACTAACGCCCTCTGCAAC
>DATIDX010000055.1:0-5452 GCA_035456025.1 Cellvibrio sp. | reverse complement strand
TGTTATTACCTGATTGGGCGCTGCCGGGCGCGGGGATTTACGCCGTTACCTTGAAGCGTACCCTTCAACCACCCAAGGTGAGTGCGGCGATTGAGGCGATCAGCAAATATCTTGCTGCGTTATAAACGCCGAGTGAGTAGTGTTAACTGAGCGTCCATGCCTAAATCAGCACTCTATTGCTCCTCCCAACTTCCTCGGTTATGAATTCTCTCTGGCCGATCTGGCTCGTAGATTCGAGACGTACACGTTTTCAGGTTCTAACACAGAATTATTGTTCACAGCGTCTACCCACTCTTGTGTGGTGACAACTGCAGCGAAAGTAGAATGAAATACTGTACTAAACACCCGGTGTATTTCTTCTGCACTTGCTTTACCGCCAGCATTTTCATAGGGCAAGGCGCCGGTGGCGTCTGACAAATACTCCACTTTGTAGCCTTCATGAGCCGCGTGATAAATAGTGGATGCATTGCAGTTGTGCGTCATATAACCGGTGATTGTCAAGGTATCAATGTTGTTAGCCGACAACCATTGTTTGAGATCCGTCTCCGCGAAAACGTCAGCCATGATTTTGTTGATGCGGTGGTCTGCTGTCATTTCGTTGATCGCCGGATGCAATTGCCAGCCATGAGACCCTTTAGCAAATATGGGGGATTCTTCTGGCGCGTCATGTTGCACAAGGATGACAGGTGTTTTGTTTGCACGAGCCGTTGCAATTGCTAACACGATATTGGGCAGTGATGTTTCCACCGGCGGGTATTCAATCGGCAAATTGCCGGTGAAATATTCATTTTGCACATCAATGACAATTAAGGCGCGGCGAGGGCTTACAGACATAGTGTTCTCCTGGGATTGTTTGATGATGAGGCTGTTTTGGTGTGTTCATTGTCGTCAGCTTATGGAGTAGAAAATAGTGGCCTGAAAGACATTATTCGATACAATCGGGCCATGAAAAAAGAATCTCCCCATTTACGGTTTGTTAGCGTGGCAGTCATCGCCTTTGACGGCATAACACCATTCCATTTATCGGTGCCGAGCATTGTGTTTGAGGCAGATCCTGCCGCCGAGGTTAGGTTCAAAGTCACAGTTTGTGCGGAGAATGAAGGCCTGTTGCGTACCTCCAGTGGCTTTTCGATCGCCATTGAAAATAATTTATCGGCCGTGAATCAGGCCGATATAGTGATCATGCCCAGTTGGTATGAAGACTATCGTCGCGCGCCAACGGCGCTGCTTGATGCTTTGCGTTCAGCGCATGCACGCCGCGCGCGAATAGTGGGCTTATGCTTGGGAGCATTTCCGCTTGCGGAGGCGGGGCTGCTAAATGGGAAAGGGGCGACGACACATTGGCTGGCGACTGGCGAATTGGCTAGCCGCTATCCCGCTATTCGGGTCAATCCGGAAGTCTTGTATGTTGATGAAGGCGATATCATTACCTCCGGTGGTGTAGCGGCAGGGCTTGATTGCTGCCTTCATGTTTTGCGCCAAATTGTGGGCGCCGAGGCCGCCAATAAAGTTGCCAGAAAGCTGTTGATTGCACCCCATAGGGACGGTGGGCAAGCGCAATTTATCGAGCGGCCATTGCCCATATCCGGCAGTGACAATCGCTTGTCACAAATTCTGGAGTGGGTGGGGCATCACCTGGATGAACCGCATAGCGTCGATTCGTTAGCCGAGCGAGCGGCGATGAGTCGCCGCAACTTTACGCGCCATTTTCGCCAGCTTACCGGCGCGTCGTTCAAACAATGGCTGTTAAACCAGCGCTTGTCTCACGCACAGCGAATACTGGAAAGTGGTGACCTATCAATAGAGTCCATTGCGCAGACAACCGGTTTCGGCACGGCTCTGTCGCTCCGCAAGCATTTTAAAAGCGCTTTTCATACCTCGCCGTCGGTTTATCGGCGACTGTTCAGGCAGGAGACTTCGACACCGACAGCGGAACGCTGAGATCGGCAAGGCTCGCCTCGTTATATTTTACATTCCCCACAAGCGTTTCATCGGGCACTGCGTCGCCCCAGGTTTTCATTGACTCCAGCACATCGCGTAAGCCCGCTCCCAGCGGCGTGAGTTCGTAAACCACGCGCGGCGGAGTTTCTGCATAGGCTGTGCGAGTGACCAATCCGTGCGCCTCAAATCGTTTCAACCGGTGCGTCAGTGTGTGCGCACTTATACCCGGCAGGGCATCCCGTAGTTGTGTGAAGCGCTGGGGGCCAAGGAGCAATTGCCGCACGATTAAGGTCGCCCACGGCCCATCAAGGAGGACTAAAAACCGGGCGACTCCACAGCAGGGAACTTTATTTTCATTCATGGCAAAAATTCTCTAATAGTGCATTTGACGTAACCGATCTTAGAATAGCACCATTAATACTCTGTTTAATTAACTATTAAGGGGTATTTATGACATATGTAGTTCACGGGGCAACCGGCGCCCAAGGATCGCCCTTGTTTAGAAAACTCGCGGCTGAAGGTAAACCGGTAGCGGCTGCTATTAGAAATCCACAAAATCTCGGTACAGGTTCAGCTGTAGCGGTTGATCTCATGTCGGTTCAATCATTGGTTGCAGCTTATTTGGGGGCAGAAGGCGTTTTTATCCATCTGCCATTAGGGCCTGAAAACCTGCGCCTGCAATATGCACAGAATATCGCAGAGGCAGTTGGGCTTGCGCGCCCAAAACGGGTGGTAATTTCTACTAGCGGATGGGCATTGGGGGATGCAGAGGATAAAAGCGCGCTAGCCGAGCTGATCCGTGGAGTTGAAGCAACAGGCATCTCTAGCGCGATCATTGCACCGCGGTTGTATCTCGAAAACCTGCTGTTGCCGATAGTGATTGAGGCAGTGAAAACCGAGGGCATCCTCCCGTACCCGCTTCGCGCAGATTACCCGGTTTCCTGGTGTTCGCATCTGGATGTTGCTGATGTCGCCGCCGCACTTTTGGTGAATGTGGCGATCACTGGCGTCGTGGAGATTGGCCAGTTACCGGCGGTCACCGGTGATCAACTGGCGCAAGCCTTCGCCAATCATTTTGGGCGAGACGTCAGCTATACGAGTTTGACTCCAAAAGCATTTGGAGAGCGCTTGGCGATATTGTTTGGCGAGGCGGTAGCGGCCGACGTTGTGGCAGGCTATGAAGCCAAAGCGCTAACCACGGATTCTGCGATCGATGTAACCATAAGTGCGCAGCAACTATTGGGCATTAATCCGCGCACAGTTGAACAGTGGTTGGTTGATATTGGTGTATAAAAAAGTTATCGCATTGCGCAAGACATGATTTGCGCAATGCGACCTGCTTTTTAGGTGGGACAAAACGACCTACTAAAAATATTTACTTCAGCTGCACCACAACCTTGCCCTTCACCCTGCCCGCTTCGAGGTAGGCCAATGCGTCTTTGGTTTGAGCAAACGGGAATACCTTGTCGATCACCGGGAGGATATGCCAGGCCTCAATCAGTTTGCCAATTTCAGCGAGTTGGTTTCCGTCGGGATGTACAAACAAAAATGAATAATCGACATCGCGTTTTTTCGCTTGGCGAATTATTTTGCTGCTGAGCAACCCGAAAATAAATTTCATTAAAAAGTTCATGCCTCTGGCGCGCGCGAATGCCGCATCCGGTGGCCCAACCAGCGAAATGACGTTACTGTTTGGGTTCAAAATCTGCAGCGATTTTTCGATTCCATCGCCTCGAACAGTACCGAGCACCAGATCGTAGCCGTGCAACACCTCCTCAAATTCCCGTTGCTTGTAATCAATCACTTCATCGGCGCCGAGGCGCTTAACCAATTCAAGATTAGCCGTGCTCGTCGTCGTTCCCACTATTGCACCGAGGTATTTTGCGAGCTGAATCGCGAAGGTGCCAATGCCACCGGAGCCTGCGGGGATAAAGACTTTTTGGCCCGGTTTGATGCGCGCGCGCTCCTTAAGCGCTTGCCATGATGTGAGCCCGACCATCGGGATCGAGGCGGCTTCTATGAAATTCAGATTTTCCGGTTTATGCGCGGCGGCGCGTTCGGGGACAACGGCAAATTCGGCGAGTGTTCCTGTACCTAAATCAAAGGTGCTGGCAAAAATCGCATCGCCCGTTTTAAAGCGCGTGACCTGACTGCCCACCTTCACAACTATACCGGCGACATCGCTGCCCATAGTGGCCGGCAATTGAAACTGGAGAATGGGTTTGAACGCGCCTGTGGCGATCATGTTGTCAACCGGGTTCAGGCCAACCGCATGAACTTCTACCAGTATTTCATCTGGCTTGATTGCAGGTTGGGGAATGTCGGCGAACTCGATTTCGGGTGACTTGCCATAACGCTTCAACACAAATGCTTTCATTTTTCTGTTCCTGTTTAGGCATCAAGTTGCAGATTCTTGCGAATCGCGGCATCAAATAAATTCGCCGGCGCGAAGCGACGCAAAAACTGCAGTTGGGCGGCAATTTTTCCAGCGGTGTATCGACGTTGTGGTCGCTCTGCACGCACAGCTTTCAACACAATGTCAGCCGTTACCGAAGGTTCGTCTGCGTTCGCCATTGCCTGGTTTACGACTTTGGTGACATGGGTTCGAATCTGCTGGTATTCGCCGAGTGTTGTATCTGGGGCGATATTGTTCGCCTCGAACTGCGTTTTGGTATAGGCCGGTTCGATGACGGAAACCCGGATGCCATAGCTGCGCAATTCGTGATCCAGCGCCTCCGAGTAACCTGCAACCGCGTGTTTGCTTGCGCAGTAAAGCGCGGCATAGGGCACTGGAACCACACCGAGGATGGAACCAATGTTAATGATCCGGCCGCTGTGTTGGCGGCGCATGTGCGGTGCGACTGCCCGCGTCATGCGCACAAGGCCTAAAAAGTTGGTATCGAAAATCGCTTTGGCCTGCGCGATTGAGCTTTCCTCCGCCGCCGCAGGCGCAACACCGAAACCCGCGTTATTGACCAATACATCGATTCGCCCTTCCAGCTCCAGCAGCTGCTTGACCGCCGTTTCGACGGAGGCATCATCAGTTACATCAAGAGCCAGTATCGGGAATGGATATTGGCCCGCTTTGGCGCCGCGTCTGCTGGTGCCGTAGACCTTGTAGCCCGCTGCCAAAAGTTTGATGGCCGTGGCTTCGCCGATGCCTGACGAGGCGCCGGTAACGAGAGCGACAGGGCTGGTTGGGGTCACAGTGTTCATGGTTTTCATCCGGGTAATTTATCGGTATTGGGTATTGGTTAAGAGGCAGATTTATATCGCTCGGCGGCATGCGCTTGATCGATATCACCCAGCAGCGTTTGGCGTGCGCCATCGAGTGCATCCCAACGTGCAGCGTTTTGCAGTGGTGGGATGGTCACCAGCTCGCGGCGATCAAAACCGACCAGCGCCGCATCAACTAATTCGTCCACTTTCATCATTGGCGGATAGGCGCTGATGTCGATGCCCGCGCGATCCCAGATTTCGGTGTAGGTTCCGGCAGGAAGGACGGCTTGGA
>DATIDX010000054.1:0-7359 GCA_035456025.1 Cellvibrio sp. | reverse complement strand
AAGGCTGTGGATGCTAATTGGCGCTTTTATTGAGAAAAATGGGCGAATTGCAAATCCGTATTCAGAAATGAGGTTGATGCACTGGGCGCACTAAAAATACAAAACCCCACCTTTTTTAGGGTGGGGTTTGTCAGCGGTCTGCGGAGCCAATGTAAATTGGCTCCGGTTTTTTTTGCAGTGAAGTTGTTGATGAGCGCCAGACAGCGCAGTGACATCCTTCAATAATTCTTAGAGATAACAACTTAATCGGCTTGCGCCCACTGGCTTACATACGCGGGCGTAGGGATGCTGCCGTTATCGGCAGCGGGCACGGGTTGACCGTGTTTTACGGCGAGCGGTAAAACCCCAGCCCACACGGGCAAGCTGCGGTCTTCTTCTTTATCTTCCGGATCACCATTGCTGATTTTTGCAGCAGCTTCGGCGAGCGAAATACGCAGCACACTGGTGGCTGCGAGTTCATTGTCATCGCCGGGGCGCGCTTCGTGTTTTCTTCCAGCGGCAATTTTGTCCATAAACATATCCAGTGCCGCCATTTTATTTTCCCTCCCTTCTACAGCTTCAAATACACCGTAAATAACCGCCGAGCGATAATGCATGCTGTGGTTAAACGCGGAGCGCGCCAGCACCAAACCATCCACATGGGTTATGCCAATAGAAACCTGCGTGCCTGCCAATAATTTTTTGGTCAGGCGCCCGCCGTTGGAGCCGTGGATATACAAATAATCCTCATGTCGCCAACAGGCTGTCGGCATGCAGTGGGTGCTCTCGCCATCGTTAAAGGCGATGTGGCACACATAGGCCTCGTCGATAATCTCATAGAGGGGCTCGCGCCCGTAGTTGGCCTTTTCGGCTAAACGGCGAACGCGTGTGCGTGGCGATGGAGCTGTAGCGGATTGCTGGTTCATTTGTTCTTTTTTGTTCCTTTTGTTGGAATAGTGGATGGGTGGATGACGATCGCGCTATAGAGTAAACCGCTTGTGGCCCTATAATAAGATCCACTTTTACTGAAATTTTTAGAGCCACATGGATTACCAATTTTTATTCGACCAACATCAGGCACATCATTCGGGTGTGCGGCAATCACAGCAGCGCCGGCTCTACCATTGCCTGCGCCATGCCATTTTGTGTGGGCAATTGAAACCGGGCGCGGTATTGCCTGGCAGCCGCTCACTGGCGGCGGAATTGAACGTCGCGCGCAATACGGTGCTCTATGCCTACGAACAATTAATGACGGAAGGCTTGTTAGTGGCGCGTGAGCGCAGCACCTTCGTGGCTCAAGGGGTGGCAGCAGGTCTCTCAACCGCAAGCGCGGCGCTTCAGCGCTCGCGCCCGGCCAAGCCCCGGCAGCTGGCAAAGCGTGCGCAACTCAAGCCCTGGCCCAGCGACCCGCTCGGCGAATTTACTGCGTTTGTCTCCGGGGTTCCGGCGTTGGCGCATTTTCCTGTCGCCCGGTGGCGGCGCTGTATGGAGCGTGTGTGGCGAACGATAAATCCCCAACAACTGGATTACGCCCATGCGGCGGGTGAGCCCTTATTGCGTGCGGCGATTGCTGAACATCTCACTGGAACACGCGGTGTTTTGTGTTCGGCGGAGCAAATTTTTATTACCGATGGCACCCAGCAGAGTCTCGCCATTTGTGCGCACGCGCTGGCAAGTGCGGGCGATACCGTGTGGATTGAAAATCCGGGATACGGCGGCGCCTTCCAGGCCTTGAGCGCGGCAGAATTAAAAGTGCGTGGTATTGCGGTTGATGCTGAGGGCATAGCGCCGAACAAAAAAGATTGGGGAAAATTTACGCCGAAATTAATTTATACCACGCCCTCGCACCAATTCCCGCTCGGCAGTGTGATGAGCATTGAGCGGCGTATCGCGTTAATCGAGAGCGCAAAAAAATACGGCGCATTGATTATTGAAGATGATTACGACAGCGAATTTCGCCGCGATGGACCGCCACTGCCAGCGATGCAAGGTTTGATTGTGGATGCGCCGGTAATTTATTTGGGCACCTTCAGCAAAACATTATTTCCGTCATTGCGCATTGGTTACATGGTGGTACCCCAAGGGTTGGTCGCTCCTTTTGCAGAGATGTTAAAGATTGGTTATTTGCGCGGGCGTTGTGCTGATCAGTTGGCGCTGGCAGAATTTTTGCGCGCCGGACATTTTGCATCGCACTTGAAGAAAATGCGCCGTTTGTATGCTGCGCGTCGCGATGCCCTGGTTGATGCAATCCAAAAACATCTCAGTGAGGTCGCGATTATTTTGGGCGGTTCCTCCGGCATACATTTAACCATTCGCCTACCCGCAAATTTCAGCGACGTGGATATTAGCAATGCTGCGCTTGCACAGGGAATATATGTGAAGCCGGTGAGCAAGCTGGCGACGGGTGAAATTTTGTGTAACGGTTTAATGCTCGGTTACGCGCAGGTGCCGGAAGAAGATATGGAAAGACACATCCAAGTGTTAGCGAAAATAATTAACGCCAATAAAAAGTAAGCCTTGTAGCGGGTTATTTTCTATTGGCGTTGTTGTACGTCGATGGAATTAAACCGCAGTCATCGTGGTGGTTATCAGCGAGGACAATAGCAACATTGATACTACCAATGATGGCAATACCACCGATGAAATTACCAGGGTTGATATGGTGGGTGATGAAAGCAACGTCAATAAAAATTGTGTTGTGCTTTTTAACGACTTCATAGCATTTCTCCTTAAGTGCTATCGTTTCTGGAGCTTTCAGATTACACCTGCATATTCATTGCGGGTGTGATCTATGAGTCCGAACACTTGTGAAATATTCACACATTAAATGCACCGCGCGTGTTGTTGATACACGCTTGCATCACAAATGTCGTCACACATTTACTTTCAAACCAAGATTTGTTGTAGTCTTGCGCAAATAAAAATAAATGCACTGCATAACAATAACGCTGGTCAAAAACACTCTCCAATAATTATCAACCCTTTGATATTCCCTGTTTATTGTCGTAACGAATAAAAACCGGGGATTGATCCGTATCAACATCGCAAACGCGTTGCGCGTCGTCGGTCGATTGTGCTGCTGTCTAGCGTTGTTTGCTGTCGCCTTAACAATAATCTCTTAGGAGGAACGAAGTATGAAATTACTTTCGGGTTGGGCAAAGCCATTAGTGGTTAGCTGTTGTGCCTTGGGTTTAGGTTTGTATGGCGGTGCGGCCGCCGCTGCCAAATGTGAATATGTGGTGGCAAATGAATGGGGCAGCGGATTTACCGCAAGTATCCGAATTACCAACGACGGAACTGCGCCGGTTTCTGGCTGGGCACTGAGCTGGAGTTATAGCGATGGCTCGCGCGTCACCAGCAGTTGGAATGCAACTCTTACTGGTACCAATCCCTACTCGGCTGGACCAGTAGGCTGGAACAGTAATATTGCGGTCGGCTCCAGTGTTGAATTCGGCGTGCAAGGTACAAATGGTGGTAGCAAAGCGCAGATACCGGTGGTATCTGGCTCGGTATGCAGCGGCACGGTAGCCTCGAGTGCGGCGCCGGCAAGCTCAACTCCCAAATCCAGCACGCCAGCCTCAAGCTTGCGCTCATCAACCGCGATCAGTGTGGCCACGTCAGTTCGCAGCTCAACGGCAACTTCAACTAGCGGGCAAATGTGCAACTGGTACGGCACTTTGACGCCCCTGTGCGCCACTACTGCCAGTGGTTGGGGCTATGAAAACGGCAGAAGCTGTGTCGCCACCGCGACCTGTAGTGCACAGCCGGCGCCTTATGGAATAGTGGGTTCGAATTCGAGCTTAGGCTCCTCGTCCGTGCGCTCCAGCATTCGCTCCTCGGTGGCCTCGTCGTTGGAAGTGACGAGCAGCCGTGCCAGCTCATCGCGCGGTTCTTCGAGCGTTGGAACCAGTAGTGCTGCGAGCAGTATTCCACCGATTGTCGGCGGTTGTGATGGTTATGCAACCCGCTATTGGGATTGCTGTAAGCCGCATTGCGGCTGGTCGGGTAATGTTCCCTCGCTGGTGGCGCCGCTGCAAAGTTGCGCTGCAAACAATACGCGGCTGGGTGACCTGACGCTGCCGAGCAGTTGCGACGGCGGCAATGCGCACATGTGTTGGGGCATGGCGCCATTTGCAGTGAGCGATACCCTGGCCTACGGTTTTGCGGCTACCTCCAGTGGCGATGTGTGCGGACGCTGCTATCAATTGCAATTTACCGGCGCGTCACATAATTCACCGGGCGACCCTGGTTCAGCCGCGCTGCTAGGTAAAACCATGATCGTGCAAGCCACTAACATTGGCTACGACGTCGGCGGTGGCCAGTTCGATATATTGGTGCCCGGCGGCGGGGTGGGTGCATTCAATGCATGTTCGGCGCAGTGGGGTGTCTCCAATTCGGAATTGGGGGCGCAGTACGGCGGTTTGCTTGCGGCCTGTAAACAGGAGCTAGGCTACAACGCGAGCCTTGCGCAATATAAATCCTGCCTGATCAATCGCTGTAACAGTGTATTTGGCTCGCGCGGATTGACTGAGTTACAACGGGCTTGTACCTGGTACGCCGATTGGTTCCAGGCAGCGGATAATCCGGCCTTGAAATACAAAGAGGTAGCTTGCCCTGCCGAGCTCACGTCGCGCTCGGGGATGAATCGCGGCGCTTTGAACGATATTAAAACCAGTTGTAATTAATCCGCTTATCAGCGAATTAAGAGCACAATATTTTTTTGATTTATTGATTGTAAAAAAACAATGTGTACGCGAGTGCACATTGTTTTTTTTCGCCTGTATCTAGTGAAACACTGGGCTACACTACCAATGCAGAGCTGAAGTTTTATTGAATTGAAATATTAGAGGTTGTTGTTATGTCCTTAAAAGAGCTGGTCGCCCAATGGGAATCCCATGCCCAAGGCGTGTTAACCCAAGAGACTTATGCAGTTCACTTATTGGTGGAGGATGCGGCGAAGCTTGATGCTTTGGCGGAGATGTATCCCAAACGCACCAAAGAGCAGTTGATCAGCGAATTACTGTCCGCTGCGCTTGGGCAATTGGAGGCAAGCTTTCCTTATGTGCAAGGCACAAAGGTAGTAGCGGTCGACGAGATGGATGATGCGATTTATGAAGATATAGGTCCGACCCCGCGTTTTATGGAGCTGACCAAAAAGTATCTGGCGCAACACAAAAAAGCGGGCGCGGAATAATTCCGTAGCAGGCTAGTAGAATCAGGTCGTCGGTGCATCCAACATTCTCCTGAGCGAGGGAAAATAGATTCCCAAACACAGGGCGCGGGTAACAACGTAAATAATAAACGCGATCCACAAACCCTGGTTGCCTGCAACGGGCACCAGCAACCAAGCCGCGGCTAAAAATACCAGCAGTGAAAACAGGGATGCGTCGCGCATGGCGCGGCTGCGCGTCGCACCGATAAAAATTCCATCCAGCTGAAAGGCCGCAAATGAAAGCAGCACATAAACCGCTGCGTAGGGGAGATATGTCTGTGCCTCCAGTTGGATTGCGGGTAAGGGGTTGAGTAAGGTAATCGCCGCTGATCCAAATACGAATAGCAAGGTCATCAAACCCAGCGCGCAGCCGGCGGCAATTTGTGTCGACACGGCAATAGCGCGGTCAAACAGCGGGCGGTTGCGCGCGCCAATCGTTTTACCCACCAGCGATTCCAGCGCAAAGGCAAAACCATCGAGGAAAAAGGCCGAGAAGGAAATAAATTGCAGGAGTATGTGATTGGCGGCGAGGGTGACATCGCCAAACTGGGCGCCTGCATTGGCAAACCAGCCAAAGCCGGTGAGCAAAAACAAGGTGCGCCACATAATGTCGCTATTGGTTTTTAACGTACTTATCAACGCTGTGCGATGCAGGATTTTAGGCCAGTGGAAAAACCTGTCGCCTGTTTTGTTAGTGGGGCGCAATAAACTAAATAGCAGTGCGCAGCCGACCATAAAACTGATCCATTCCGCGATCAATGTCCCCATTGCTACGCCGCGTACGCCCCAGTCGAGTACCACCACGAACAATGCATCCAATAATACATTCAGACCGTTGAGCAGTAATTGCAACCATAACAATGTACGTGTTTGCCCAAGGCCAATCAGGCTGCCGATAATCGCGTAGGTACCGAGGGTGGCAGGCGCGCCCCAGATGCGGATGGACAGATAATCCCGCGCGCTCTGCTCAACGGCGGCACTGCCATCCAATAGCCAGAGGGCCAATTGCGCCGTGGGGTATTGCGCAATGATCAACAGTAATCCAATCGCGCTACCAAGCAGGAGCGCGCGGATAAACGCGCTGCGCACTTCGGTGTGATCGCCGGCGCCGGCAGCTTGGGCGGTGAAACCACTGGTGCCCATACGCAGGAAACCGAATCCCCAGTACAAAAAACTGAAGATGAGCGAGCCCAATGCAATCGCGCCCAAAGCTGCTGCGCTGCCGGTGTGGCCGATGATCGCAGTGTCGACCAAACCCAATAACGGCACAGACGCATTGGCGAGGATTATCGGGATCGCCATGCGGATGATGGCACTGTGGCGGGTGTGGATGAGTGGAGTGGTCACGGTAAATCCGTCGGTGCTGGAGGGCGCGGGGAGGATAAATAAGGAGCGGGGAGTATAAATAAAAAACCCGGCTAGCTGCCGGGTTCGGTCACAAATCCTAATTTTAAAATGCCGGCTCGTTGTACCGCTGCCATCGTCTTGATGACGTGTTCGTAGTCGACAGTTTTATCCCCGCGGATATGCACTTCCGGCTGCGGTTGTTTGCTGGATTCAGCGGCCAGGCGCGCTTCCAGCTCTTCCATGGTCACCTGGGTTTCATTCCAGAAAATATTGCCCTCTGCGTTGACCGCCAAATTGACCGTCTCGGGTTTTAATTCGTTGGGGGTGTTATCTACCCGTGGCAAATCAATTTTCACCGAGTGGGTTAGCACGGGTACGGTGATGATAAAAATGATCAGCAATACCAACATGACATCCACCAGTGGCGTCATGTTGATTTCGTTCATCACATCTGTTTCGTCGTCGAGTCCACCGCCGAAGGCCATGGCTTACACCTCTTTGCGCGGAGAAAGTTTGGTGATGATGCCTTTGTTTTTCATCGGACTACCGGTGATGAAATAGGCGTGTAATTGGTGCGCAAAGCGGTTGAGTTTATTCAGTACACCTTTATTCGCACGCGAGAGGGCGTTGTAACCCAAGACCGCTGGAATGGCGACCGCCAGACCGAATGCGGTCATGATCAGTGCCTCGCCCACAGGGCCGGCGACCTTATCGATACTCGCCTGGCCAGACACACCTATACCTACCAGCGCGTGGTAAATCCCCCATACTGTGCCGAACAAGCCCACAAAAGGCGCGGTGGATCCAACCGAGGCCAGGAT
>DATIDX010000053.1:0-3035 GCA_035456025.1 Cellvibrio sp. | reverse complement strand
CCAAAAACATAATATTGATTGTTCGCAAATACCACCGATGGATCGTGCACTGCGATATTAGAAAAGGTTGGGCTCACCAAACTGATCGGCGTCGATGGCGTATCGCAATTCGCAGCAGTAACGCTCGTACCGGAAACCGTCAGGCTATCGATGTTGCTCAACCCATCACTGCTCAGCGCCTGCAAACGAATTTTGTGGGTACCCGCATTTAATTGCACACGCGCCGTGGTGCTATTGCTCCAGGTTGTCCAACTGTTAGTTGCAGGGAAACTAATATTGGCAGCCTGGACGTTGCCATTGACAATTAAATCCGCATTGCGCGCTGTAATCGCCGCGTAGCGCCAGGTGAAACTGTAGCTGCCTGAGGTTTTTACGTTGATAGACCACTCGACTCCCGCACCCGCCGCATTTGTTGAGTTGGCGAAGCCATTTCCAGTAAAGCCGGTATTGTTGCTATCAATAGTGCCTTCCGCTGCGCAAAAACCGGTTTGGTTTTCTTCCAGTAAAATACTCACATTATTGGGAAGTGATGAACTTGCCTTCGACGATGCAATCGATGAACGCGAGGAGGCGGGAATCGATGAAGCCTGAATCGATGCAGGCGTGGATGATTTAATGGAGGATGCAATTGACGACCGGGCGATTGATGATGGAACAGAGGACTTCATCGAGCTTGCAGGAATTGAACTGGCTGTTACTGAACTCGATGCCACAGCTCCGCCACAAATGCTACCGGTGAGTTGCGGAGTTTCAGCTGCGCCATTAGTTTCCACTTGCACACCAAACACAGCACTCTGGCCAGGTTGTAAATTACCGTTCCATGCAACGTTGCTCGCGGAATAGGGGTTGCTGCCACTGACATTCGCATTCCACGAACTGGTCACGCGGTTATTCGCAAATTGCCAGCCGACATTCCAACTGCTAACCGCGCTGGTTCCGCTATTGGTAACAGTGACCTCGGCGACTAAACCTGCGCCCCAATTATTGGTGACCTTGTAACTGCATGCCGCTAGCGCAGATTGGTGCGCGCAGAGCAAACCAACTCCGCAAAGCGCAGCAATTTTAAAATTAAATTGTTTCATGTTGTCCTCGTGATAAAAGTCGAAATGAGACGAGTAATGAATCCCAAGAGTCAAAACCTGCAGGAGGTAAAACACTATTAACGCATCGCCGATGCAAATGGAGGGCAGGGAGACTTAACAAACCTGCTTCGATACCTATTGTTATTATCCGCAGCCTTACTGGCCATTTCGGGTATCTGATGGTATTGGAATATTATCCTACAAATGAGGTGGGCGTTTCCTCGCCAGGTCTAAGAAAGTTTGAAGTAGTGCTAGTTTTGATCAGATATTTATAGAAATATGAAGAAATTTTCATTAATAAAATTCATTTAGCTCAAAGCGCGACATTTTGACGCCATCACTAAAACCGACTGCGGGAGCGGTCGATTACGCAAAAGGAAAGGAGATTTCATGAAGGCATCCAGATTAATCATTACTACCTGTGTGGGGTTAGCAGTTGTTGTTGCGTTTATTTTTTATGGCCAGCAAGATCAGGCGCATCAAATAACCCAAATGATCCCAGCCGAAGCAGTTAAGGCAGAGTCAATCGCTTTTCAGTCGACTCACTCATTACCTGAAAATAAAAATGTCACCGCTAGCCGCCACTCAGCTGCGGATGAATCGCCAAAGGCTGATCCCTCGACAAAAGTAGAACCCTGGAATACTCCCGCAGGATACGAACATGTGGAGAAGTGGCGAGAAAGCCGAGGATACTTTTCGGATACTGATTATCGTACCTACGAAAATTACGGCATCGAAACGGTCAAGCGTTTGGCAAGCGAAGGTGACCTTAAAGCGATTCGAACACTTGCGGTAATGTATCTGAAAGACCGAGACCCGGAACTCGTAGTCACCACGTTGCGTGAAGCAGCCGTCTGGGGTTCTACAGAGGCGCTGATATTGGTTGGAATGATTAAAAATCCTCACGGTGATAATTCCCGATTCAACGGTCCTGATGGTGAGCTTCTTTATAAAGAGGAAATGCTGGAGTCCCTTGCCATTTTCAAAGCCGCAAGTATTCGTGGTGATAGGGCAGTGGATGAGCGAGTAACTGAAGCTAGATCAAAAGTGACCTTGACTGCAGACGATGATGAATACATCGAGCAGCGGGGAGCAGAAATCTACAACGAAATGGCCGAGAAGCGGAAAACACTTGGTTTGGGCCCTTTCGATGATTCGGTACCGCAGCAAGTGCGTGATTATTTCGATGCAGAGGCGAAACGTTCCCGTACGGACTAAAAAACAAATGAGCCTTGTAAGCCAGAAGCTGAAGATGGGCTTGGGGCTCACAGCTAGCGTGCGGTAATAAGCTGTAATTCTAATTGGCGTTAAATGCCGCAATAGTCTTTACTTGATGAGCCAGGGAAATGGCCGGGATGTAAAACGGGAACGGAGGCCGTTCATCAATCACGGAAATTCAGGGCAGAGCCAGCTATTGGCGAATATCGATGAAAACAATAACAACATTAGTATCCATCCTCTTGCTATTACCCTCATTCGCCGTGGCGCATCGTGGTGGGTTAGATAAATCCGGCTGCCACCACGACAGAAAAAACGGTGGCTACCATTGCCACAATGGTGGCGTTCCCACTCAAAGCCCGCACACATCCACCAATTCCGTAAATACAAATTCTGCAAAACCACAATCGTTAAAAACAAAAACAGAAAGCTCTACGCTAGGGGATACGAATCTTGCAGCACATAAAGATTTGGTTTTTAAAATTCAGTCAGCGTTAAATCAGCGTGGTTATTTAGCGAGCAAGCCCGACGGTGTTTTGGATGAGCAAACTATAAAAGCGATAAAACATTTTCAGGTTGATAATGATATGGCTGTGGATGGTAAGGCTAGTTATTTGTTGTTGGAGGTTTTGTTGGGGAAGGTGTAATAAAAATTAGCTGATTCTCGAAATTATACTTTTGGAAAAATTAATTTTTAGTTGTTTTCACAAAAGTAGTGTGAAAGTTTATGTGTTA
>DATIDX010000052.1:0-10199 GCA_035456025.1 Cellvibrio sp. | reverse complement strand
CTTCGCGACCGCAGCCGAATGGAAGCCTCTGCTCCACACCTGGAGCCTCGCAGTCGAAGAACAATATTATTTATTTTTTCCGCTGTTGTTGATGCTGACCTGGAAGCTGGGGCAGCGCTGGTTGCTTGCACTGCTAATCATTATTGCCTGTGCGAGCCTCGCGCATGCGCAGTGGAGCACAACCAATAACCCCTCCGCTGGTTTTTATTTATTGCCTGCACGCGGATGGGAATTATTGATAGGTGCGTTTGTCGCTTTTTATCTGAGCAATGAACAGCGCCGGCAATTTAGCCCCGCGCTGAACCAGGTTGGTAGCCTCGCGGGTTTAATGCTGATTGGCTACGCCATCTTTGCATTCGACAAACACACTCCTTTTCCAAGCTTTTACACTTTGGCTCCTACACTGGGTGCTGCACTGGTTATCCTCTTTTCGACACAAAACACCCTTGCCGGAAAACTGTTAAGCAATCCATTTTTTGTCGGAATTGGTTTAATCAGTTACAGCGCCTATTTATGGCATTGGCCGCTGTTTGTTTTTGCGCGCCACCAGAGCATCCCCGAAGTGCCGAGCCAGGCATTGCTCGGCTCACTGGCACTGCTTGCACTCGTGCTCGGCTACCTGTCATGGCGCTTCATTGAACGCCCTTTCAGAAGCAAGCAAAAGTTAACTCGCCAAACTATTTTTACCTCCAGCGCAGTGTGCATGATGTTCTGTATCGGTTTTGGACTGGCCGGCCATTACTCCAAAGGCTTCGCCAACCGGATCGCGAACAGTAGCAGTATTCCAGCAATTGATTTCCCGACTATGTGTTTTTACCAACCGGATGTTGCGGAAACATTGGCCCCTGGCGAACAGGGTTTAAAGTGTTGGCTCGGCGATACCGCCGGTGCAACAAAAGCGATATTAATTGGCGATTCATTTGCAGGAAATTACGAACCATTTTGGGATTCTGTCGGCAAAAAAACTGGCCTGCACATTAATGCGGTTACAACAAATTATTGCGTGCCATCGCGCACCGAGGACTGGACCGGCCCAGAGTATTTCAAAGCCAGGGTACAGTGCCTGCTGAACCGGCGTTTTTTTGCCGATAATATAGAACACTATGACGTAACCATCCTGGCCGGCAACTGGATGGATTATTCATCAAAAAATATTATGCAGGGCGTTCTAGATACTGTGGATTACGCAGCTGCCCGTTCAAAACTCGTAGTACTCATGGCCGCACCCAAGGCATTTGATTTCAACCCCGTCGACCTGTACAACAAAAGTCTGATGGAAAAAACGGTCTTTGATATAACCACAGTGCCGAGCCTACGCGATGCAGACGAGGTGGTTGCAAATCAATTGTTACAGGACACGGCAAAAAAATATCCCAACGTGTTGTATATCGACCGAGACTCTCTCTTCAATGTGGATGGAGCACCATCAGATGTAACCCAAGAAAAAATCCCCTTCAGTTTTGATGGCCACCACATCAGCACCTATGGCTCCCTCTCCGCCGCAACGGCGTTTTTGCAATCACAGAAATACAAAGATCTCATCACTATGTTGCAAGTGACCAAACCTATACTCAATTAATTCTCGCCAGCAGCCTAAATAGGTCCCCCGAAAAATCGCCGTGGCAGCTGGTATACTGCGCGCGCTTTTTCCGCAACCCATTGCGTAACCACGGGAATATTTATGTCTGCCTTTGATGTATCCGCACCGCATAAAACTGCAACACCTTTCATTGGTATCCGCGAGCAAATGTCCACCCGTTTTGCATTTCTTATCACGGGTCTGGCCATGTCTGCCTGGGCACCGCTAATACCCTTTGTAAAAGCACGTCTGGAGATTGGTGAATCCACACTCGGGTTATTAATTTTATGTTTCGGCGTGGGTTCGCTTGTCGCTATGCCCATTACCGGTTTGCTGGTGAATCGTTACGGATGCCGTCGTGTTATCACCAGCAGTCTGTTGCTCATGTGCATGAGCCTGGTATGCCTTGCCATCTCGCCCGGCATTACAGGCATGGCAATTAATCTGTTCATTTTTGGGATGATGCTCGGCGGCACCGATGTAGCGATGAACATGCAAGCTGTGGTCGTTGAAAAAGCCAGCGGGCGCGCAATGATGTCCGGCTTCCACGGTTTTTACAGTCTCGGAGGGATTTTCGGAGCGGTTGTAATGAGCGCTTTGTTGTGGCTGGGATTATCGCCCTTTCACGCCTTACTCAGCCTCACCACCGTGCTATTGCTGATGCTCGCTTACTGCGCAAAAGACCTACTACCCAAAGATAATCTTGCCAATGACAGCGGTGAACGCGAACCCTTTTTTGTATTGCCGCGCGGTAAAGTTCTATTGCTCGGAGCCCTGTGTTTCATTGCATTTTTGTCAGAAGGCGCAGTGTTGGATTGGAGCGCGGTATTCCTCAACAGCGTGCGCCAAATCGATCCGGTTCACGCCGGTCTGGGTTACGCCTGTTTTTCCGTCGCCATGACTATTGGCCGCTTCACTGGCGATAAAATTGTCAATGCACTGGGCGGAACCCGCGTCGTACTTTGGGGCGGACTCTGCGCCGCCAGCGGATTTTTATTAGTCGTTTTTGTGCCCTTTAGCGCCGCCGCATTTATCGGTTTTACGCTGGTCGGTGTAGGCGCATCCAACATAGTACCCGTGCTGTTTACCGCCGCTGGCAACCAGGATTCCATGCCCATGGCGCTAGCTATTTCAGCTGTGGTGAGTATGGGTTATGCAGGATTATTGGCAGGGCCAGCAGTGATTGGTTTTATCGCCGAACTAAGCAGTTTAAACGTGTCGTTTGCAATCGTTGCAGGCGGGTTGTTACTGCTAGCGGCTTGCGCGAAGAAGGCCACTCACAAATAAATTATCTGAGGGCGAAAAAAAACGTGGCGATAAAACTATCACCGCGTTTTTTTATTCTCGCGGAGGTCTTTCTACCTTGAGAAAACCACCGTCTTGGTGCCATTCAACAACACACGATGCTCTGCATGCCAGCGCACCGCGCGGTTCAACACGACCGCTTCAATATCGCGCCCGATTTCTGCCATTTCATCGGGTGAATTTACATGGGATACACGCTCCACCGATTGCTCGATAATCGGACCTTCATCCAAGTCTGCTGTAACAAAATGCGCCGTCGCGCCAATCAATTTCACGCCGCGCTCAAACGCCTGGTGATATGGTTTTGCACCTTTAAAACCCGGCAAAAAAGAATGGTGAATATTAATCGCACGGCCATTCAGTTTTTTACATAAATCATCGGAGAGGATTTGCATGTAGCGTGCGAGCACTAAAAATTCGGCCTGCAAATCCTGCATCAACTGCCAGAGATCTGCCTCTTGCTGCACTTTGGTATCGGCCGTAATCGGCAAATAGTGAAACGGCAATTCATACCATTCGGTCAGGTCGCGCATTACATTGTGATTGGAAACCACACCGACAATATCAATCGGCAGCGAACCATTTTTCCAACTATTCAACAGCGCATTCAAGCAGTGCCCCCACTGGGAAACCGCAATCAGCACACGCGGTTTGGCGTGGCTATCAAAAATATTCCAATCCATTTGGTACTGCTCGCCCAGCGGCTTAAACAGCGAGCGAATCTGCCCCAGGTTATACCCTATCGGACACTCAAATACAGTGCGCATAAAAAAGCGGTTGCTTTGCACATCCTCAAATTGTGAAGACTCTTTGATGTTAAATCCCAGGGTCGCAAACAAAGTGGCCACAGCAGCCACCAAACCTTTGGAATCCTGACAGCTAAACGTTAAAACGATTTCCTTAACAGCAGACATGTGATATCTCTTTATCTAATTCAATTTAAAAAATTCATTATCAATAGTGATAACGGCATTGCACCACAATTATCATTTCATTTTCAACGCGATAAACCAGCCGATGCTCACGATCAATTCGCCGTGACCAATAACCCGACCAATGATGTTTGAGTGGTTCAGGGTCACCTATACCAGTGAATGGCTGGCGTTGAATTTCTTTGATCAATGTATTAATGCGCTTAAGTGTTTTTTGTTCCGTTTGTTGCCAGTAAAGATAATCTTCCCAGGCATTATCCGCCCACGCCAACATCATTCCTCGATCAGCCCCCGCTGCGTCGCCTTTCCTGCGGCAACTTGGTTAATTGCATCATTCAAACGCGCCGCATTTTTCGGGCTCGCCATCAAATAGGCAGTTTCTTCGTAAGCCTGAAAATCTTCCAGACTAATCACCACCGCTGGCTTCCCATTCTGACGGGTAATCAGCACCGGCTTGTGATCATCGTTCACCTTGTCCAGCACACTGGCCAGATCATTGCGAAACGCGGTATAGCTCATGGTATCCATAGGTCACCTCCCCAAGAGGATCCGTAAAGACCTCATGCTAACTGTACTTATTTCTGTACGCAATTGGAAGGATGGGAATTTATGAAGGGTAATCAAAAAGATTACTGGTGTATTTTGATAATGCTTCGCGTAGCACGACTGCAGGAAGTAGCACCCTAAGAGTCATAGCCGAAGCTGGCGAATCTTTTTCTATCTCATTTAAATTTTTGTTAAAACTACGGCGGCTCGCTTCGCGAAGCCGCCCTACTTCAAACCTCCTGATTCACCAACTCCCTAAACGCCGCCGCCAAACGCAAATATACTGGCCCCGGACATTGCGGAATTGATCGGCCAGCAGCAATACCAACGGGAATTAACTCTGCGCCTGTGCCGGTGAGGAAACATTCGTCGGCGGTGAATAAATCGTAAGGGGCGAGTGGAATTTCGCGCGTTCTTATACCGAGTTTTACGGCGAGTTCGAGTACCACCTGACGAGTGATACCATCAAGCGCGCCTTCGATAACAGGTGGAGTTAACAACTCGCCGCGCTGCACGATAAAAATATTATCCGCACTTCCCTCGGCAATCCGCCCAGCGCTGTTGAGCAAAATCGCTTCGTCCGCACCAGCGTGGGTGGCTTCCATGCGCGCGAGAATATGGTTGAGATAATTTAAACTTTTGATGCGCGGGTCGAGACCGTCGGCGCCCAAGCGGCGGGTCGCGGCGATAATCACTTTGGCACCTTCGTTTCGCACTCTTTCGCTCACCATGTGCAAACTGTCCGCAATAATAAACAACTGTGGTGAATGGCAGCCTGAGGGATCTATACCCAGCGGACCCGCGCCGCGGGTAACGACCAAACGCAAGTATCCATTTGTTTCCTGTGCCGCTGCGATGGTGTCGATCACCGCTTGGGTTAATTGCTCGATGCTGTAAGGAATAGCGAGGGCAATTGCACGCGCCGACAAGCGCAGCCTTTCCAGATGCGCGTGCAACCGGAATGCGCGACCGTTGTAAAAACGGATGCCTTCGAATACGCCGTCGCCATACAAAAGACCGTGATCAAATACTGAAATGCTGGCCTGCTCCGGCGCCACAATTTTTCCGTTTAACCAACATACCGCCTTTGACGCTGTTGGCTTTGGATTGGCAATCGCCAAATCAGCCCTTCCGGACTCAACCATTTCTAACTCAACCATAAAATTCCCCTGTCAGCATAGTGCGGGCCTTGCCGCTTAATAGCACCCGTTCGCCTTGCCAGTCGAGCGTTAACAAACCGCCACGCGGTGATGCCTGCTGCGCACGCAAATGGTTTTTGTCGAGGCGCTTACCCCAGTAACAAGCCAGTAAACAATGGGCAGAACCGGTGACGGGATCTTCATTGATGCCCACCTTGGGTCCAAAAAAGCGCGAGACCATATCCAGGCCGGAACCTGCTTCGCCCGGCGCAGTGATGATCAAGCCGCGCGTGGTAAACGAGGCTATCAGCTCCGCATTGGGCACGAAATTGCGTACGGCAGTAGCGCAATCCAGGACGGCTACAAGGTCATCCCGCCCTGCACCAAACCAGTCCGGCTCCTTGCCCAATAGCCGCAGCAATCCAGGTGGAACCTCGGCGACTGACTGGGGGATATCGGCGGGGAAATCCAACTGGATGTCATCTCCCTGTCGCTCGGCCGACAGCAGGCCACTCGCTGTGTGGAACTCCAGCGTCCCGGCAGTTTCACCCGCGTGCTGCCAGAGTGCATGGGCGGTGGCAAGGGTTGCATGGCCGCAGAGGCTCACTTCCACTTGCGGGGTGAACCAGCGCAAGCTCCAACTACCATCTGCACATTTGCGCACGAATGCGGTTTCAGCCTGGTTCATCTCCAAGGCGACCTGCTGCATCCAACTGGCTGGCTGCTCTTTATCCAAAATACAGACGCCGGCAGGATTGCCGCTGAATGGTTGGTCAACAAATGCATCAATTAAAAATAGTGGGTGACTCATAGAACTTCCTCCTGATCATCCCGAGCTAATTGATAGCCGGCCTCGGCTATTTGAGAAAAAGCAGTGTATTTCCTGAGCAACAACCATTACAGTTTCAAAATCCGAAAATTGATACGGTACAGATTGTGATAGTTAAATCTGTGCCTATCACTTTTCATAAAAACTGTACCTATTGCAGTGGAACTTTGGAGCCGTGATGGAAGTTCTCTACCGTAAATTGGCCGATGAACTGGCCGCTATGATCAACGCCGGCAGCTTCCAGAACGGCGCCCGCCTGCCCGGGGTGCGCAGCCAGGCGCAATCGCGCGGCTTAAGTATCGCCACGGTGATAACCGCCTATCGCCAGTTGGAGGATTGGGGCTTACTGGAAGTGCGCAATCGCTCCGGGTTTTACGTAAAGAGTAAGACTGCGCGCGCCGTATCGCCGCCGCGCATTTTGGTGACCACCATGCGCCCCGCGCCTGTGACCGGCCAAGATATGGTGCTGCAATTGATCAAAGCGGCAAACGATCCAGCCGTGGTGCAGCTGGGGGCGGCCGTGCCCGCCGCCGACTTTTTGCCGACCCGTGCCATCGAACAGGCACTCACCAAAGCCGCACGCCAGTACCGGGTGCGTACCGCGAATTACGAATTCTCCCCCGGCGCACCGGAATTGCGCCGCCAGCTGTCGCACCGGTTGGCCGATGCAGGTTGCGCCGTTCACCCGGACAATTTCGTAATTACCAATGGCTGCCAAGAGGCACTAACCCTTGCCTTGCGCGCCGTTACCGCGCCCGGCGATGTAGTCGCCATAGAGTCCCCCACCTTCTACGGCTTGCTCCAGGTGATAGAGTCGTTAGGGTTGGAGGCGTTGGAAATTCCTACCAACCCACTATCGGGCATGTCATTGGAAGCACTGGAGCTGGCGCTCAGCCGCTGGCCGATAAAGGCCTGTGTAGTCACCCCCAACTTTAGCAACCCACTCGGCTGCCTCATGCCCGACGAACATAAGCACAAGTTGGTGGCGATGCTTAAAGAGCGCGACATCCCGCTCATTGAAGATGATATCTACGGCGACTTGAGCTTTAGCCACGCCCGCCCCTCACTGCTCAAAGGCCTGGATGACAATGTGCTGCTGTGTAGCTCCATCTCCAAAACCCTGTCGCCCGGCTTGCGAGTCGGCTGGATTGCACCGGGGCGTTACCAGGATAAAGTCGAGTACATGAAATACGTGCTCAACCTGGCGACCACCACCATCCCGCAATTGGCGGTCACCGAACTATTGGAAAACGGCCAGTACGAGCGCCATTTACGGCGCGTGCGTGGGGATTACGCGCAGGCGGTAGCGCGCATGACGGAAGCGATAATCCACTATTTCCCCGAGGGCACCAAAATTACCCGGCCTGAAGGGGGTTTTGTCATCTGGTTGGAATTGCCGGGTGACGTGGACAGTTTTTCCCTGGCGAGGAAAGCGTTGGCGCACGGCATCAGTATCGCGCCGGGTCCGATTTTTTCAGCGAGTCAGAAGTACCGGCAATTTATCCGGCTTTCATGTGCCTGCGTGTGGGGCCACCGGATCGAACGGGCGCTGGTGAGCTTGGCAGCGCTGTTG
The DNA here is from genome assembly GCA_035456025.1 of Cellvibrio sp. Taxonomy (GTDB): domain Bacteria; phylum Pseudomonadota; class Gammaproteobacteria; order Pseudomonadales; family Cellvibrionaceae; genus Cellvibrio. The sequence goes on along the minus strand of DATIDX010000052.1, from coordinate 2,296 downwards.
TAACCAAGACCTACGCAGTAACGGATCACACTTTCTATTTACCCACCGGCGTTATAACCATCATTCCCTAGGATAACGAATATGCCAATGTTATCATTTAAATGATAATAGTTATTACTTAGATTTTTATTTGCACACTAACTAACCTTTGTGGAGAAAATAAATAATGCGCTATTCCCACCCCTGGCGTTTCTCCAGGCCTTATCTTGCTTTGGCTATCGCTGGATCCCTTTCATCTGCTATGGCACAAGAACCATCAAATCTACAAAGCAACTCCGCCAAGTTGCAAAAAGTCGTGGTGTCGGCAGAGTTAGAGGAAGAGACCTACACCAAGAAAAGCGCTAGTACCTCGACCAAGTTGGATATCAGCGTTAAAGAAACCCCCCAATCAATGTCGGTGATTACTGAAAAACAAATCACCGATATGGGCGCCACCAATTTGGGGCAAATTTTGCTGTTCACCCCGGGCGTTATCCTCACCGGTGACAACTCCGAGCGCACCAACTTCTCGATCCGCGGCTTTAACGTGGGCGATGGCTGGAACTCCAACCTTCTGCAATACGATGGCGTGCCAATCAATGCCTCTAACGTTGCCTCCTCCAAGCCAGACGCCGCATTGATCGACAGTATTGAAGTATTGCGTGGTGCAGCCGGATTGATGCAAGGCTCAGGCGAGCCTTCCGGAGCGATTAATATCATCCGCAAAAAACCAACCGATTACTTCCGTGCCAGCGGTGCCCTCACCTATGGTTCGTGGGATATGTACCGCGTGGAGGCCGATGTATCCGACCGCCTGAATGAGAGTGGTAGTGTCCGCGGCCGCGCGGTTGTGGCCTATCAGGATGCCAACTCCTACATGGATGCAGTAACCCGGGATACCAACCTTGTGTACGGCATCCTCGCCGCTGATCTCACCGAAAACACCGAACTCACTCTCAGCTATAAACGTCAGGGCGAGCACTCCATTGGCGCGCATAACCTGCCGCGCGACCCACGCAACGGCGATGATCTGCACCTGAGCCGCAATAACTGTAGCTGTAACTTTTCGGACTATTGGGACAAAGCCAATGCCGACGGCACTATCGACCTGACCCATACTTTCGAAAACGGCTGGATAGCAAAAGGCACCTATGTCCGCGCCAAAATCGAAATGGATATGGTGTTCACCAGTCTTGCACCTGTCCCTGCAGCCTCGTTTGATCCGGCAAACCCACAGGGCACAGTCAACAAATACGCCTACCAATATGTGCAAACACTGGATGTGTTTGATGGCTATACCAAGGGGAATTTCGCGTTATTCGGGCGCGAGCACCAACTTATTGTTGGTGGTAATAGCCAAAAGAGTGACATCCCCGGCCGTTGGACCAGCTGGGATATCTGGTTAGAAGACGGCTCATTGTGGAACCGCGCTGGCACCCAGCCAGGCCCCCTGCTCTATGTCGATCTGGACACCTATAGCCCCTATGACTTGCCCCATGTAGCGCCCCGCTACAATCTGGACGGTGGGCAATCATTCGAAGATCGTAGCCAAGCAGGTATATATGCCACCACCCGCCTGCACCTGGCCGAACCCCTGCACGTGATTTTGGGTATCAGACAAAGCGACTTTTCTTACGACTCGCCCTACAAAAGTAACGTGACCGGCCAGTTTGTCCCCAGCCGTCGCACCTCGTATGAAATGGATAATATCAACACCCCCTATGTTGGCCTTACGTTTGATATCACCGACACCTACACCCTGTATGCCAGCTTCGCCGACACCTTCGTGGTGCAAAACTCGAAAGACATCAACGGCGACTTGCTCGACCCAATTCAAGGCAATGTGTATGAAACCGGTGTGAAAGGCAGCTTTAACGATGACCGCCTGATCGCCAGCCTCGCCGCCTTTAAGGTCGAGCAAGTCAACCGGGCGATGCGCGATGAATCCAGCATGGGTCAATGCCCGCAAAACGGTGGGGATGGCTACTGCAATATCGCGTCTGGTGAAGTGGTGAGTGAGGGTTATGAACTTGAAGTACGCGGTGAAATCTTACCCGGATTCAACATGATGTTCGGCTATACCTACAACACCACCGAATACGATGTAGATCCAATTAATGCCGGACGTGTGTTTAACGAAACTACGCCTGAACATATCGCACGTGTATTTACCACGTATCTGTTCGAAAACGGTTTAACCCTGGGTGGTGGTGCGAGTTATCAAAGCGAATGGTTAGTAGGACGTTACGGCAGTATTTCCGCAACACAGGATGCCTACACACTGGTGAATTTGATGGCGAGCTACCCGCTCAGCGAC
>DATIDX010000051.1:0-4981 GCA_035456025.1 Cellvibrio sp. | reverse complement strand
TAATCAGGGGTAAGATGCGCCATGCTGCAACCTAAGCGCACAAAATTTCGTAAGCAGTTCAAGGGTCGTAATCGCGGCCTTGCGCAGCGCGGAAGCAAAGTTAGTTTTGGTGAGTTCGGACTCAAAGCGACTATGCGTGGCCGCATAACGGCTAGGCAAATAGAGGCCGCTAGACGTGCTCTGACGCGCCGTCTAAAGCGTGGTGGAAGAGTGTTTATCAGGATTTTTCCAGATAAGCCGATTACTCAAAAACCACTTGAAGTTCGTCAAGGTAAAGGTAAGGGTAGCGTGGAATACTGGGTGTGCCAGATACAGCCAGGCAGGGTTTTGTACGAAGTCGAGGGCGTGACTGAAGAGTTGGCGCGTGAAGCTTTAACACTCGCAGCAGCAAAATTGCCGCTGACGACAACATTTGTAAAACGGCAGATCATGTAATGAAAACATCGGATCTTCGAAAGAAAGCAGGCCAAGAGCTTAAAAGTGAGTTGAACACGCAACTTGAAGTTCAGTTCAAGCAAAAAATGCAAATGGCTACAGGGCAACTGGCTCAGACTCATTTATTGAAAAAAGTCAGACGCGATGTTGCCAGAATTAAAACCGTGCTGAAAGAAAAGGCTGGTGAATAATCATGACTGAACAAACGAACATTGCTCGTACTAAAACGGGTCGAGTTGTAAGCGACAAAATGGATAAGACCATCACGGTGTTGGTCGAACGCCGTGTAAAACATGAGCTTTACGGAAAATATTTGACTAAATCATCCAAGCTGAAAGCGCACGATGAAAATAATGAGTGCGGCATTGGCGATATGGTCACAATAAAAGAAACCCGTCCTATGTCTAAATCGAAGACATGGACTTTGGTAAAAATTGAAGAGCGCGCAACTACTGTATAAGTAGTTGGTGATAGAGTAGCAGCGAGTTTCGGAGCCGAATAATGATACAAACGCAGACCTATCTAGATGTGGCGGATAACAGTGGCGCACGCCGAGTTATGTGTATCAAGGTGCTGGGCGGCTCTCATCGTCGGTACGCAGGTGTAGGCGATATTATTAAAGTTAGTGTTAAAGATGCTATTCCACGTGGCAAGGTTAAAAAAGGCCAGGTAATGACGGCTGTTGTTGTACGCACCAAGAAAGGTGTGCGGCGTCCAGATGGCTCTTTGATAAAGTTTGACGATAATGCAGCTGTGTTGTTAAACAACCAGCAGGCACCAATAGGTACTCGCATTTTCGGACCGGTGACACGTGAATTACGTGGTGAAAAATTTATGAAGATTATCTCTCTGGCACCAGAAGTGCTTTGAGCCGGAGGAGGAAGAAATATGCGTAAACTTAAAAAAGATGATCAGGTAATTGTTATTACCGGTAAAGATAAAGGAAAACGCGGAGCTATCCAGCGTGTTCTTGATGATAATCGTCTGATTATATCCGGTGTCAATATTGTCAAGAAGCATACTAAAGCTAACCCACAGTTAGGTGTGCAGGGTGGCATTGTTGAGCGTGAAGCATCAATTGAGATGTCGAATGTTGCGATTTATAACCCTAAAACAAATAAAGCTGATCGCGTTGGCTTTAAAGAGCAGGATGGAAAAAAAGTCCGCGTGTTTAAGTCCAGTGGCGATGTTATTGGCGCGTAAGCTGAAAAGGTGAAAAGGTAATGGTCAGGCTTCAAGAAATATACAAGAACGAAATTATGCCTAAGCTGAAAGAAGAGCTTGGCGTGAGTAGCGTTATGCAAGTGCCAAAGATCACTAAGATCACCATCAATATGGGTGTGGGTGAGGCTCTGGCTGATAAAAAAGTTCTGGAAAACGCTGTACGTGATCTTGAACAAATAACAGGCCAAAAAGCTATTATCACTAAGGCTCGTAAGTCTATTGCTGCTTTTAAGGTTCGTGAAGGCTGGCCGATAGGCTGCAAAGTGACTTTGCGCAATGAACGTATGTATGAATTTCTTGATCGCCTGATTACTGTTGCTATTCCGCGCATTCGTGATTTTCGTGGGATTAGCCCGAAACAATTTGATGGTCGCGGAAATTTTTCTATGGGCGTCACTGAACAAATTATTTTTCCTGAAATTGACTATGACAAAATTGATGCATTGCGTGGTTTGGACATAGCGATAACTACTACGGCCAAGACCGATGACGAAGGGCGTGCGCTGCTAAAAGCGTTCAGCTTTCCGTTCAAAGGCTGATTGCAGATTGATATAGAGGATAGCTGAAACAATGGCAAAGCTTTCAATGATCGAGCGTGAAAAAAAGCGCGCCAACACTGTGGCCAAGTACGCTGATAAGCGTGCTCGTCTGAAGGCGACTATCGCCAATCCCAACACATCTGATGAAGATAGATGGGAAGCACAAGTGCAGTTGCAAAAACTTCCACGTGATGCCAGTCCGGTTCGCAAGCAAACACGCTGCCGTTTGACTGGTCGTCCACACGCGGTATACCGCAAATTTGGTCTTTCTCGTATCAAACTGAGAGAACACGCAATGAAAGGCGATGTTCCTGGTTTGGTCAAGGCCAGCTGGTAAGGCGAATAGGAGCTATTCCATGAGTATGCAAGATCCATTGGCAGACATGATTACGCGCATTCGTAACGCGCAAATGGCTGAAATTGCCAAGACATCAATGCCATCATCTAAAATCAAGGTTTCGGTTGCTGAAGTACTGAAGTCGGAAGGTTATATTGCTGATTTTAGTGTTAGTGCGGGTGCTAAACCGGAGTTGACTATCGAATTGAAATACCATCAGGGTAAGTCAGTTATTGATACCATCAAACGTATCAGTCGCCCTGGTTTACGCAATTATAGAGGCAAGGATGAATTGCCTAATGTTGCTAACAGCTTGGGCATTGCTATTGTCTCTACAAGTAAAGGCGTAATGACAGATCGCGCTGCTCGCAAAGCCAATATCGGCGGCGAGATTTTGTGTACAGTGTTTTAAGGGTAGGGTCATGTCCAGAATTGCAAAATATCCGGTCGAATTACCTAGCGGTGTAAACATCGCATTGGCTTCAGATCGTATTACTGTTAAGGGCGGCAAGGGTGAATTATCCATGCCGATACATGCTTCTGTAGAAGTTACACAGAATGAAAAAAATCTGAACTTTAATGCCCGTGAAGGCGTTAAAGGCGGCTGGATGATGGCTGGTACCACGCGTGCATTAGTTGCAAATATGGTGAAGGGTGTCAGTTCCGGTTTCGAGCGTAAACTTGAGCTGGTGGGTGTGGGTTATCGCGCTAAAGCAGCTGGTGATACGCTGAATCTGACTCTGGGTTATTCTCATCCTATAGATTATAAATTGCCTGCTGGAGTGACTGTAGAAACTCCAACGCAGACTGAAATTCTATTAAAAAGTATCGATAAGCAATTATTGGGTCAGGTGGCAGCGGTTATTCGCTCTTATCGTGCACCTGAGCCATATAAAGGCAAAGGCGTGCGATATTCGGATGAAGTAGTTCGTCGCAAAGAAGCCAAGAAGAAATAAGGTATAAATACATGAACGCAAAAAAAGCTGGTCGTATTCGTAGAGCGAAATCAACACGGATGAAAATCCGTGAGCAGGGCGCATTTCGTCTTAGCGTACATCGCACGCCGCGCCATATTTATGCGCAAGTTATTGCTCCTGATGATAATCGCGTAGTGGCTCAGGCTTCTACTCTGGATGCCAGCTTGTCTACGGGTGCAACGGGAAATACTAAAGCCGCTGAGAGCGTAGGCGCTTTGGTTGCTGAACGCGCTAAAGCTGCAGGCGTCACTAAGGTTGCATTTGACCGTAGTGGCTTCAAATACCATGGTCGCGTAAAGGCGTTGGCTGACGCTGCTCGCTCTGCTGGTCTCGAGTTCTAATAGGTAGCATAAAAATGGCACTCCAGGAACAAAAAGATAAAGACAAAAACTCTGATGGCTTGATGGAAAAGCTGGTTCAAGTGAACCGTGTTGCCAAAGTTGTCAAAGGTGGCCGCACCTTTTCTTTCACTGCGCTGACAGTGGTTGGTGATGGAAATGGCAAAGTTGGTTTTGGACGAGGTAAGGCTCGTGAAGTGCCTGTTGCTATCCAGAAAGCGATGGAAGCCGCACGTCGTAATATGATCAACGTGGATTTGAACGGCAATACTATTTTTTATCCGGTAAAAGCACGTCACGGTGCAGCTAACATTTATATGCAGCCTGCATCAGAAGGTACAGGCGTTATTGCTGGTGGTGCAATGCGTTCTGTGTTGGAACTTGCCGGTGTGCAAAACGTATTGGCAAAATGTTATGGCTCTACAAATCCTGTGAACGTGGTTCGCGCCACTATTCGTGGTTTGAAAGAAATGCGTTCTCCTGAAGAAATCGCTGCCAAGCGTGGCAAAACAGTTGATGAAATTCGCAACTGATTCATGCGGTTGGTAGCTGAGTATTATTAAAGGTGCAGTCATGGCAAATATGATCAAAGTGACACAAACGCGCAGTACCGCAGGCCGATTAAAAGCGCACCAGTGCTGTGTGCGTGGATTGGGGTTACGTCGTATAGGTCATACCGTTGAAGTGCAGGATACTCCTTCTAATCGCGGTATGATCAATAAAGTTAATTACATGGTTAGAGTGGAGAGCTGAGATGCATCTTAATAGTCTGAGTCCTGCTCCAGGTCATAAGACACCCAAATTACGTGTTGGTCGTGGCATTGGCTGTGGTCTGGGAAAAACTTGTGGTCGTGGTCATAAAGGCCAGAAAGCCCGTAAGAGCGGTAATGTACGCCCAGGCTTTGAGGGTGGCCAGATGCCTTTGCAAAAGCGGTTGCCTAAATACGGTTTTGTATCCCGCATTAGCCTGACTACCGCACAAGTGCGATTGGCTGAGTTGAATCAGGTCGAAGGTGGCGTGGTGTCACTGGAAACGCTGAAAGCAGCAAATATTCTTAACGAGAATATCAAACGAGCTAAAATATTCTTGTCAGGTGAGTTGAAAGGCGCAGTGACTATCAAGGGCTTGCG
>DATIDX010000050.1:0-13832 GCA_035456025.1 Cellvibrio sp. | reverse complement strand
GATACTCACCACATCCAGATGAACGCCCGCCTCCAAAAAGGCAGCGCACCATTCTTTGACCTCGGCATCGGTGTCCACGATTTTGATAACACTGGGGCGATCCGACAAAAACACCAAGCGTACCGTCTTGGGTTTTAGCTGGAGTAACTGCGCCAAGTTGCCGACAACCTGATCCGCATCAAACCCGGCGACAAAATGGCTTTTATAGATAAGCTTGTACACAAAAACTCCTTCAGTTTTCAGCACCCTGCCAGGATCTTATTCGTGTTTTACGGAAGCGGCAGATACTGAAAGCACCAAAAAAGGGAAGCGCTTTACAGCGGTATTATTAACAACAGGAAATCATCCGGCCTGCACCAGCCAAAACTCGATCCGATTAATCTTCTTGCACAAATCGCAAACCAACACCCGATGGTTCAACTCGAACCACTTCTAATTGCAATACAGGTGCGTCTTCCATCAAGCCTTGCACTTGACCGGTAAGCCGTGTCCCAATCGGCGGAATTTGCTCGGGTTCGAGCACCACAAATACCCCCCCGTCAGAGATATCGCGGGTTTTGACTAATATTTCGCCAACGGAATCGTGGGCGATTTTGATACGACAAGCAAAAGCAGTGCGCACGTGACGACGCTTGTCTTTCGAGGTCATGAAAACTCCTGCGCTATTGCTCTCACTTAATGTCGTTACCTACGTTGGTCTTGCGTACTCTCATTGTTGTTCGCAGTGGCGCGGAACACAAGGGCGGAGACCGCCCTGGTCGCTTATCCTTTCGCTGTTACTGCCCGACCAGCTTCATTTGCAGTGACTTATTTATCGGTCACTTCCGCTTTATCGACCTTCTGAAAACCGCGTGGGAGCTTGTTCCCACGCCGGCCACGCTCGCCTTTGTAGTGCTCCAGATCCGCCAGTTTAAGGGTGATGTGACGCTTCCCGGAGTGGAGGGTCAGGCACTGGCCGGGATTGATAACACTCACCGATACCACAAACTCCTCGCGCGTAGCGGCGCGGGCAGCGGGGATATTCATAATCTTGTTGCCTTTACCACGCGCCAGCTCCGGCAATTCGGTCACTGGGAACACCAGCAGACGGCCATCGTTGCTGACAGCGGCGAGCAAAGCCTGTTCAGGATTATCAAGCAATTGTGGCGGCAAAACCAGCGCCGCGTCAGGCAAGGTCAAGAGCGCCTTCCCGGCCTTGTTCTTGCTAATAAGGTCTTCCAGGCGAGCGATAAAGCCGTAGCCTGCATCCGACGCCAGGAGCACTCGCTGCTGATCAGTGCCCATCAGTGCACCCTCAAAGGTTGCGCCGCTGGGCGGGCTGATACGACCACTCAAGGGTTCACCTTGGCCGCGCGCGGACGGCAGGTTGTGCGCGGGCAGCGAATAACTCCGCCCGGTGGAGTCGATCAGGATCACCTGCTGGTTGCTCTTGCCGCGCAATGCGTATTTAAAACTGTCGCCCGCTTTATAGCTCAAGCCCTGCGGATCAATATCATGGCCTTTGGCCGCGCGAATCCAGCCTTTGTCCGAAATCACGACAGTAATCGGGTCGACACTGAGCAACTCAGTTTCAGTCAGGGCCTGGGCTTCAGCGCGCGCGACTATGGGTGAGCGGCGCTCATCGCCAAATTGCTCGGCCACTTGCAGCAATTCTTTGCGCACCAGATTTTTTAATTTCACCGCTGACTCGAGGATTTTTTGCAAACCATCACGCTCTTTTTCCAGCGCGGTTTTCTCTTCGAGAATTTTCATCTCTTCCAAACGTGCCAACTGGCGCAATTTGGTTTCAAGGATATATTCCGCCTGCATTTCAATTAAGTTGAAACGCTCCATCAACACCGGCTTGGGATTGTCCTCTTCGCGGATAATGCGGATCACCTCATCCACATTGAGGAACACAATCATCAATGCGGCCAAACGCAGCAACTTCTCTTCCACTTTTTCCAGACGATATTGCAAGCGGCGGCGGGTGGTGACTGTGCGGAAACTCAGCCACTCGCCGAGAATAGTGGTCAGCGCTTTTACCGCTGGACGACCATCAATACCGATCATATTCATATTGACGCGGTAGGTGCGCTCGAGTTCGGTTGTCGCAAACAAGTGGTGCATCACCTGCTCGAGGTCAACACGGTTGGACCGCGGCACAATCACCAGGCGGGTGGGGTTTTCGTGATCGGATTCATCGCGCAGGTCGGCGACCATGGGCAATTTTTTCGCCTGCATCTGGGCAGCGATTTGCTCCAGGATTTTTGCGCCGCTGACCTGGTGAGGCAATGCGGTGATAATGATATCGCCCGACTCTTCGTCTTTCTGCCAAACCGCGCGCATGCGCACACTGCCGCGCCCGGTTTCGTACATTTTGATCAGGTCTTCACGCGGCGAAATAATTTCCGCCTCGGTGGGCATATCCGGCCCCTGGATAAACTCGCATAAATCGCGCACGCTGGCTTGCGGGTTATCAAGCATGTGCACGCAGGCATTCACCACTTCGCGCAAATTGTGCGGTGGAATATCAGTCGCCATCCCCACCGCGATGCCGGTAGTGCCGTTTAGCAAAACGTTGGGAACGCGCGCGGGTAGTACGATCGGCTCTTCAAGAGTGCCATCGAAGTTGGGCTGCCAATCCACAGTGCCCTGCCCCAATTCTTCCAGCAGTACTTCGCTGTATTTGGTGAGGCGCGATTCGGTGTAACGCATGGCGGCAAAGGATTTGGGATCATCGGGCGAACCCCAGTTGCCCTGGCCGTCCACCAGCGTGTAGCGATAGGAAAATGGCTGGGCCATTAACACCATAGCTTCGTAGGATGCGGAATCGCCGTGTGGATGGAATTTACCGATCACATCGCCGACGGTGCGTGCGGATTTTTTATACTTAGCGCTGGCTTTCAAGCCCAGCTCACTCATCGCGTAGACAATGCGGCGCTGCACCGGCTTAAGGCCGTCGCCGATATGCGGCAAGGCGCGGTCGAGGATGACGTACATGGAATAATCGAGATAGGCTTTCTCGGTGTAATCTTTCAGCGCTATGCGCTCATCCGCCTCGGGCAGGGTTATTTCGTCACTCATTGAACATCCTGAAAATACAAAATTCAGATTAATATTTTGTTAGCAAAATTGTTTCACTAATCGCACCGAAAAACTGGCAGCAGTTATTAAAATTGATTACCCGCGCATTTATTGAGGCCGCTTGGCAGCGAGCGGGATAGAACCTTTTTCATTGACGCGCAGTGCTGGCAACCATGCGCTGAAATCCAGCTTGGCCGAAAAATTGTAGTTCACGCTTTCTTTAACACCGTTACGGCTAAAGTGTTCGATCAACCTCACCAACTGCAATACATTCGCGCTGACGACGACTTTAACCGGTGTCTCTTTATACGCGCCGAGCGTGGGTAACTGATCGCTCACTCCGCTTAAGACATCGAAGTTTTCAATTCCAACGGTATAAGACATACCGCGCAGGGTTAAATCGCGATCGTTGGGGTTGGCAATCAGCAAACTGACTTCGATTGGCTGGCTCAGGCCTTGGGCCGGCAACAACTGCAAACCGGCGACTTTCACTGTTGGTTGCTCAAGCTTGGGCTGCAAACTGGAGCAGCCAGCAAAACCCAAACAAAATGTTATAAAAAATCCAATAAAGGCGTGTTTGCTATGTTTTATCAACGCCGCCGCAAGGCTTGAGCGCAATTTTTTTGGGGCAGCGAAAATAAAATGCATTGTAATCTCCCTTGGAAACAAATTTGTGAATACAAACACCCGTACACCAACTTCAGTGTGATCTAATCCGCGCTCGTTTCATCAGTAAAATAAATACTTGGCGAAATTTTTATCCGGGACGAGCAGCAGGCAGCTGGTATTACCTGACCATTGACGGTCAGCTTATTAATTAGCCTTTTAAACTGACTAACCCTATGCCAACACCGCCCTGTAAATCGTTAATTAATATGGATGAGCTATTCGGTAGCCGCGACCTGCGCTTGCAGGAGTTGCGCGACTCCGAGTACCCACGCCTGACCCGCCTGTGCGCGGATTTTGATTTTTCAGTATTGCAATTGCAGCGTAAAACTTTCAGCCATCTCAGCCGCAAAATGGTGCCCTGCGAACTGGAATTTGTCTTGGCGATACGAGATGAGGCAAGTCGTTATTGGTACAGTGTGACGCCTTGCCTAGCCAGTTTAAAAATGCTTGATGAGTATGCCAAACGCCATGAAGTAGATCTGTTGCACATGCATTTATTTGGTGATGCAGATGATGAATTCAACCAACTCCAGGACAACCGTTTTTACTAAAAGACTTAGTCGCCCATTTCCGATTCAAATTCTTCGAGCAAATCCAGCGGCTCCAGCTCTTCGCCTTCCAGCTCTTCATTCCAATTAATGCCGACCAACAATACATCCTCGTGCATGCCGGGAAGCCAATCTTCAAGGAATTCAACCAGTTCGACCGCTACCGGTTTATAGTCTTTCCAGTCATCCTGGCAGTGGGCCTGCGCAAAACTTTCCTGCGACCAGAAGGGCATGACATCGACATCATCATGTGCTTCAGATGCACTCAGTGCCCAGCCGTCAGGCCCTTCCAAACCCCACACACAACCCAGTTCCATCGCCTCCACAATAAAGCGGTCGAAATTTTCGGCAGGGTCGTCGCTGAGCGGATCAGTAGCGGTAGTGTCGTTCATGCTAAAAGCCTTTGGAGTTTATAAACAGAGGTGTTTGCCTTCGGCCTTGAGCCAGGCGCGGTCTGCCTTGAAGGTGGGACAGAGGCTGGCAACCAGCGCCCAGAAATCGGCGCTGTGATTCGGGTGGCGCAGGTGACTGACTTCGTGGGCGACAAGATAATCGACTACGGCCTCGGGAGCCAGCAGTATCTGCCAGTTGTATTGGATCGCCCCCCTGCTGGTGCAATGCCCCCATTTTGACCTGGTTGCCTTGATCGTTACTTGGCTATAGACCAGCCCAGCGCCCTGAGTCAGCACAGCAGTTTTGCGCGTGAGTATGGCCAGTGCCTGCTGCTGAAACCAGCGGCTGAGCAACTCGCGAATCTGCACCTCATCGGACGCGCGAACCCGCGCGGATAAAATCACATGCAACTGGTGGTCGATGCGCGCCACCGCCGCGCGCGAACCGCGCCCGATAACGAGGGTCAGACGCTCATCCATAATCGGGATTATGCTGCCCTGGGCGTAAACGCGCGGCTTGGGCTGGTCAGCTAGCGCCTGTTGTTGCTCCAGGATTTTCGCCCTGACCCAGGCTGCTTTCTGCTGCAAAAATCCTAGTAATAGTGATTGGGCAGCGCCCATGGGCGCGCGGACTACGACCTGCGCCTTGCGGATCTCGATACTGATGCTGCGCCGCCGCGCCGAGCGTGCGATGGTAAATTCAAACCCCAGTTCCAGCGGGGGAGGATTTTTTCTCAGGCCGAACCATTCAGTCATTCGCGCTGTGTACCCTCAAGAGATTAATTGCGGTTGTACGCACCAGTTGATGCGTACGGGAACACAAGTTGGTGATGGGATGCGGGCATCTATGAAATACCGCGTCAATTGAGGCAGCAACGATATCACAGCTTGCGTAAAAGCGATCAGTAGAAACGGAGGGTATGGTCTTTACGCGCGACATACACCGATGTCATGCCCTGCTCCATGCGTCGTGCAATAGCGGCTTCCGCCTTGAGCGCGCCCTCGCGGAAGCTGCCGAGCGCGTCGTAAAACATGGCGGTGAAAAAATCGGCATCGGCATCGCGCGGAGTAAACACCTCGATCCGGCACATACTGGTGTGGCAACTGATGCTATTGACGCTTACGCGTTGCAAGCCCTGATGCATGGAAAACATTTCACGCAGCGATTGCTCATAGGAACTGGCCCATTCCACGTCGACAGGCTCCTGTTCGAACATCGCTGTGGCGCGCTCATAAACACCATTCTCCACCCTGTGCACGGCGGCGCGGGCAGATTCTATCGCCTCAGCCGATGCGGGAGTGGTGATTGAGTCTTTTGTCGAGGGAGCATTTGCGGTCGGGGATGGGGACTGTGTCGGGAGTTGTGACCGGGCCTCTGTCGGCCTAGTGGACGTTGTAGCAGTAGCTACCGGAGCTTCAGTGATTGCCGCAGGCAAATCCTGAACCGGTGCATTATTAAATTGCAGGTAAATCGCAAGCCCGAGTATCGGCAATATCAACAGGGTCAGCCACAGGGGCACAGGGCGATTTGATTCGGGGCGATTCATTAGTACCTCAAGGATTGATGATTATCGCCAGAAGCCTCGCGGCTCCCGACGATAGCCGGGTTGGAACTCTCGCAACCCGGCCTGCACTGCTAACGACAAGTAACCGCTGGGGTTTCTACACTGCCGCCGTTGGTATTGCCCTGAAAGCCAAACTCAACAGTTTTACCCGCAGCTATAGCCGCGTTCCAGCCGAGGCTGGCAGCGGAATAGGGATTAGTGCCGGTCAGGGTCGCATTCCACGAACTGGTTATGCGATTAGCACCCGCATATTGCCAGCTCGCAGTCCATCCCGAGGTAGTGCTAGTGCCATTGTTGGTGACGCGGATAACACCGGTGAAACCAGTGCCCCACGAGTTGCTCACCACATAGCTGCAACTCAACCCACCGCCATTATTGGCTGTACTGCTCGCCGCCCTGGACGAAGCGGGAGTAGTGCTGGCAGCAACACTTGAGCGACTTGATGAAGCCGGAACCACGCTCGCCCGACTCGATGAGGTAGGTATAGCGCTCGCACGGCTCGACGAGGTGGCGGTTGAACTATTGCCGCCACCACCGCCAATTTGTACATCAATACAACCATGGAAACGCTCATAGGTTGGCGGTTCGCGCCCCCATTCGGCGTAAATCACATGGCGGCCAGAGCGCGAGGGAACAGTACAAGTGGTGTGGACATGGGCAGTGGCCTTATCCGCGCGCACGTTGGGATAGGCACCGGGATTGTCGTCGTTGTACGGCAGGTCGCAGAACGGCTCATCCTCGAAATCCGCCCAGGTCAATTCGCGCCCGACCTGATACACAAAGCCTGGTTTGGTGATCCAGTAGCGAAAGTCTGATGAGTCATCAAAGTGCGGGCCGTTGCTGATATCCCAAGAGAAAACCTGTGATCCGGAATTGATGTTATTGACCGGCCAGTTAATGGAATTATCCCAAGGGGTTTTACCGCCCTTCCAGGTTTCACTGTCAAAACCGCATACATTTTTGGCGACCGGGCCGAGCACCTTACGCCCCTGGTGATGGTTCAACACGCTCATGTAGGAATAGCCACCATTGAAATCCGTCGCAAAGGCCTCGCCGCACACAGGGTATTTGGCAGTTCCATTGGCAACTTCATCGGGCTTGGTTACCTTGCCGCAAAAATAATTGCGCGCGCCGGGGCTATCGACAAACCCGTGGCCAAAACTCAAGGCAGAAAACGCCAGCAACACGGCGCCCAGACCACTACTTTTAATAAATGTCTTTTTCATTATTCATATCCTCACTTAACCGGATTTAGAGACGATTCCCGGATTCGGGAACCACCGTCGCCATCGGGCTCACCTGTATTGCGGCGCAACTGACTGTCAGCGACAGCCAGCAACTGCCTCAAGCAAACCAGGAGGCGATGCACAACCAGAAGTCCAGCGAGTGCTTTATGAACAGCAAAATCATAGGAGAGAGCACAGCAATCTTATTATTGTTTTGTCAGCCACCCGCATAAAACATCAGTGGTGGACAAGTGGACAACCGAGCGAAAGATCTTCCACCTATGCGACAGCGCTGTCAAACCGATGGAAAAAAGCGGCGCCACAAAGATAAAAATGTGATGAAGCAATCCATCTGCCACAAATTAAGGCGCCAAACTTGACGCATTATTTGAGCTTGGCGGAGCGGAGCTGAAAGCGCCGGAAAAATTTGCTCCGGCAACGCGACCATCCAACAAAATCCGCACATACAAGGTTTGATTTTGCTGCGGGTTTGCAAGGCTCACGATGTAAAAACCGCGCCCGTTCTCATGGATCTGAGCTGCACTTTCGGGCAAATCGCGCCAGCTTCCATCCAACTTTTTTAAACCGAATGGCGGTTGCTTGAGCGTGTAATCACGCGCGCTGGCGAGCGCAATGTCCGTCGCCTTTTTCATCGACACAGGCGCGTGATCGTGACCTTCATGCGCCTGCGCAACTAGCGCTAATGCGAGCACAACGACCATAAAAAATTGCATTGCGTTGTTCATCGAAACTTCCATTCATTATTGGTTTTAATTGTTGGTTATTTACCAGGCGACGGCAAAACTACGGCAGGTTTATTCGAGCAAAATCCTGCACTTATTTATAAGATCGAGTTGGCAGAATGCGGTGGTAGTGGATGATTCCCCCGACGCTGGCGAGTTTGTTAAACTGCCTCTCCCTATTTCCAGGCTGCATTCCGCCTAAGCACGGATTGATAACAATATATGAATGACAAACTCTTTATCCGCCTGCAGCATCTGGTGCCACAACACGGACTTTCGCGCGCAGCTGGATGGCTGGCAAGCACTGAAAATACGCTGCTGAAAAATACCTTTATCCGCTGGTTTGTAAAACGCTACAACGTCGACATGAGCCTCGCGCAGGAAACCGACCCGCTTGCTTACGCCTGCTTCAATGATTTTTTTACCCGCGCCTTAAAACCCGACGCGCGCCCCATCGATAGCGCTGCCAACTCCATCGTCTGTCCCGCCGATGGCGCCATCAGCCAGGCGGGCGATATCGTCCACGGCCGGATTTTTCAGGCTAAAGGCCAGGATTACACTGCACTGGAACTGCTCGGCGGCGATGAAAACCTGGCGGCCGAATTTGCCGACGGCACCTTCGCCACTGTCTACTTATCGCCGCGCGATTACCACCGCGTCCACATGCCCTATGGCGGCAAGCTGCGCGCAATGGTCAGCATCCCCGGCGAATTATTTTCGGTGAATACCGTCACCGCCGAAAATGTGCCGCGCCTGTTTGCGCGCAATGAGCGAGTGGCGGCCATCTTTGATACCGATATAGGCCCAATGGCGGTGGTATTGGTTGGCGCCATGATAGTGGCGGGTATCGAAACCGTATGGGATGGGCAGATTGCCCCCTTCGCCAGCCGTGAGATCGCGACCTCACTTTATCCCTACCAAAATATCCATTTGAATAAAGGCGACGAAATGGGACGCTTCAAATTGGGATCTACGGCAATCATCCTGTTTGCCAAAGATAAAATACGCTGGGATAAAAAATTCGTTGCCGGCAGCCCGACCAAAATGGGCGAATTGATGGGCAGTATTACCACCTAATAGCTCCGACCTTTTTATCGGCGTGTGAAAGGAATTTTTTCACACGCCGCCCGCCACTTAGTTCCGTGCTCAATAAACTCCTGCCGCAAATAATCCACTGGGCGTAACACTCTGTTCGCCTCCCTCAGGCTGTCGTCAATTCGTTTGCATCGTTCGCAAAGGTTCGCTGCATCGCCGACGACAGCGGGGATCAATCATGGACTTAGAGAAGGAGATTCTTATGGCTACCCTACGTATTCTGATCGTGGCCGACGACGATAGTGGATTCCAACGTTCTACCAATGCATCGCACAAATCCCACCTGGGCGAATTTGTAAAAGTACTGCAAGAGACCGACTGGCAGGGCTTTGACATTGAGCTGGTGAAAGCTCATCGCGGCGCCAATACGGGTCCAAGCAAGGGCGCTGACATCTACAATTTCCGCTTCACCAACACCAGCCTCGCCGACTTTGATATGGCGTTTTATTTTTCCTTCGACACCATTTTTGACAGCGGCCTCACTACCGATGTGGAGCGCAGACAAGAGGCGGCAGCTATAGCCACCTTTATGGAAGCGGGGAAAGGTTATTTTGCCGCAGGTGACCACGAAGATATTGGGGCGGCCATCAATCAGCATGTTCCGCGCGTGCGCAGTATGCGGCGCTGGGCTTTCAGTGCCGCTAGTCCCTACGGCATTGGAATCGCACCCAGCGCAATGGGGGCTGATCGGCACGATACATTGCAAGCCGGGAGCGACAGTGGCAGCAACGGAGGAACGACCTTCCCCTATCAGTTCAACGATCAATCCGATGACACACCACAACCCATCCGCGTTAATTACTACCCCCTATGGAGTAGCAGATTTTTCCATTCGAGCATGCCACACCCATTGCTTTGCTCCCCCATGGGGCGCATTGATGTACTGCCTGATCATATGCATGAAGGTTGGTGCGAAGTTCCCAGCGATTTAAGCCAGGAAGAAAACCTGCCCGGCCGCGCAAGTAAAAAAGAATATCCGCTTGACCAGCATGGAAATCCGTTTCCACCTGAAGTTATCGCCGATGGAACCGTACTCGCGCATTCAACATTGAACCAGGAATTTGGCACAAGCATATCGCCAATGACCAGCCATAAGCCGTTCGGGGTGATAGGTGCTTACGACGGCCATCAGGTCGGCATCGGTCGCTGTGTGGTGGACTCAACCTGGCATCACTTCGTCAACATTAATCTTATCGGGACTGAAAGCACCTTCGCTGGTATTAACACCAACAAGACCAAAGGTTTCTATACCGGCCCGGGCGATACGCCTACCCCTGCCTACCAGAAAATCATGCACTACTACCGCAACCTGGTGTACTGGCTGATTCCGGCTAATCGCGGCAATCTGATCATCAAGCAGTTGGCCACAGCGATTTATCGGCACCCGCACGCCGAGGTGTTTCGCGGCGGGCTCTATCAACGTGAGAACTTCCAGCGGTTTCGTTTGTGGGAGATCATCGGCTTTGCACAGCTGGCGGAGGACTACTTTAAACAGGTACGGGGTAGTTGCGCTGTCCTGCAATTGCTGCCGATTATCCTCTACCCGATCTGGCGCTTTGATCCGCGCATCTGGGAAGAACTGTTGCCAGAAATAAATCCTTGGGACATCGCCGTCACCAAGCTGACCGAGAAATTTCAACCGTTTGACCCGCGCCATATCGACTTTGTCCCCGGCACCAAACTCCGCCGTCAGGTTATTTTGGGCACCTTGGCCTGGGCGGTGAAATTTACAGTTAATGCCGATGAAGAACTCACCGAAAAACATGTCGACAACATTCAATCAACATTCCAGCAATTGATTCCCTATGGTTTGCAAATTGCGGCAAAAACGCTGGCAGAGGGGTTGCAAGCCAGCGCGGTGATTCACAAAGGATTGGTGGAGCTATCGGAACAGCTGAGCAAATACAGTTCAGCTCAAAGCCCTGCAACTTCAGCGTGTGCGCCAGAGCCGGCCAAATAGCCACCCCCACCAGCAAATTGCGCAACCAGAATGCTACCCAGGTAGACGCGTATAAAAAAAACCAATATCAAGCTGCTTGATATTGGTTTTTTAGGGGTTTTACCGCTATCGAACACTATTCGCGCTGGTGTTCAATGTTTTACGTATTAACCGCGCGACTCATCTTTGGATTGCTCGGCAGAGAAATCCTTGCGCAACTCGACCGGTTTATCGAGCCTTTTGCGCAATTTGATGTTGATCAGCTCAACACCCAGCGAGAAGGCCATAGCGAAATAGATGTAGCCCTTAGGTACATGGATTTCAAACCCTTCGATCAATAAAGCAAACCCAACCACGACCAGGAACGCGAGGGCGAGGATCTTGATGGTAGGGTGATCATCCACAAACTCGCCAATCGATTTAGCGGCAAACAACATTACACCAACGGCGATGATAATTGCGGTCGCCATGATTGGCACCTGGCTCACCAGTCCAACTGCAGTGATCACCGAATCGAGCGAGAAAACGATATCCAGGATAGCGATTTGCACTAACACCATCATCAAGCCGTGGGTGGCGACAGTGCGTTCGCCTTCAACAGCACCTTCGAGGCTACCGTGGATTTCATGCGTGGCTTTGGCGATCAGGAATAAACCGCCGCCGATCAGGATAATATCGCGCCCCGAAATTCCGTGGCCAAAGACGCTGAAGAAGGGCTCGACCAAGCCCATAATCCAGGCGAGGGAGAAGAGCAATGCCAAACGGGTAAGCATCGCCAAGCCCAAGCCCACGTTGCGGGCAAACTTGCGCTGCTTCTCAGGTAGGCGCCCAACCAGGATCGAAATAAAAATAATATTGTCGATACCCAATACAATTTCCAACGCCGTCAGTGTTGCCAGGGCAATCCAGGCTTCCGGGCTTGATAACCATTCAAACATCATTCAACTCTCATCGATTAATAACACGCAATCCCATCAGCCTAATCAGCGGCATTTGAATATTGCTCGGAAAAACCTGCCGGCGATAAGCCGGAGCGGCGCCGATTGTACCCTGTAGCAAGCAAGCCAAGGCAAGCGCCTCGACCAAGCTTTACCTGCGTACAAATGGCTCTGGCAGGAGCTTGGGGCGATTGGCGAATTTCCAACCCACACACCATAAAAAAACCGCAGGTCACCTACCCCTGCGGTTTTGTCTATTCGAATTATGGACCCATCACCCGCATCAAGTGCGAGTGGTAAGACGACTCAAGAGTGCCATCAAACCTTTCTTCTCGCTCTTCATCAAATAGTGATCGCGGATACCGGCAATATCAACGTCGTAGCTGCCCGGCTCCAAGTCGCGCGCGATTTCAATTTTCTCGATTTCGTAGCGGGTCTTTTTGCCTGAATCGAGCAACTCCTGTTTGCGCTTATCGTCTTCCGATAGATCCAGCAGTAAATACTCCGCCATTGGCTGCTTGTAGGTATCCAACACCACTACCACGCGCGGCTTCAAACGGCGCTCAAAGTTTTGCTCGACCACCACCGCCACTTCGCCGGTGCTCAACTCCACCAGAGTACCGGTAGGGTATAAACCAATCGCGCGGATAAACTCGACCACCAACTCTTCCTGGAACTCAATATTGCGCAGTTCGTACAACTTGGCCACGGCCTTGGACGGTGCAATCGGATGGCGCGAGCCACGCGGGTTAGTAACATAATCGTAAAAGGTGACAATCCCGGCAATCTTGCCCAGCAGGGGGATTTTGTCACCCGATAGTCCCTGTGGAAAACCGCTGCCATTAAGTCTTTCGCAGTGAGTCTTGACCACGCTAATTACACGGGGTTCGACGCCGGGGGTCTTGCGCAGGATTTCGCAGCCAAGCTCGACAAAACTCTCATACAGATGCTCATCTTCAGCGCTGCGCTCGGCCTTGGACAACAACTCCGAATCCAGCATGACTTTACCGACATCTTTTAATAACACCCCCATCGCCAACACATCCAGGTCGCGCTTGGGCAGACCTATGTGACGGCCAAACAAGATCGCCCATACCGAAGAACGCACGGCGTGGCTATAGGTGTATTCGTCTTTTTCCTGCACGCGCGACAACCAGGTAAAGGCATCGGGATTGCGCAATACACTGTCCACCATTTCACTGGCGACGCGTTTAGTCTCGCCCAGCGACAGGGTGTCAAACTGGTTTTTCTCCAGCTGATCCATTACCTCAACCACGGCGCCATAGACCTTCTGGTGCAGTTGGCGGGCTTTTTTGACTTCGCGCTGTAAAGGTTCAACTTCGCGGTATACGCCGCGCTGGACTTTTAGCGGGGCAACAGTTTCGGTAAAGGAGCTGACGCGCTCGCGGGTGGTGGGTTTTTTAGCGGAGGAGGCGACAGTTTTCAGGTTGGCCGCAATCGGGCCGCGGCCTTTTTCGACATCAATAAATACGTAATTACACAACGCTTTGAGTTGGTTGATTTCACCCAGATCGCGCAGATAAAACCCTTGGAGCGGGAATGGGGTCTGCGACCAAGGACGATCCAACCCCGAGATATACATACCGATGGTTAACTCGTTGACGTCAACTTTAACCTGCTTGATTCCCAC
>DATIDX010000049.1:0-17630 GCA_035456025.1 Cellvibrio sp. | reverse complement strand
GCTTGAGCAGGGTTTTGCCTTGGGGCGAATTCACCAGCATCTGGATGGCGGCGATGTTTTGCTGCTGCCAGAGTTTGATCAGTTCAGTAAAGGAATTGAGCGAGTTCTCCAGGTGTTCGCGGATCAGCTGTTCCTGGGTGGTGTGGATATGGCGCAGCGCGAGGCTGGTGAAGAAAAATAGCAGTACCAGCGCGAGTACTGCTGAGAGCAGAGTGGGATTAACCGGTGCAAGGATTCGGGCGTATTTGTTTACCCGGGATGTGTTTGACATAAAGTGAGCTTACGTTGCAAATCCTGTTCAACCCAGCCTATCAACTCGTACCCCGGCATGGGTCGCGCTAACAGGAAACCTTGAACCTGTTTACAGCCCAGGTTTTTGAGCAAGTCTAGCTCAGCTTCGGTCTCTACACCTTCAGCCACGGTGGTAATTCCCAACCTTTGCCCCATTTCGATCGCCGATTTCAAAATATTGCGGATGTATTGCCGCGTCGGCGCTTCATGGATAAAAGAGCGGTCGATCTTTAACTCAGAAAAAGGAAAGCGCGACAGCTGCTGCATGGATGAGAAACCCGTGCCGTAGTCATCGATGGAAACGCCGAAGCCTTTCAGGCGCAGGCGACTGATGGTCGCCAGTGCCGAGGGCAAATCCACCACCAGCGCGCTCTCGGTAATTTCAAAGGTCAGGTAGCGCGCGGGAATGCCCTCGCGGATCACGCGCTGGATAATCTCGTTGGCCAGGTTAAATTCCGCGAGCGACTTGGCCGAGAGATTGATCGCCACGGGGATATATTGCCCCTGCTCCCACCAGCTATTCATGTCCTGCAATACCTGGTCGAGCACCGAAAGGGTCAAGTCGCCAATCAAACCGTGCTCTTCCGCCAGCGGGATAAATACGCCGGGTGAAATCCATCCCCCTTGCGGGTTTTTCCAGCGCGCCAGCGCTTCCACACCGGCGACAACTAAAGAATCCACCGCAAATTTAGGCTGGTAGTAAACCTCGATAGCGGCGCGATCGAGCGCAGTTTTCAATTGCTCAAGGCTGGTATTGACCGGAGCAGTCGGCGCGGAGTAATCCAGACCACCCAGGTCGCCGTTGTAACTGTTAAGCGCACCAGCCAGATCCGCCGGGTTGACCGGCTTGCGAAATGCACCGAGCAAATTGATGCCCAGGGCTTCGGCCATGGTGGCGACAGCACTAATCAACACTTCGTCTGAACTACTGGCAAGCACCACGGCCGGCCGCTGCTGCAGTTGAGCAAGCTGCTGCAATACTTCGATACCATCCATTACCGGCATTTCCAAATCCAGCAACATAACCGCCGGAATTTGGGTGAGCTGCGCCAACTGATCGAGCGCCGCTTTGCCGTTTGTCGCTTCATAGATCTGGCTGATACCAAAAGCGCGCAGGCACAGATGGGCGCTGTACCTGTGCATGCTGCTGTCATCCACCACCATAACCCCTAGTGCATGGATAGTCTCGTGCAGGCTGAGGGGGTGGCTCATAGCGCTTGAGGTGTTGAGTGAAATCATAGGTCGCTCATGGAATTAGCCAGCGATGCGCCGGGCCACCGATTGGGCAGCGCCGGGTTTGCGATAGATCGAAGGGCTCACCGTAGTCAAACCCGCATCCAACCCCTGCAAACTTTCGCAGTGACCCAGGATTAACCAGCCGCCGGGGCGGAGGGCCTGCATCAAGTTGTCGATGACGGTTTGTTTGGTGTCGTTATCAAAATAAATCAGCACATTGCGCAAAAAAATCACATCGAATTGCGCCATGCTTCTGCGCAAGTGCAGCAAATTATGTTGTTCAAAGGTGATATTCGCCCGCAGCGATGGCACCACCGCCAGCATGCCCTCGTACTCGCCGATACCACGGCGACAAAAGCGCTGGAGGTAATCCTGGGGGATGTGATTGATGCGCTCAGCGCGATAGACACCGGTGCGCGCCTGCTCCAATACCTTGCCGGAAATATCGGTCGCCAGCACTTCCCAATTGCGATTGCCGAGCGTGTCCGCCAGCACCATCGCAATGCTATGGGGCTCTTCACCGGTCGAGGCGGCCGCGCACCAGACACGGAAATTGCGAGCCCCCTGCTGCGGGATGATTTCATCACGCAAAAATTTAAAATGCGCAGGCTCGCGGAAAAAATAGGTCTCGTTGGTGGTGAGCAAATCCAGCATGGTGTTGCGCTCTTGCTCCCCCGCCGGGCTGGCAACATAGGCAACATAGTCTTCGTAATTATTAAGGCCCAACAATTCCAGGCGGCGCCACAAGCGACCGGTCACCAGCGCCGTTTTTTCCGCCCCGATCATAATGCCCGCTGTGCGGCGCACGTAATCGCGGATCTTGTGGAAGGCAAAACGGCTGATTTCGGTATGGGCATTCATAAGCAGACACGACCCGCCCGGCAGACCATCATCAGCGTTAACGACCTCTTCATCGGGTATTCCTTGCCTGGGAGGCATTGGATAGCGCAGGAGAAACACAGCCGGATCAA
This sequence comes from Cellvibrio sp., assembly GCA_035456025.1. Classification (GTDB taxonomy): domain Bacteria; phylum Pseudomonadota; class Gammaproteobacteria; order Pseudomonadales; family Cellvibrionaceae; genus Cellvibrio. The sequence goes on along the minus strand of DATIDX010000049.1, from coordinate 15,132 downwards.
TGCCCAGCAGCAGTGGTCCCCAGTGTGAGGTTTTGGTGAAAAATCAGTGAGAGTAGAAATACTCAGGTGGCGTGAGGGGCAATACCTAGAAGGACATACCTAGCGGCACTGCTGTCCCATAGTTTTACTCATAAAGCGAGCCTCATCTGAGGTTCGCTTTTTTTATGATCTGGCGGATCAGGTATCAGAATGCTTTTTAAGCTGCGGCGATCAAATAAATTCAATTGAATCACCCGCATGATTCGCTGAACCGTCCAACCTGATTTTGCACTGTGACGCGCAAAGGCCAGCAACAAATAGGTAATCATCGCGATCCAGATTTGCGTCAGCACCGCATTTCTTGACGTGCCCACAAATGCTTTGATTTTCAGGTTTTGCTTGATCGCCTTGAAGAACAATTCAACCTGCCAGCGATCCTTGTAAATCGCTGCAATAGTGGCCGCCGCCAACTTAAAATTGTTGGTGAGAAACTCATAAACCTTGCCGGTTGTTGCATCGCGATAGCCAATTCGACGCAACGTCGGTGCACCACGTTTGATGGCATGAGCGCTGGATAATTGAATGACCTGATCGCTCAGAATACCCTTGCTGTGGTCGGCGTAACGGCTCTCTTCTACGCGATACACCGCTTTGGCGCGCAAGCGGGTTACAAAGAAAACTCCTTTATCTGTCAATAACTTAAACCAATGGTAATCCACATAACCCTTATCAAAAGCGACAATGCTGCCTTTGGGAAAATCAAACCTCCGTCCTTCAATCATGTCGTTTTCCTGGCCATCGCTGAGCGCTACAAATTCAGGGATGTGTGTGCCGTGGTTCAAGCCAACACTGAGTTTGACGTTCGCCGCATCCTCGCGATGCGCCGCCCAGGGAAATACCGACAGCGATAAATCAATCGCACTGGCATCGAGCGAATACAATGGATTTTTAAACCGGAATTTGTGAGTGCCTTGCATGGATTTGCAGCGGTGAAGCAGACGGGCAAATACGTGTTTATAAAGTTCGGCGGGCTGTACTTCGTTTAATCGTGCCAGCGTTGAGCGAGCAATCGGTTTGGCACCGAGATGATAAAGTTTATGCTGTTGCGCTTCGAGATTGGATTGAATATCGCGCAGGCTTTGGCGGCCAGACAGTTGCGACATGGCCATACCGACAAATTGATCCCAGCGCGTTGCCGAGCGCAATTTTTGGCCGACATGATGCTTTTTAGCTTCCGCTTCAAATTCATGTCTCGATAAAGGTTTGAGTAGTTGATGAAATGCGGTGTTAGAATGTGACAAAGCCTGTTTTCCTTTGTTTTACAGTGTGTGGTTGCACTCACATTGTATCAACTTGGGGAAACAGGCTTTCTTTTATCTACAAACTATGGGACAGCAGTGGCCCAAGGCGCCTTTTTTTGTATCGCGAAGCTAATTATGCTTGTTTAGCTTGACGGCGACGTGACAGACCAAGTCCCATCAATCCCAGACCAAGAAGAGCAAAAATACCTGGCTCAGGAACTTCGATGGATTTAACTGAATACTCATTGAAAGGGCCGCCTGCGACAAATTTGATTTCGTCTGCATACACGCCGCCGGTGAAGAACAGTTGCTCACCATTGACACCTACGGAATTCAAGCCTTTAACTACGGCAGAGCTAATGAGCGACCCGCCTAAATAAAAGGAGATGTTTGCCACTTCACCAAAGGCTGGATGGTTGCCATCGGTTGGTAAACCATCGGAAGGATGATTGCGTGGAAACAGGTCAGTAAGTTTAATTGAGACAATATTTGTCGCATTGGCCAGGCTGATTTTTAAATATTCGCTAGCATCAACCTCATCAATTTCGCCACTGGTAACACCAAGGCCGTCTAATGCGTCATTGGCGAACAGCAATGAACCAGCTGGGCCTGCGACCGCAGTTACAGCGCCAGTCAGGGCGTAGTTAACAGTGTGGCTGGCCTGATTATTGGCCGCTGGTGTCCAGGCTGGTGAGCCAAAATCGATAACTAATGCGTTTGCTTGAGCTGCAGCGAGTAATGCACTAGCTGCGAAAATTTTGCTTATGAGTTTCATCGTCTATCTCCATGATCCTAGTGAGTGATTGGCGATTATTATATCGCTGGGCATTCTATAAGCATATTTTAGGCCAATCATTAATTTGCATTATAATCAATTGGTTACGTTAATTTTTGTGGCGTCTCTGTAAGCTTTCCCGACATTTCTTTATTTAGCACTTGCTGATAAAGACGTAGGGTTCGAGTTGCATTCCAAGTATTGGTATAAATATCTTTCAGGCTGACCTGACGAGGGTTGTCTATAAGTTCCAAGATTTTCTCCGCGTAACCGGCGGGAGTATGTTCATTTACCAGTAGTTCGGGCATTTCACTCAGTATTTCACGCAGTCCGCCTACATCGTGGGCGATCAGTGGGCGCTCCAAGGCGAGAGTTTCCAGTGCGGTCATGGGGGTTCCCTCGTGATCAGAGCACATGACCACCATGTCCAGCGCAGCTATAGCCTGTATTGAGTCGCTGCGGTGGCCGTGGAATACCACTTCATCCTGAATGCCCAGCTGGTGGGTCAGCAGGGCTAATTCATCTTTGAGTTTCCCATCCCCGATAATATGGAATTTAAGTTTTACGGCTTGTGTTGCGGATGCAACAAGCATTTGGTGTGCGGCCCGGATAAATAAATCGGCGCGCTTCACTGGCTCAAGTCGGCCGATAATTCCAATATGAATGTAATCTTTATAATTCAGGCGGATGTCTGCGGCTGGTATAGCTGCGCGAAGCTGAGCTACATTCACGCCGTTTTCAATAATGTGAATTTTTTCATTCGGGAAAATATTTTGCAGTTTTGCCGCCAAGTCTTTCGATACCGAGATGATGGCATCCTGCAGGTTGGTGCCGCAAAACGTATCCAGCTTGTTGATGATCTTTTTTATCCCGCCGGCTTTGTGTTCGTCAGCTCCATGTGCTGTCCGGATCGACTTGGTTCGATGGTAGGGATTCTTACTGGCTAAAATATTAGCCAGGCTGCCAAGAATATTTTCTTTTTTCCGGTGGGTGTGAATGATATCGGGGTGAAAGCGTTTAATCAGCATGACTAGCTGTTTGGTAATTTGCCAGCCAGAAAGTGTGCACTCATCCATAACAATGACTTCGACACCCGCCAGACTGAGGCGTTGTTCCAGTTCGCCATAATTCATAAGTGCGACTGTAATATCGCATTGATGCTGAAGCGAAGTGATAAGCGTAAACGCCTGGACTTCGGCACCGGCCCAGAGATCTCCAGAAATGATGTGCAAAACCTTTATGCGGGAGGTTAAAATCGGGTTTTCACTATTAGGGTTCGGTGTCATGGCAGTCACTTGCATAGTATCGAAATGTTCACTGAATATGGTAGGGACAGGTTAAGAGGTCAGAATGTTAACATTTTTATTTTGGTTGTTTGGTATCGCAGCGATTTATAGTTATTTTCTTTATCCGCTGATATTGCGCATGATGGTTGCGAGGGCTGGAGCAAAAGCTGTGGCTGCAGCTGAACAAAAGGCGGCAGTTGTCCAAAGTGTTTCGTTAATTGTTACTGCCTATAACGAAGAATCCCGGATTCGCGCAAAAATAGAAAATAGTTTGCAATTGGTGCTTGATGGGGGGGCATTTGAAATAATTGTTGCGTCCGATTGTTCTGAGGATGCGACTGATGAAATTGTGCGGGAATATGCTGCGCGCGGTGTGCGTCTGGTTCGGGCACCTGAGCGTTTGGGGAAAGAGCATGCGCAGCAATGTGCAATTAAAGAGGCGAGCGGTGAAATACTGGTATTCAGTGACGTTGCGACTGAAATTCCATCCGATGCTATACAAAAATTAATCACTTACTTTAATGATCCGGTTGTCGGTGCTGTGTCTAGTGAGGATCGTTTTGTTAGTCAGGATGGTGTAGTTGCGGGAGAGGGCGCTTACGTTAAATATGAAATGTGGTTGCGCCGTCAGGAATCGAAATTGGCCGGTTTGGTTGGATTAAGTGGTTCCTTTTTCGCGGTAAAAAAATATTTGTGCAGCGACTGGGATATCCATTCGCCTAGCGATTTTAATACCGCATTGAATACGGCCAAAGCTGGCTTGAAGGCGGTGACTGCACCCGATGTGCTGGGTTTTTATCAAGATTTAAAAGATCCGTCCAAAGAGTATCAGCGCAAAATTAGAACGGTCATTCGCGGTATGACAGGTCTATCACGTCATGCAGAGGTACTGGGTTTTGGAAAGTTTGGATTTTTTTCCTTCCAAGTGATTTCCCATAAACTGATGCGCTGGTTAACGCCTTGGTTTTTGCTCGCGTTTTTTCTAGTTAATGCATTAATCGCCGATAGTGGCCTATTCTATTTTTTACTTTTCCTTGGGCAATTAGCATTTTATGGAGTTGCAGTCGTCGCCCATTTTCTACCTAACTTACAATCTATATCTGTTATCAAACTGGTGTATTTTTTTGTGCAGGTAAATATCGCTCTGCTTGATGCAGCAATTAAATTTATTGCTGGTCATCGCATGACTACATGGAAGCCATCTGCACGATGATAATTCGCGGCGATCTGCCTCCGGTTGGGCACAAGATATCTTTGCGCGCCGAGGCAGAAAATAAATTGGTGGAGTTTTTGGAGGGACACCAATATTGGGTGGATTCAGGCACTTCCGCATTGGCGCTCGCAGTTGTTGACGCTAAATTACATTTTCCTGAAGTTCAAAGGCCTCGTGTTATCATACCCGGTTACTGTTGTCCGGATTTGGTTGCAGCTTGCGTATACGCCGGAGTTGAGCCAGTGGCGGTGGATATTGAGGAAGATGATCCATCCTATAATTTTGAACATTTGCGCGCGCAGCTTGATGAGAGGGTAATCGCGATTATAGCGATTAACTTTATGGGGATTGCCGAACGTCTGGAGCAGTTGCGAGCGCTGATCCAATCACTTGGTTTGCGCACGCGCTTGATTGAAGATAACGCACAATGGTTTCCAGTGGCTAAAAATGATGTCCCTGTGGAATCTGATTACGCTATTTTTTCATTTGGGCGCGGTAAGCCTTTAAGTTTAATGGGAGGGGGCTTGCTCTTCACCCAGTCACCATTGCTCAGTGCATCGATAAGCCATATTGAACCGGCTGATGTCGCTTCAGTGCAGCTCTCGCTCAAAATTCGCATTTATAATTATTTACTGATTCCTCAATTGTTTTTGATGTTGAACCGCAATCCCTTTGTGGGCATGGGGGGAACCGAATATTCGGCGCTCAAAAAAATCCAAGCTATGGACGAATTTCGTCTGTTACGATTAACCGCGAATTTCTCTTTGTACGTCGCGCGTAAATTCGAGCTGAAAATTTTTTACGATAATGTTGTTTTGAAGAATGGTTTGCAGAAGTTGGCTGCTTTAAGGACGCAGAGGGCAAGGCAGCTACTGCGCTATCCTTTGTTGTGTCCTGATGCAGTAATCAGGGATGACTTGCTGCAAAAAATGCGTGCATGCGGGTTGGGTGCAACACCTATGTATGCGGCGGCAATTGATCAAGTGGCCGGAGTTGACGGCCTTGTCACCGTGCCGCGCCGGCTTGAAAATGCCGAAAGTTTTGCGTCGCGTTTTATGACGCTACCTATGCATTCAGGTGTTAGTATTATTTATCAAAATGAAATTAAAGCGCTACTTGATAGGCATAAGTCGTGACTACTGTGTGCGGTTAATTCGCGGCAACGCTCCGGTGATTATGGCTAGTTCAGTTGTGCAGTCAGTAGCGCAGTTTGCTTGGGCCGTGAGAAGTCCGAAATAACTATCGCCCATAGCTTTGGCAACAATTTGTATTAATTTCGCTTCCAGGTAACTATCGGTATGCATCGTGCCAACAATATATTGCTTTGCGATAATGATGCGCGATGTGCCGCCCACTTGCTTATAAATTCCGATATCAAAATTTTCTGGCGCAGCCTTGGGTGACTGCTCCAATAGCCATTCATTTCTATCCGTTAAAGAACCGATAAACGGAACGATTTCTTTTCGTGGCTCGGCAGGAGTATTTGTAAATAAATCCACACGAATTTTCAATTGGTCTATTTCTACCGTTTGGCCATCTGCATGTGTAATCTTGGGGTGAAGTGCGATGCCTATGCGCTCATTCGATGCGATTTTATATTGTGAAAGATGATTAATATTCAATGGTGTATTGGTGGATGTAGTTGTTGAGCCTAGGTAGAGCAGCGCCGGGCCAATTGCTAAAGGGAGCAAGGGTAAAAAAGAAACTCGTTTGGGAATATGAATGATCGGATTTGCAGTTTTAGATACTGGTGAAAAGTAAATCGCAGGTATCAATATGCAGGCAAAAACGATCCAACCGAAGGTTTCATGGTCGTGCATCAGGCTGCTTTGCATCTCGCTGTGGTAACCAATAACTACCAACAGATAGATCCGTAACCAGTTCGCAATTAGCCCGAGTAGGCCTGCAATTGCGAGAGTTGCTATAGCGTTGCGCAATTTATATTGGTTGAGCAATATAAGAATGTAGCCCATCAGTAGGGAGATAATTAGGTAACGTATTCCGGAACAACCATCAGCTATATAAATGGTGCCGCTAGGTAAAAAGATGCTGCTTCCTTCTAGAAGCACTGTCAAATGGCTGAGTTTTACTGCATGCCCTACGACAAAGCTGCTTAATTCTACGAGCACCCCTGTCAGGTCGGACCAAACAGGGATTACAAAGATAAGTAGCCCGAGTGTAGGCAGTATTGCGAGCGTGAGTTGGGTTGAAAAGCTGGTGCTGATAAATAAGCAGAGCACAGCTATGAGCATGAAATAGGCGGGCAGACTGATACTCAAACTTTCAAACAGATACCAGCCCAGCGAACAAATGGCTAAAGCGGAAAGAAGTAGCCAATAGGTGGCATTTTTTTTGGGCTTAAGCTCTGCAACAACGTAAGTGCGGCGCGCAAGCAAGGCGAGCATGACACCCAAGGTTGGAATTGAATGGGCCAGATCCTGATCCCACAAAATCCACTTTTTCCACAGGACGGTCAGGCTGGGGGAGTAGAGCAGTGCTACTGCTAGTATCGCCGCGAAGAGAGGGATGGCTTTAGCTAACCCTGAAAAATTCCTGCCTAAATCCATAAGTTCGCGCTATCGAAGTCGTTTAAATTGTGATGCGGTTCATAATAGCGCGGACTAATGGAAAAATCTGTAGTTCAAACCTTATGCGTTGGGTTATTGGGCCACTTTTACAAATTGGCTATATATTCCATTGATATCGAAGGCCGCAATTTCAAACTCCAGACCCTCTGCGTTTTCAATTGAGTATTCGTTGGTTGCATTATTGGCTACAGTGATTGTGCTGTAAGTCCCATCAGCAGGGTTGCGATAGCGAATTTCATAGCCGCCAATTTCTTGCAGTTCAAGAAATTGCCCGTTCTCGCGTTGCTGCGGATGGCTCCAGGTAATTTTGACTGTGTTTGGCTTGGCCGCTGCAGCCGAGCTGGCGATATTGGATTTCGATGAGCTCGCCTTGGAGCTACTATTTCTGGAGCTGGAGGCTGGTTTTGATGCCGCTTTGGAGCTACTGCTTTTAACGCTGGAGCCAGCGTTTGATGTTGCCTTGGAGCTAGTGGCGTAGCTGGAGTTTGCACTTGCGACTGAATTGGTCACTGCTGTGCTCGGCGGGGCAGCGGTAGTCGGTGTGTCTATGGCGGCACTGGCTTTGGAGCTGCTGCTATTGCTCAGAGTGCGCACAGTATAGGGAGAGGAGGCCTTGGAGTCGTTCCCTGAAGAGTCTACCGCGATAATAGTGTAAGTGTAGGCGGTATAGGGCTGCAGGTCGATGTCAGTAAAAACATGGACCGGATAGCTTAGCGTAGCAACCAGTTGGCCATTGCGTTGAATTTTATAGGTGTTGATGCGCGCGTCATCGGTGGCGTCATCCCAAGCAAGGGTAATACTGGTCTGGGTGAGTTTTTGCAGTAATAGTTGGGTGGAGGACGGCGGAGTAGTATCTTTTTCCAGCGCAATATTTTGTGCAGACGAGGTGGCAGCAATACTGCTGGCGATAAGCGCAGGGGCACTGCTGGTGGTTATTACCTGGCTTGATGCTCCTCCTTCCCTGTTAGGCTGATTAACAAGATCAGTTGCTGGGTTTGTTGCTTTATCGTCACCACCACAGGCGGCTAAAACGGCCGTCATGGCCAACAAAATAGCCCGGGACATTAACCTTTTCCCACATTTGCACATCTATAAATACCTGCGCTAAAAATTGCGTCTAATTAAATCCGGGCCAACAACACTGGCTATTTCAGAGTGCTTATTTTTAGCACCTACAGAAGCAAGCAGCAGGTTTGTCATTATTTTTTGTGAATTTCGGGACTTACCCAGCAGTATATGTGATATGTGCGTCACCGCACATATCATTGGTTTTATAGCTTTTGGGTATATGTATAACTTTGCTGAAATTAATTATTCATCAGTATCGTTCGAGCCGGTGAGGCATTGCTGGGTCATGTCATATTTCTTTATGAGGTCATAAAACGTCGGACGCGTTACACCTAATAATTTAGATGCCGCCGAGATGTTGTTATCCGTCATACTCAGTGCGCGCAATATGGCGCCTCGTTCTGCCTCCTGGCGGACGTGACGCAAATTGAGCGATAAATCGCCGGCTTCCGCCAAGCCTAAATCGTCGCGGGTGACGTATTTTCCGTCGGCCATGATGACTGCGCGTTTTATCTTATTTTCCATCTCGCGAATATTGCCGGGCCAGGAATAGTTTTCGATGGCCGCTATAGCGTCCGGTGTAAAGCCGGTGACGTTTTGACCGTGTTCCTTTGCAAACTTGATTTTGAAATGGCGCGCCAGTAGCACCTTGTCACCCAGTCGATTACGTAAGGGAGGTATGACGACGGTCATTTCGCAAATTCGATAGAAGAGGTCTTCGCGAAAACTGCCGTCTTTCACCATGAGTTCGAGGTTTTTGTTGGTGGCGCAGATCACGCGTACGTCGACCGGGAGCTCTGAACGGCCGCCCACGCGCTCGATAACACGCTCTTGCAAAAATCGTAATAACTTTGCTTGTAAGTTGAGCGGCATATCGCCGATCTCATCAAGGAACAGGGTGCCCTCGTTGGCGGTCTCAACTTTGCCGATAGTGGTTTTGTTTGCGCCGGTGAAGGCACCTTTTTCATAGCCGAATAGTTCGCTTTCGATCAGGTTCTCGGGTACCGCAGCACAGTTGATGGCCACAAAGCGTTTATTTTTGCGCGGGCTCAGATGGTGGATGGCGCGCGCCATTACCTCTTTACCGGTGCCGCTTTCACCCAGGAGGGTGCAGGTAACGGTGGTGGGCGAAATTTTTTCGAGCTGGCGACAGATCTTGAGTAGCTGCGGATCATTGGTGATCAAGCCTTCCAGCGGCTCCTGCTGCGACAAGCTGATGCGGCGGTTATAGTCCTCCAGCTCGTGGATGTGGAAGGCGCGCTGTACGATCAAATCGAGGGTGTTGGGGTCGACCGGTTTCTGGTAAAAATCGTAGGCACCCATAGCCACTGCGCGCAAAGCGTTGTCGCGGTCGGTTTTGCCGGTCATTACAATGACCTTGCTATTGGGCGATATGCGCAGAATATCCTGAATACATTTAAAACCTTCGTCGACGCCATCTTCATCGGGTGGCAGCCCCAAGTCCTGGATAATCACCGAGGCCTCATGCAGGCGCAGTGCGGCTATGGCGTCCTGACGGTTGTCGGCCACTATGGTTTCGTATTGGTCAAAGTGCCAGCGCAACTGGCTTTGCAGGCCGGTGTCATCTTCGATGATCAGGAGGATAGGTTTTGCTGCGGTCGATTTGCTCATGCGTTTAGGCTTAATCCTTGTTCAATGGAAGGGTGATGGTGATGGTAGTACCTTCGCCCGGTTCGCTCGCGACATTCAAGGTGCCGCTTAACTCGCTAATATATTCACGGGACAGATAGACGCCAATACCCATGCCTTTGCCGGATTTAGTGGTTTCAAAGGGTTTGAACAACCGGTTGTGGATAAAGTCCCAATCCATACCTGAGCCATTATCTTCAATAATAATGACGGCCCAATTATTGGTGATTTGCAGTGTAACATGAACCTTCCCACCGTCCGGTGTGGCCTCCTGCGCATTTTTAATGAAGTTGGTGATAGTCATCACCAGGCGTACCTGGTCGGCATTGATGGTGCGGCTGGTCTGCTCTATATCGGCAGTGAGCACTGGGCTGCTGCGCTGGCATTCGTTAATGGCCTGCTGTACCACTTCCATAATCGACAGGCATTTCACCAAGTCAGATTCATCGCGGCGCAACTTCTTGAGCAGATTGTTCATGCGGTCGACTGAATTGCTGATGGTTTTGATCGCATCTTCAAAAAAAGCCGGGTTGCCTTTGTGTTTTTCTGCGTTGCGCACCACCAGTGCCTGCTGGGCGATCAGGTTGTTCAGGTCATGGATAATAAAGGCGACCAGCTTATTGTAGGTATCGAACTGCCGGCCTTCCACCAACTGTTCCGCCTGTTGGTGCCGCTTGAGGTAGCTGGCAACTTGCCGGCCCATGGTCTTGAGCAAATCCAGGTCTTCCCAAGTGAGGGTTTCATCGCCGCCGGGTTTGGTCAGTGCCATAAAACCCACCAGCTCCTCGCCCACAATCAGCGGGAACATCAACCAGAGATCGGGGATGTTGTGCACCCAGTGGGGCAGCAATTCATTGTGCTGGCTCAGGGCTTCATTATCGCCGCTGTCGGGGATAAACACCCACTCGGATTCGATAAAGGCGCGGCAGAAAGCGCTGTCGACCGGTTCTTCTTGCAGGTCGACAAAACTGGGCAGGTTGGCGCGGTAGACCGGTTCGTAGAAGCCCTGCTTGCGCAGCCAAATGGCGCCGCTTGGCGCTTTGGTGGTAGATGCTACCGCGAAAAAAGCGCGCTGGTTAACTTCGCTCGCCTCTGCCGGTTGGGCGAGGTAGTTGATCAGGCGCAGCCACTCATTGCGGTAGTCGTATTTGTAGCGGAACAGGTGTTTGTTGATCAGCACTGACAGCTTCATGCGGATACGGCTGGAGATGAATACGGTCGCAATCAGCAGAACCGCGCCGACTAATAACAGGCTGTAGAAAACCGTGCCCCAGTTGCCGCCGTAAAGGCGCACATAGTAGCCGCCCAGTGAGAGCACCGTGATGAGCACGCCCACACCGACCAGCGAGGTGGTGTAAAAGGCAATCGGGCGCGACAGATTGAAATTCGCCGGGCGGTCATTGCGCTGCAACAACAGCATCCCGCCCAGCGCCATAAACAGGCAGGTCGCGATGGACACCGCCGCGCGCGATTGCCAGAGCATGGGGTCGAGCCCTTTGAAAATCAGCGCATGGGTAAACAGGTAGATGTCGTAGAGGAAAATCGCCGCCAGGTTCATACACAGCAGTTTGATCTGGCGGTCGTTCTCGCCCGCAAAACGATACAGCTGCTCCACGCTCACCAGGGCGATGACTGCCAACCCGAGGGCGAACCACACCGACAGCCCCGCCTGGTTCATGTTGGGGATAAATAGCATGGCGATGGCGAGGGCGGTAATCGGCCAGCCACCGCTGAACAGCAGCTGCAGGCTGGCGGGCAGTTGCTTGCGCTGGGTATTGTGTTTGAGGCATAGGCCGATGCAGAACACCCAGGCGTTAAAGTGCAGGTATTCAAAAATAATTAGCAAATAGAGCGGGATGGCATAGTCGGAAAATGACAGGGCAACCGCGCCCAGGTGCAGGGTGTGGACCGCCGCTGCACCGGCGAACAGCCAGGTTTTTTGTTTGCGTACCAGTTGGAACAGGTAGGTCATGGTCAGCAGTGCGGAAACAACTGCGGCGCTGAAGTAAGCAACAAAGGTGACGCTGTTATATTCCATGCCAGTCGAAATCCTCTGCTGGGGTATAAGTGTTGGCGATAAGCATATCAGCTGGCTCTGGCAGTTCAAATTGCCGGGGAAATTGCTGCGGTAATTACTTATCCCGACAATTAAATACTGCCATCGCCTGTGTGGGTATTTGCCGCTATAATGCGCGCCCAAAGATCGCCCGATCTCCCGAAATTACCAAAGGCAACGCTGGGCCATACGTCCGGCGGCCTGATATTAACGAGGAAAACGCCGTGAGCCACATGAAAAAATTGTTCGGAATCCTGTTTGTTGCCGGTCTGGTTGCCGGTTCTGCCGTCGCCAAAGACGATGACGTCAAGGCGCGCATTGAGCCAGTTGGCAGCACCTGTATGCAGGGTGAAGAATGTGCTGCTGCACCGGCACCTGCCGCAGCGGCGGGTCCAAAATCCGGTAAAGATGTCTATGGTAGTTTTTGTACTACCTGCCACGCCGCTGGTGTGATGGGCGCACCCAAATACGGCACAGCTGCTGATTGGGCGCCGCGCGCATCGAAAGGGAAAGACACCCTTTACACCCACGCCATCAGCGGTTTCAACTCAATGCCGGCCAAAGGTATGTGCGCTGCGTGTACCGATGATGAGATCAAGGCGGCGGTGAATTACATGTTGGATGGCAGCAAGTAAGTTGCCCACCGGTTAGCATAAAGGCGACCCTCGGGTCGCCTTTGTTGTTTCTGCGAGCAGGGTTAATCAAACAAATTAAGCAGGTTGGATAGGGTCTCGGTGCCTTTGGCGGTATTTTTCTCTGCGCTCTGCTCTCCAAAACCTTCCCATTCCACGTCCTCTTTAGGCAGTTCATCCAGAAAGCGGCTGGGGGTGGTTTCACTTAGTTCGCCGAACTGTTTGCGTTTGCCTGCCAGGGTCATCGACAGGGTGCGCTGCGCGCGGGTGATGCCCACATAGGTCAGGCGTCGTTCTTCTTCTATATTGTTGTCTTCAATGCTGTTGCGATGGGGCAGTAAATCTTCCTCCATGCCGACCATAAATACGTGGGGAAACTCCAGACCTTTGGATGCGTGCAGGGTCATTAGCTGCACCTGATCGCTCAGGTCTTCCTCTTCCTGGCGCTCCATTAAATCGCGCAGCACCAATTTGGCGATAGCGTCCTCGATGCGTGCGCTTTCATCCTCGTCATCATTAGCGGTTTTATCGAGCGTCTTTTGCAGGGATTCGACCAGATAGAAGACGTTTTCCATGCGTTTTTCCGCCGCCTTGCTGCTCGCCGAGTTCTGGTGTAGCCAGCCTTCATAATCGATATCGGCGAGCATTTCGCGAATTGCATCGACTGGCTGCTCGCCCCGGCAATTGTGGGTTACCTGTTTGATCCAGTGCGCAAAACGTTGTAAACGCTCAAGATTTTTCTCGGGAATGCGACTCTGTAAGCCCATTTCATCGAGCGCGGCAAATAAACTGATTTCGCGCTCGCTCGCATAACCGCCCAGCGCTTCCAGGGTGCTGGTGCCTATCTGGCGGCGCGGGGTGTTGATGATCCGCAAAAAGGCGTTGTCATCATCCGGATTGACGATCAGGCGCAGGTAGGCCATGACATCCTTGATTTCAGTTTTGGCGAAAAATGACGAGCCGCCGCTCATCTTGTAGGGAATCTGGTGGTGCTGGAGCTTCATCTCCAGCAAGCGCGCCTGATGGTTGCCACGATAGAGCACGGCAAAATCGCGGAATTTGTACTGTTTTTGCAGACGCTGGGTGATTATCTCGGTCGCGACGCGCTCGGCTTCTGCCTCTTCATTTTTACAGCGCAGCACGCGGATCGGGTCGCCCAGACCCATTTCACTCCAGAGCGCTTTATCAAATTCGTGCGGATTATTGGCGATCAAATGGTTGGCCACGCGCAGGATGCGACTGGTGGAGCGATAGTTCTGCTCCAGTTTGATCACCCGCAAGCTGGGGTAATCCTGCTTGAGCAGGCTCATATTTTCCGGGCGAGCGCCGCGCCAGGCGTAGATTGACTGGTCATCATCGCCCACCACGGTGAGCGCGCCGCGGTCGCCGACAATCAGTTGCACCAGCAGATATTGGCTGGAATTGGTGTCTTGGTATTCGTCCACCAGCAGGTAGCGGATCTTGCGCTGCCAGCGGCCGAGCACCTCGGGATTGGTCTGGAATAGCTCGACCGGAATCAGGATCAGGTCGTCAAAGTCCACCGCGTTATAGGCGCGCAGGGCTTGGTTGTAGCGCTGGTAAATAAGCGCGATGGTCTGCTCGCCGGGGCTTTGCGCTTTGCTTAGTGCGTGTCCGGGATTGACCAGGTCGTTCTTCCAGTTGGATATCTGGTGCTGCACCAGGTCGAGGTGGTCGCTGTCCAGCTCGCCTTCTTTGAGCATCAGCTCTTTCAGCAGTGAGCGCGCATCCTCGGAATCAAAGATCGAAAAACCGGGTTTAAAACCCAGGCTTTTATGTTCGCGGCGGATGATATTCAGGCCGAGGTTGTGGAAGGTGGATACCGTCAGGCCTTTGGAGGCGCTGCCCTTGACCAGCTTGCTGGCGCGCTCTTTCATCTCGCGCGCCGCCTTGTTGGTAAAGGTGAGGGCGGCAATGTGGCGCGCCGGCATGTCACACTGCTCAATGAGATAGGCAATCTTGCGCGTAATCACACTGGTTTTGCCGCTGCCCGCGCCGGCTAACACCAGGCAGGGGCCATCGATATAGAGCACGGCTTCTTTTTGACGGGGATTGAGTTGGGTCACAGTAGGCGGCCTTGGACGATGGGCGAGCATTCTAGCAAGCTGATTTGTGCTTGCAACGGCGAACTTGGCCGCTATAACTAACCTATAGCGACAACTATAACTACAAGCTAAGAATGGCGAATTTGTAGCGGTTAATTGGTATAAACCAGGCGTGTTGTTTGCGGGATGCGGCTGTTACCATAATTCATTGTTTTGTTGGTTTTAGTGCCACTGAGCGCGTTGAGGGATTGAGAGCGATGGAGAACAAGGTAAAAATTTTATTTATCGACCGTGAGCAGGGTGAGTATCTGCTCATCGCCGAAGTCTTGTCCCATATTCGCCATGTTGAATATGAACTTGAGTGGTGCGACCAGTTGGACGTGGCACTCAATAAGATTTTGTCGCAAAACTATGACGTCGCCCTGCTCGACTACTATTGGGGCAATGCCAATGCGCGCGACTTGTTGAATGCCGCGCGCGTACAGGCTTGCCAGACGCCGATTGTGGTGATGACCGATGAA
>DATIDX010000048.1:0-8751 GCA_035456025.1 Cellvibrio sp. | reverse complement strand
GCGACATAAAAATGTTCCGGCCGAATTAAAAAAAACTCCAGGGATTGCGCCGCGCCCTGCGATATTTTTTTTCGTTGTACACCACCTGGAAGCGCTGGTCGCTCAGCGAGGTTTCGCTATCCAATTCGCGCAACTGGAAATCGGTGCTGACACTCGCGGTCAATTCAAATTGATATTCGCCTTTGGTGGCATCTTTCCAACAGCGCAGCGGGTCAGTTTTATCAGTTTGGTACAAACACAGCGAGCGCGCCTGGGCGGATTGCCATTTTACTTCCAGCTCATCGCGGCAAACTTCTTCGCCGGCATTCAATACACACAGGCGCGGCTTGATGGAAAACTGGATCAGTGGCAGTGAAGATGAGCTTGCTCCGCCGGGATTGTTGACCGGTGAATCACCGGCGTGCGCATAGCTTCCCGGGAGCAAAGCAACCAGAAATAGGGATACTGCAACAGATGTGGCGCGTGCGCTCAGCAGGTACCCATCAAAAATGGTACACCCCTCCCATGAAAACAGTGATCACTTTGTTGTCGTTTATTAATGGACTAGCTGAGATTTCATCGGGCAATTGGCGATAAGTGGCCAACAAACGCAAATCCCAGCGTTCAGTTAATTGAAAGTTCCAATCCAGGCGCGCCTCGGGCGTTAAGGCCGCATCAGTGCTGTAAGGGCCGCGCCAGTCGGCTTCGGCGGCGGTGACACCATAGTAGTAGTTGATGACTTCGCTGCTCTGCCAGATAGCACCGACAGAGGTAAATAAATGATGGCGGCCGGACTCCCAATATTTCGCCAGGGCCACGCGCGCTTCATCGCCCTGGTGGACGCGGGTAAAGTCGCTCACATACTGGATCTGGAAGTCGATAAATCCTGCGGAAAAATTGTATTCAAATCCCCCCAAACCCGCCGTGTGGCGGTCGCGCGCTTTGGGTTCCTGCAGAGCGCTGGCCTGCGGAGCGATAAAAGCCTTATCGCCATCGCCTTCAATGACCGGAACACTTTCTTCATCCACCAACGCCTTGTTGGTAGTGGCAAAACCGCTCGCATCGATAAAGAAATTGCTCGGGCTCCAGCGATGGAAATACACCTGGTCATAACTCGGCGTGGCAAACAGGTTGAGCTGGTGAACCGGGTTTTCCCACAGGGTATAACCCACATCGAGGTTCTGGATAAAAAAGCGCTCGCCGGTGTAGTGCACTTCCGGGATCAAAACCAGCGGAATATCGGGCGTCGCCTCAACCGGATTGGTACGCACACCGGCGCCGATCCCTAAACTCACATCCCAGGTGCCTACCTCAACACAGTCCTCCGTGTCCGGATTACAGGCGAGCGCCGGTCCAGCCAGAAGGGCTGACATAAACGCCACAAGCAGGGAGCGAATCAGGGTCATAAAGGTGTAGGGAATTGGCTATCTCAGATTGTATTTATAAATGATTTGGACAGTGGCCGTTGTAATGATTTGTAGATAACTCCGACGCCACTGTGCCCAAGGATAGCAGCTGGCGACAGGCAGGATAAATATGGCTTCAAATTTAAAAAGGATACTAGAATGCATTTGATAAATCTGGCGCTGAGGGCGTGAATGAATATGTGGGGAAGGACTTCACATTAACGCTCAAATAACGAATTGCTTTAAGGAACCACCTGCAAAATACCTGGGCCAAGATTTTGTAATGTTAAATCATAAGGGAAAGGGACAAGGTCTAATTCAAATTAATTTAATGGACATAAATAATGCGAAAAACAATAAGATTTGCTCTAGGTACGGCTATTTCTTTTATAGCAGTTAATGCTTTTGCTGCTCCCAGTATATTGGCATCCGCCACACCTCCCGCATCGGGTATGGGCTCGGTCACTACGTTTATTGCACCGGGATGTTCGTGGATAAAAATGGGGGGAGGCTATGCTGGCGGAACAACTACCACCGTCAACGGGCTTTGGTGCGACGGCGCAGGCCCCATATTAATCCGAACCACTCATGTGAAAGATTCAGGAGAATCCTCCTGTACGCTCAGTCCCAATACCCCTTCCAACGGCGGTCCTTTTATTTATTCCAGTCCGCTAACCTGCAACAATTATTCGGTGTCAGCAAATCGATCAACGGTAACTAGTGCGTCGAGCAGATATTCGCTGAATAGCTCATCCATTAGCAGCACAGCTACCAGCGCATCCACTACCTCAATTCCCAGCGGTGCGGTGATATTGGCTTCATTTACACCGCCCACCGCCGCTACCGCTGGCACATCACCAGTGTTTCTCGCGCCCGGTTGTGCGTGGAATATTATGGGCACAGGCCCAACTACCGGCCCAAAGGTCACTACCACCGGACTATTTTGTAACGGCGCTACAGTCCCGGCGGCAGTGCAAACAATCGTTGTTCAAACCACTGGTGCATCTTCCTGTACGCTCAGCCCGGTCAATTCGAGCAACCCGCTACATCCGGTTTATATCTATTCCAATCCGTTTACCTGCAATAACTTTTCAGTGGCAATAATAAGCGCTGCATCGAGCAGTTCATCGAGCAGCAGTGCGCCTTCGGTTTCCATCAATATAGATCGCTCATTGTTCGTTCACGATCTGGATACCCTGGAATCAACACCTATCCGATTAGTTGATGTTATGGATCAACTGGCCACGCAAATGAATGCCATTAACACCGCACCTTCGGCGCAAATAAATGGCACCGAGCTTTTCAAGCGGATGTGGAGTCAACAGCTAACGGGAACCAATGGCAATTGTACTGGCAGGGTTAATGGTTGGGCCGTTGCTTGTCGCAATGTTGAGGGCGCGCAGGCAACCTCTGACCACATTAGTCAATACAAAGTGATTGGCCTGGTTAACCGTTTTGATTTGCGCGATAAATCCAGCTTCAGCGACTGTGGCGAATACCGGGTTATTTTTGCTCGCAATGCTCATGATGACGGACGGCGAAATTTTATTATTTTTGAAGCCCAGGTACCCAATCCTAGCCCTGGCAATGCAAATGCTTGCCGTCCCATCCAGCAATTCTGGCAAGGGTTATCAACACAGGACAATGCAGCTGTGCGCAGTCAATTGTTACGCGATTTCTATTTCAACGGCTTGCCTGCATCAAACGTAAGGGCGCCGATAGATATTCGTAATTATTCGCAAACTACCGGGCAAATTCGCACCAACCAATTTATGGAGCCAGTTTGGTTGCTGAAGGAATACAAGGTTTCAACCGAAGCTGGTGTGAGCACTTTGAACGTTGTCAGCGATAAATCGAATCCGGTTACGGAATTATTCGAAGCTAACAACCCGGACGCCCGCGCAGCGTCATTTCAAGCTGACTTTGTAAATAATTTGCGATCCTTGCTGATCACTGATTTATCAACATTCAGCCTGACCATTAGCAACGATGCGCACAATAACGGCCAAAGCCACGCGGATGGTGTGGAGAACAATTTCCTGCGTAATTTCACCGCTAAAAGCCGCAACAGCAGTTTTGATGCGGCGCTTAACAATCGCTTGCTTGAATTGGGCAGTACACTGTCGCGCGATCAGGTACTTAATCGTGCGACGGCCATGACCTGCGGCGGATGCCACCAACCCGCGGCCTATGGCTTGACCAATGCCAATGCTGTTGGCCCAAACCAAAGCTGGCCTAATTCTCTCTCCTTTGTTCACGTGGGTGAAACCCCCGACCGCATATCCGGTTTATTCCCATTATCGGATGCGCTAACTCAGGTGTTTCTACCTGCTCGCAAATTGGATATGGAATCTTTCCTGAATAAGTCACCGTCTACAGCAAAACAGGCGCCCACTAAACCAACTACTCCAACTGGAAAACGCTCTGGCTAAGGTTGGCAGTTATTGGATGTGACGCCGCACAACGAAAAAGCCCGGCCGTTTTAACGGCTGGGCTTTTTCTTTACAGCAAAACCTTGTTCAAATGAGGCGTCATTCGCCTACTGGCTTGGTTTCACTTTTCTTCCAAACTATTGATGTCAGCTCTTTATCATTAACGATGTTTAATCTTATCGCCTTCTTTCAAACCTTTGACGATTTCGATATTAATGCCGTCGGAAATGCCGGTTTTAACTTCGCGTTTTTCGAATTTTTGTGGCCCGGTTTCTACTTCGACAAATTGCGCCTTTTCTTCCACGATCAAATTGCCTTCGTTAATCGCGAGCACATTTTCTTTTTTGTCCAAAACGATATCGGCGTTGGCGCTGTAGTTGGAGCGCAGGAATAATTTTTCACTTAATTTTACAGCCGCGCGGATCTGGAATTTAATGGTGCCTTGGTCGGTCACACCTTTGGGAGAGATGTATTCGAGGGTGGCGGTAAAGGGTTCACCTTCCAGTGCGCCTACATCCAATACCAACTCCATACCCTCGCGGATTTTGCCCACTTCCGATTCATCCACCATGCCTTCAAAAATCATATCGTTCATATCGGCCAAGGTCGCAACAGTCGTACCCGAACCATAGGAGCTGGTTTCAACAATAAAGGCGCCTTCTTTGTAGGGCAGATCCAACACCATGCCGGTGACGGTGGCGGGAATCATATTGGAAACTTTGTCGGATTTTTTAGTGGCACCGGATTTCATCAACAGCAAATTATTTTCAGCTGCAGTTACCGCTTCGCGCTGCAAATCGTAATTCAACATAAACTTGTTGAACTCGGAGGTGGAAATTAATTTATCCGCAAACAATTTTTTCTGCCGGCTAAATTCATCGGTGGCATTTTGCAAATTGATTTTGGCGGTTTCCAATTGTGATTCAGCCTGGTTCAACATCACCATGTTGGGCGCCAGGGTAATTTTGGCAACTATATCGCCCTTCTTCACATTCTGGCCGGCGACAACATAAAGCTGCTCAACCACGCCCGACACTTGCGATTTGATTTCCACTTCGCGCCGTGGAATTACTTTACCCACCGCGACTGTCTTTTTCACAATGGTGGTTTTGAATACCGCATCCGAGGTATAGGTGACCGGCTTCTCCTGCGATTTGTTGTAGAGAAATACTGCCGTGCCGATAAACACAACAGCGATCAAGCCCAAAACTGCGTACCAGATAAACTTTTTCATGGTGTCCTTCTTACGATTGCTGAAAAATGAATGGTTAAAATAATGACTGCCGTATCGCTAACAAAAATTCACTTGGTGGATATTATTCATCCTGTAACGCAACTATCGGATTAACGCTCGCCGCTTTGGCAGCCGGCATCAGCGACGCCAGCAGGCCGGATATCACCAGCACTACCAAGGCCGTAAATGCCGTTGTGAAGTCCACTTCCGGTTTGCCAAAAAAACCGGCCTTGCCGCCGCTAGCTTCGAGTATTTTGGCAATGCCCTCGAGCAGCAACACGCCGATAACCAAACCGAAATAACCGGCGACTGTGGTGATAAAAATCGACTCCTGCACAATCATCCCGATAATCGAATTGGGGGTAGCACCCAGCGCTTTACGCAAACCGATTTCGCGCGTGCGCTCCTTCACCACAATCAGCATGATATTGCCCACACCAATCGCGCCCGCCATGATGGTGCCAATTGCCACTATCCAACTGAACACTTTGATGCCGGTAAACAGGCCTTCAACTTTGTCGAACTCGTTTTGCAAATTAAAACTGCCAAATACGCCGGTATCTTTTGGATCAACTTTTTTTAATTCCGCGAGATATTTTTTTACATCCTCTTCCGCAACGCGCGCATGCAAGCCGGGTTTTGGCTGGATTACAAAACTGCCAATCCAACCCACCTGGTTAAAGGCGTAGCGCAGGGTGTCGTTGGGAATATAAATTTTTTCCTCTTCCTGCTGCTGGTTGCCGTTGGCGAGGGATTTAAAAACACCCACCACTTTAAAGCTGATGCCATTGATGGTGATATCCGCACCAATCGGGCTTTCACCTTCCGCAAATAATTGCGTGCGCACGCGCGTGCCGATAATCACCGTCTTGCGTTTTTCACGGTCATCAAACGCGTTGATGCTGCGGCCTTCAATTATCGCCAGCGAATTAATGTTTTCCATTTGCGCGTGTATGCCTTCCACAAAGAAGGTGCCATTTTTATCTTTATATACGGCGTAAGGCGGTGTACCGCTCCAGATGCCCACGGAATTTTGCCCACGGATAAAACCAACACTGGGAACATTTTTTTCTATCGCCGCGACATCTTCCGGCTTAAACGTAATTTGTCGTCCAATCGGCATGCCCTGATAGGGCAGTTGGGTTTGACCTTGAATCCAGACCCACACAATATTGGGCACGCGCGGAAAGCCTTCATTAACGCCGTTTTCCAAACCCTTGCCCGCACCCAGCAATACTGTGAGCATAAAAATGCCCCAGAAAACCCCGAAGGCGGTAAGCGAGGTACGCAGCTTGTGTTGGCCAAAGGTTTTAAAAATCTCTTGCCACTTTTCAGTATCAATAATCATCAGTGGCTCCACTATTCCGCGCGCATGGCTTCGATTGGCATTATTTGCGCGGCGCGCAGTGCCGGCACCAAACCGGCCAGGGCACCGATCACTACCAGCAGGATCA
The DNA here is from genome assembly GCA_035456025.1 of Cellvibrio sp. Classification (GTDB taxonomy): domain Bacteria; phylum Pseudomonadota; class Gammaproteobacteria; order Pseudomonadales; family Cellvibrionaceae; genus Cellvibrio. The sequence goes on along the minus strand of DATIDX010000048.1, from coordinate 2,246 downwards.
TCGCGGTAATAGCCACACCAAAATCAATTTCCGGATTTTTGAAAAACGGCAGCTGCGCGCCGACGGAATTTAATCCAAATGAAATCAATTCAATTAATCCGACCCCTAGCACCAGGCCTGCATAGCCCGCAACGCTGGTCACCAAAACGGATTCCAGTAGCAGTGTGCTGACGATGCTAAATGGTGTTGCACCCAAGGCTTTGCGGATCCCGATTTCACGCGTGCGCTCTTTCACGGTGATGATCATGATATTGCTGACACCGACAATACCCGCCATCAAAGTTCCGAGCCCCACAAACCAGATAAATGCGTTGATGCCGAAAAATAATCCGTTAACCATTTTCGCGGGTTCAGCCATATTGAAGGAGTTGACCGCGCGTTTATCCTCTGGCGATACCGAGTGCCGGCGCTTTAATACGTCGATAACTTTTTTCTCCAGCGCGAAACCATCTACACCAACATCCGGGCGCAACCAGATAGAGGCAATGTGGTTGCCGGCGCCGAATAGTTTTTGAAAAGTGGTGGAGGGAATATAAACCCGCTCGCTGTCGCGCCCACGGCTGCCTTTGTCGTAAAAAACACCTACAACTTTCAAAATTACGCCGTTAACTTTTACATCTTTGCCGACGGGATCAACACCTTTGCCAAAAATTCGTTCGACCACGACTGTGCCCAGGAGCGCGATCTTGCGCATTTCAGTTTCATCCAGCGAACTCATTTTGCGGCCCAGGGTAAAAGGCACTTTTTCTTTTATTTTGAAAAATTCGTCGGGCACGCCTTGCACTTCAAAATTGCCCGACTTGGTACCATTGGCTATGGCGATGCCACGCCGGTCATTTTCCGACGAAATCACCCTTATGCCCGGCACCTGTTGTTTAACTGCGGCGACATCGTCGAACGTCAACTGGATTGCACGACCCAAACCCATGCCGTTGTAAGCCACTGAAGTCGTGCCGGTATACACCACAATAAAATCCAGCACATCGGAGCCGAAATCTTCATAGACACCGTTTTGCATTCCGCGCCCGGCGCCGAGCAGCAGTATCAACATAAAAATCCCCCAGAACACACCAAAAGCGGTGAGCGCCGTGCGCAATTTATTCATGCGCAGTGTGTAGAGAATTTCCTGTAAGCCATCGAGACCCATAACGATTGATATCCGCGTTTAACCGAGAATTTCTTCTTCATCCTGATCGGCGATTTCGTCGGCGTGATGAGAATGGTGGTGGTGATGTCCGGAAACAATTAAGCCATCTTTCAAAATAATCTGGCGCTGGGTTTGATCGGCTATATCCTGCTCGTGGGTAACAATCACTATGGTGTTGCCCAGCTGGTGGATATCTTTCATCAGCGCCATCACTTCTTGCGTAGTCTGGCTATCCAGCGCGCCGGTCGGTTCGTCGGCGAGGATTACCTTGGGTTTGGTGACCAGTGCGCGCGCAATGGCCACCCGCTGCTTTTGGCCGCCCGACAATTCATTGGGCATGTGGTTGGCGCGATGCGAAAGGCCCACCATTTCCAGGTATTGTTCTGCGCGATAATTGCGCTCCTTGCGGCCCACGCCCTGGTAGTACAAAGGCAAGGCGACATTTTCGGTGGCATTTTTAAAGGGCAATAAATTGAACGATTGGAATACAAAGCCCAGTAATTCATTGCGCATTTTTGCTGCGGTTTTTTCTTTCAGATTTTTTATTTCGCGCCCGGCGAGGAAATAATCGCCCTGGTCATGGGTATCGAGGATACCGAGGATATTGAGCAGCGTTGACTTGCCCGAACCAGAGGAACCCATAATCGACACAAGCTCGCCTTCGCGGATGTGCAGGTCGATTCCCTTGAGCACATGCAGTGGCTGTTCGCCCGAATGGTAGTATTTGTGGATGTTATGCAACTTGATCATGGTGGCTTCCTGTTATTTATATGCTGCGAGCCGAGCATCACAGCTTAGAGGCTTTCGCACAAATGTCCGGTTCTTTTACTCTGGCTTAACACTCTCATGACAAGTGTCAGCGATCGGGAATTTGCGCTTTTGCTCCGGTTAACTGCTTGGATGTAGATCCGCTGGTTTTGGATTCACGCTCGCAAAAAATTATTCATCCTGTAGTGCCGTGATCGGATTGACCGATGCCGCTTTCATCGCCGGCAGCAGCGCTGCAAGTACACCCGTCACCACCAGCACCATCAGCGCCAGCAACGCGACATTGATATCGATATAGGGCGAGGCAAATATTCCATCGCCCTGCCCCAGT
>DATIDX010000047.1:0-3660 GCA_035456025.1 Cellvibrio sp. | reverse complement strand
ATAAGGCCAAACACCATGAATAATAAACGCAGCAGCATTAAATCCGAAGTCTGGCGCCTCATCTTTATCCCCTCCATCAGCATTGTCATCCTGATTGCATTTAGCCTTTCCTATCTATGCATTTCGCAAATCAATAAATTTATCGATTTGCGCGGCAGTGTACTCGCGCAAAAAACGGCGCACCTGCTGCACAAACCCGTGCTGGAAAATAACCGTGAATTAGTGCAATACATTCTCGATGCCTCACTTGAAGAACCCTATATTCGCGCCGTAGAGGTTCACTACACGGCGGCCAATCAACGTTTCCACAGCGGGCCGCAGTTTATGCGCACCGACGACGTGCGCGAACCTGACATGCAACAGGCGCTGGAGCGTAAAACAGATAAAACTCTGCGCTTTTCGCATCCACTGGTAAATCTTGAAAATAAAAATCCCATCGGTTGGATTGAGCTGGAATTGATGGCGGCGCCCTATGCAGTGGTGCGCTACGAAGCCATAGTATTGACAATCGCATTGACATTATTGTGCTTGATTCTCGGAGCTTATTTTGCGATTGCTCTTTATTATCACATCACTGACCCGCTCGACCACATCAAAAATGTTGTGCACGCATTGGCGCGTGGGCGCTTGAGCGAGCGCGTGGCTAAACAAAATTCCAGCGAGTTTTTTGGCCTTGCTGAATCGATCAATACCATGGCGGACTATATGGAAGCTGCGCAGGCTGATATGCAGTCTCACATCGACCACGCGATTGAAGACCTGCGCGAGACGCTGGAAACCATTGAAATCCAGAACGTGGAATTGGATTTAGCGCGCAAAGAAGCACTGGAAGCCAGCCGTGTTAAATCGGAATTCCTCGCCAACACCAGCCATGAAATCAGGACACCACTCAACGGTATTCTCGGCTTTATTAACCTCGCATTAAAAACGGAACTCAACGAACAGCAGCGCGAATATTTGGAAACCATTCGCGACTCAGCGCAAAACTTACTCACTGTCATCAACGGCATCCTCGATTTTTCCAAAATTGAATCCGGCAAACTCACACTCGATTACGCGCCCGTGCCGATTAGAAGTTGCATTGATGAAGTCCTGCATATACTCGCGCCCGATGCTCACGAAAAAAGTCTGGAATTAATCAACTATGTCGAATCCAGTATTCCAAAAAATTTATTAGGTGATGCACTACGTTTCAAACAAGTGCTCTCCAACTTGGTTAGCAACGCGATTAAATACAGTAATACCGGAAATATCCTGATTGATGTCAGCGTCCTGCAGCGTCAGGAAACGCAAATTACGCTCAAGGTATGTGTGAGCGACGAGGGCATCGGCCTCTCGCGCGAGGAACAAGATCAATTGTTCAGCCCATTTAACCAAGCCGATTCATCCAGCACGCGCGAGCATGAAGGCACAGGCTTAGGCTTGGCAATTTGTAAAGGCCTGGTTGAGCGCATGCACGGGGAAATCGGCGTAGTCAGTGAACCTGAGCAAGGTTCAACTTTCTGGTTTACTGCGCGTCTGGGTGTCGACAAACGCCAACCGTCCGTCAGTCAACTGGCCAATTTGAGCGATTACCGGATCTTGCTTTGCGGTGAAAACCCCGCATCTATAAAACAACTTGATAATTTGTTGCGCGAATGGAACGGCAACACCGAAAGCATTGCAGCGGTTCACGATTGCTTCCCAATCTTACGCGATGCACGCAATAGCAATAATAATTTCGATTTATTGATTTTGGACATAGCGCCAAATGAACGAAAAATTCCGCCAATATTGCTCAACAATTTGGCCGAACAACTAAATACAGAATTCAATTGCACGCTTATTGCCTGTTGCACGCCAGCGCACCAACGTTTATTCCGCGCCCACACCGAAAAATCGCAAGTTTTGTTCATCAACAAGCCCGTCACCTACGAGGCACTTTTGCAAACTCTGGGAAGACAACTGGATCTTCACATCAAAGATATGCGCGAGCAGGATGAAGAAGAGGCGCTGCGTCCAAGTGTATCGGTGCTGCTGGTTGATGATAACCTCGCCAATTTGCAACTCGCTTCAGAACTGCTACGCGGCCTGAATACACAAGTAGTGCAAGCCAATAATGGCCGCCAGGCAATTGAAGCCTGTAGCGAAAATGAATTTGATGTGATTTTTATGGATATTCAAATGCCAGGCATGGATGGGATGGAAGCCACACGGCATATTCGCACCCTGGAACAAGGCAAACGACGCACCCCCATCATTGCACTGACGGCACACACCATTACTGAACAAAAAGCTGAATTATTGATTGCGGGTATGGATGACTGCATCAGCAAACCAGTAAACGAAAGCCAGCTGGCACACATCATTAATCGCTGGGCCAGCCTGTCAGGTAAAAAAGAAGTTGTTATCCAGATAGATGATAGATCGCGCAACACCAATGTGCGCGAACCACTTCCCACAGAGGATCTCACCGGCTCGGTGGACATACAGCTCTGCCTAAAATTGGCAAACAATAAACCCGCACTTTCGCGCGACATGCTCAGCATGTTATTGAGCGGTTTGGAGGCGGAAAAACAGCAAATCAATAACGCACTCAGCAATGACCAATTTGAAGAAGCTGGCGAATTGATCCATAAACTTTATGGCAGCAGTTGTTACTGCGGAGTTCCGCGCTTGAAACACATTAGTGGATTGCTCGATAAATTATTCCAGAGCAAACAATTTGAACAGGCACGCGATGCCATACCTGCACTTAACCATGCCCTGGATGATTTAATTAATTGGAGCAAAGACAAAGATATAGATGCGCTATTTGGATTGGAAAAAGCTGACGCACAACCATAAACAATTTAATTATTTTTAACCTGCGCAAATAACGCTCTGCTGTTCAATGGGCGGTTTCCAAGCAGCGGTTTTAAAAGGCGGCGCGATAAGTATTTGGCTGCAAGACGGGTTGCAGGCATGGAGTAATCGTTATTTGCCATCGCCAATAACCACTCACCTTTCAACAAAAACTCTTCGGGAATATCTGGTGCAGCACTGAAAAAACCTTCCTGTACATGGCACTCGTAAAGCCCCTGCGGTTGTATTTCGCAATCGTTGCGCGTGTCGAGAGTAAAATCCAAACCGTAACCTAACTCGGCTAACAACCGGAATTCAAATTCACGCAATAAAGGCTCAATATCCTCAGCGCGCTGTAAGGATTCCAAACTTTTCTCGTAAGCAAAATAAAGCCCGTTGTGCCTATCCATCTCCGGCAACAAGCGCACCAATAATTCATTAAGATAAAACCCCGAATACAAATGGTTTGCCGTTAAGGAGAGGAATTGATTATCAGATTCAAAACTGGTGAGCAGTTTCATATCCGTTTTGCCCTGCCAACAAATCAGCAATCGACTAAATGGATTTAATAGCTGACGCTTTGGGGTTTTGGTTTTGCGCACACCGCGCGCAACAGCTGTGACACGCCCGAAATCGGGCGTGAGAAAATCGATCAATAAACTGGTATCGCGATAAGGACGGGTATGCAAGATATAGGCGGGCTGGAGATCAACACGCATAGGAGTAAATTAAAATTCGTTATAGCCAAGACTGCGCAGCGCGCGCTCGTCATCAGACCAACCGGATTTTACTTTTACCCAAAGCTTGAGCATGATTTTCATATCAAACAGTTTTTCC
>DATIDX010000046.1:0-5228 GCA_035456025.1 Cellvibrio sp. | reverse complement strand
CCATGGCGCGGCGGTTGCCCAGCCCGGTCAGAGGGTCCTGCGCCGCATAGCTGCGCAAGAGTACCTGCTGCCGTTGGGTCAGTAGTGCAAATACATAGGCCATGCTGCCGCACATGAGCAGCGATGACAGCATCGCAAAGGCTTGGGTGAAATCGTTAAGCCGCAGGGTGACTGGCGCTATGGCAGCTATGGCCAGCAGATTGACGACCAATGCCGTTTTGGGTCCGAGTAAGAAGAAGTTGGCCAACAACGCAGGGAACAGCCAAAACACAAAAATAGGATCATTTAAGTGGATTACTGCAACGGCACCCGCTGAATAGAGCAGCGCTGTGGTGTTGGAGATGAGTTGCGTCGCCTGACCGCGTTTATAGGTGTAGAGCGCGCTGCCCAGTGCAACCAACACGATTGCGAGATCGACCAATGCATTGATGGTTTCGCCGTGCATAAACCGGATTGCGCAAAAAGGTGCTATCCCCAGTGCGGCAAGGGTGGCGAAGAGATAGACCAGTCCGCGCTGGAATTTGTTCTTTTCGTTAGTGAACATAACGCCAGCGCGGCTCCCCGGGGTTTTCATTAGCGCGCAACGTCAAACCATTCAAAAATGCGCTTTTCCATGTAGGGATAAAACGGGTTGGAGTAGAGCCGCATGCCCGCATTGGCGCTGATGATGACGGTGCCGGTTTCGCCGCGCAGCTGCACATTGCCCAGGCGGATGCCGTAAAACTCATCCAGCTTGGGGTCGAGGCCGTTTACCGGGTCGTCAGCGGGGAAGGGCAGAGCCACATGGGACAGCGAGAACACCCCGGGCGGAAATGCCAGGTTGAGCGGCCGCTCTTCTTGCGTCATAGCGCCTGCAGGTTGGCGCCACTCGCTCACACTCATAGTGGACGGGTTGCTGTTGGCGATTTTCACCAGATGGTAGGGATGGGATTGGCCGGTCAAGGTGTCGTGCATGTAATTGGCCGCATCGCTGTTGGTGATAGGCAAGAAATTATTGCTGCGGTTGATATCAAAAATCACCAGCTCGCTGTTGTTTTGCGGCAGGTGGCGATAAAAATAATATTCAATTGCGTCGGTCTTGACGGTGGCGTCCACCAGCGATTGAAAGGTTAAGACCGCCGGTAAGTTCTGCAGCTGGCCTTTTTTCGCTGTCGCAGCAATTTTTGCTTGCAGCTGGCGCGAGAACCGGTGGGCTTGCCAGCCGGCATTCACTGAAAATGAATTGTATTTAAACGGATTGTATTCCGGTGTTTTATTGAGCCACAGGTTTGAACTCATCAGTGGCAATTGGCCGACGAGTTCCATGCCCTTGCTCAAGCCGGCAAATTTGCTGATACCAATCATCGGCGAGAGGAGCACCATTTTTTTCGGCAGCGGCAAGCTCTTGTCTTCCAGTGCATCAAGCGCGTAATTCAATGTGAGCGCGCCGCCGTTGGAGTAACCGAGCATGTAGAAATTCGGGTTATCGCCTAATTGCCGTTTCACTTCCAGCGCGGCGAGGCGAGTTGCCGCTACCCAATCCTGCCATTTGGCTTCCAGCAGCGCAGAGGGAATGGTGCCGTGGCCGGGCACGCGCAGCCCAATCACCAGGAACCCCTGTTGTTCCAGTGCCAGCGCAAGGGCGCGCACGGAATAAGGTGAATCGCTTAGGCCGTGCAGCATCACGATACCCGCGCGGATTTCTTTAGGTGTCAGTACGAAAGTTCGGTTCCAATTAGGTGTTTGTAGCAGCGGATTAAATTGGGAGTTGGGCGCGTAGCGATAGCCGTTGGTAGTATCTTCAGCGGCCAATTTTTCGGCGAGTTCTTTAAACACCCGCTCTTCCTGGGCTAGGTAATCCTGCCAACTGTATTGGTCAGTCACATCTTCTGCCGTAAATTCTTCCTTCAGCTCAATGCGATGCCAGGGCAGTGCACTGCTTTGGGTGCTGCAGCCGCTGCAAGAAACCAAAAGTGCGAGAGTGGCAAAGGCGACGGAAATCCGGGGGATGCGGTGCATGTAAAACTCCTTGTTCAAAAAGCGTTGTTCAAAAAGCCTTGTTCTAAAAAGCCTTAGGGGTGTGGATGTACAAATTGTCCGTGCTGTAAATAGTAGATGATTTGGGCGATGACCTCGTTATCTTTCATGATGAAAGGGTGGGATACAGGATAGGTAATAAAATCGCGCATACCTTCAAGCTTGGTGTTGTCCACCGAAACTTTGCCATCATCGGGATTGGGCAAATAGAGCGATAACAGGAGGTTGATACTGGAGGTGCCGGCAATCACACCCACATCAAAATTGGCCGGGCCGAGCGAGTTGGGCACACTGGTTGGTTCAGTGCCCAGCTCAGCTCCCGCTTTGCCATTAAGCCACACAAAAAATGACAGCTGCTTTAAATGGTCGACCACCTCGCTGCCTTTATTGGGCGGCGCTAGCATCACCACGCGCTTTAATTCGGGAATGGGGTGGACGCTCAGGTATTGCCGCACCAGAATTGCGCCCAGAGAGTGTGCGACAAAATGTATGCCGCGAATATTGTGCGCGCGGCATTGTTCCAGCGCAGGAGGGATGAATTTTTCTGCCAGAGTGGCAATCGGATATTCGCTAGAAGGGTAATCCTGGTTGACCACAATGTAATCCAGCGCTTTAAGCTTTTGCTCGATTTCCTCCATGGAATCGCTTGACCTGGCCAAGCCATGCAGCAGGATTACGCAGTCTGACGGCGTAGCGGTCGGTTGCAATGGAGCATCTGTTTGCACGCAGCCATAAGTTGTACAACAGGCAATAATAAACAGCGCGCGTATAAGTAGTTTCATTCGTCAGGTCCGGGTCAGAGTGGAAGAAATTATGCCACACTAGCCGCGCTTAAATTCCATTGATCATTAATACTGCGCTGGATAAGCCCATGCATTTTTTTGGTAGCCACTTTTTTGATAGTCATTGCCATTTTGATTTCGCTGAGTTCAATGCAGATCGCGCTGCACTTTGGCAGGCCTGCAATCAGCAGGGAGTTAGTCGCCTGTTAATTCCCGGCGTAGCGCCAGAGCAATGGCCTGCGGCAGCACAATTGTGCGTGGAGTATAGCGGGCTATTTTATGCTGCGGGAATTCATCCCTATTGGATCGAACAGCAGCAGTGGTTGCAAAAAACAGCAGATGGTTTGCCCACGCAAAAAACCCGCGCAAAAATGATTGCGTTGATCAATGATGAAATCGTGCGTGCAGGTAATAGCAGTGCATGCGTTGCCGTCGGCGAGTGCGGGCTTGATGGCATGATCGCCACACCGCTGGCGCTGCAACAACAAGTGCTCATCGCACACATAGAAGTTGCCAATCAGCTGTGCAAACCGCTGATTGTCCACTGTGTCAGGGCGCACAACGAATTAATTGCATTACTCAAGCAGCATAAGGTTAATTACGGCGGCGTCATCCACGCCTTTACCGGCAGCTACGAAATTGCGCGCACCTATATTGATATGGGTTTTTATCTGGGTGTGGGCGGCGCGATCACTTATGCGCGCGCAAACAAAACACGAGCGGCAATCAAAAAAATTCCGCTGGATTTTTTGCTGTTGGAAACCGATGCGCCGGATATGCCATTGCAAGGCAAACAAGGGCAGCGCAACAGCCCTGAAAATATTCCGCAAATCGCCCAGGTATTAGCCGAGCTGCGCGAAGAACATCTCGCTGAGATAGCAAGTGCCACCTGGAACAATACGCTGCGCTTATTTCACGCTGGCTAAGGTCGCTGCGCCATGGGTAGAGGTGCGTACACAATTGCGCCCTTGGGCTTTGGCGACATAAAGTGCTTTGTCCGCGCGGTTGATAAAATCCGTCGGCGATTCCCCTTGCATCAATTGCGCCACGCCAAAACTTGCGGTCACATTTATCCGTCTGGGCCAATCATTTTCTTCAATTGCGCGGCGTAATTTTTCTGCGAGTCCAGCGGCATTTTCCAGCGTGGTATCAGGGCAGGCCAACACAAATTCTTCGCCACCCCAGCGCGCCAGTAAATCCTGGGTGCGCGTGTTTTCACTCAGCACCTGAGCAAAGGCGAGCAATACCTGGTCACCAATATTGTGGCCGTGGTTATCATTGATGGATTTAAAGCGGTCAATGTCGATAAAAATCAGCGACAACAGCGGTCGGTTGACGGAATTCCGCTCCTGGTTAAACAGCGGTGCAAGGCCATCGCGATTCAATACGCCGGTTAAAGGGTCGCGCTTCAACCTGCTCTCCAATTCCTGTTGCTCCTGATTCAGTAGTCGGTTCAGATCTTCCAGTTGCGATTGGCGCTGGCGGTTGGTGTGCAATTCGCTTGAGGCCTTTTTAAGTGCGCGCAAAAATAATACCACCGCCGTCAAAATCCATACCCCTAATAAACTGAGGTACAGGCTGCGATCATCGATGTATTTGCCGCTAATTTCTACTCGCTCAAAAATCATCTGGTATTTGCCCGGTACGACATTTTCACCAGTGGATATTTGTAGGCTGCGCACGTCACTGAATTCTGGCCCCCAATGATCCGGTGAAATTTTTTGCTCGCTCAACCACCAACTGGGCACTTGCATTTGGCGCATGTTAACTATTTGCGGATAGTGTTCATGGGTATCGAATAATTCGATGGAATTATATTTCAGTGAATTGCTGTCATTCGCGATTGAATAGGCAGGGTTGAAATTAATTAACTGAAAGCGAATGCCAAAGGGTTGTGGCTGCGAATACTTTACGCGAAGGTTGATTTGCTCGTAATTGCTTAAATCAATTCCCCTGCCGTTTTTGTCAGAAAGACTAAAACTGATTTCGCAATAGGGCCATTGATATTCAGAGGTAATGATTGCGCAATCGAGGATAAATTTTCCACCAACGCGCACCAGTGTTGCGACAGATTTTCCACCATTGCCGCGATCGTCTATAACATCAACTTGTAAGTTGGAGTCGTGCCCTACGATCAATTTTTTTTGCGGGCCGTAATTTTGCAGGGCCAGTGCGATAAGCGTGAATGCAATGAGCAATCCGAGCAATCTTGCTTTCAAAATGTCGTGCTGGATAGTCATGATGTTGGTCAATTGTTTTGTTACGTTTTGCAAGTAAAGCATAAATTTTTAGGCGCCGACAGCCGCTCCGTAAACTCTTTGCTTTCTTATAACTTTTGTAAGGTTTTCGATGTGGATTGATAATTAAGTAGGTGAAAAATGAGAAAATATCCTGAATGTTTAACCTTATTAGTCAGATTTTTATGTTTTA
>DATIDX010000045.1:0-4208 GCA_035456025.1 Cellvibrio sp. | reverse complement strand
CGATTATCGCAAATGTGCATTTCCATTATGTGGAGGATGGTTTTTAACTCCGGTGAACCAGTATTCACTGCATTTGGAGACAGAAAACGAAGCCTATCAAAATGCTGCCTTATTGCCTAACAGCATTTATGTTTCCTATATCAATTACAAACGTCTCGGATTGACTGAGAATCAAATTATTGAGCTGGAAGATGCCATCCGCAGCGAGCAAGCATTACTGCGCGGTACAGTGGTTAACTCGCCATCTCCGACGAAAACTCTGGTGCGCACTAAAACCTTAGTAACTAACGGTGCTTGGGTGGGAGCTAATAAGAACACGGCTGTCGGCCCTTACCTGAAAATATCCAGCACTGGCATAGTGTGCATCACCACCCCTTGCCCATATTTTAAAGCTGAATTACTTAACACTGATTACGCGAGCGAATTCCATGATCTTTCATTTGAAAAAGCAGCTCTGGACCGCGAGCAGGAAGCACAAGCATGGCAAGCAGTATCTACTGAGGGACTGGTAATTACCGGCACCACTTATCCAACCACCGGCTTTGACGAAACCGGCGCAGAACCGGGTAAAGGTACAGGCATAGCTGCTACCAAAGTATTTTTTGCATTCCCTGCAAAAAAATAAGTTTCAAAATAAAAATTCCCGGTTTAGGCCGGGAATTTTTATTCATGGTTGATGCAAGCTAAGATCAGTATTGCGAATTACCCATACCGTTAAATTGTTTGGCCAGATTAGTCGCATAGTTATCGGTCATGCCGCTGATATAATCGATCACTGCCATCAACGCCAAATACTTATAATTTTTACCGCGTTTGCTCACGTCCGGGTGAAAATTGTTTTCTCCAATTAACGCCATTACGCGATTATCTTTATAGGTCATTTGTGTTGCATCACCGAGCGAAGCATAGACCGCAGAGCAAATTGTATTTAACAATGTGCCAATAACTGCATAAGCACCGATTTCCAATTCAACCCTGCGCGAATGATTGAATATTTTTTTCTTAGCCAGATCTTTTGCCGCCTGCACCGCATTTTTTACTTTGGGATCGCACAGCGAAATCAAATCACCTGCTACTTCGCCGCGTAAAAACGCATCCTGGTGCCTGATAAATGCCGCGGTTCCCGCATTGATAAAAGCATCGATAACCTTCCCACGGACCAGCGCTGGTTTGCGCCCATCATTAACTTTTTTCAGCAGCCGCTCCAACTCCGGCAACTGCGCCGAGTCCGCAATTACTGGATGCAATAATTCGTAAATCTCATTCCAGTTAAGAATTCCCATTTCCAAACCGTCTTCCAGATCGATAATGCCGTAACAAAAATCGTCTGCCGCTTCCATTAAATACACCAGCGGATGACGGCAATACCAATCGGCCCCCAATTCAATTAAACCGGTTTTTTGCGCGATCTCATGCACATGTGCCAATTCCGATTGAAAAATTCCATACTTGGTATCTTTAGGGCGCTGCCCTAATACCGTCGGCGATGAAGTCCAGGGATATTTAATCGACGATGCCAAGGTCGCATAGGTCAAACGCATGCCATCATGAAACTGGTGATACTCAGAGGTAGTCAACACGCGCAACCCCTGCGCATTACCTTCAAATACACGGATATCATCCTGCTCGGACGGTGATAAATCTGTTAAAAATTCCGCACCTTCTTTTTGAAACCAGTTGCGGATGGCATCTTCACCGGTATGACCAAAGGGTGGGTTGCCAATGTCATGAGCCAAGCACGTGGCCTGTACTATATCGCCAATATCCGTTGGCCAAATATGCGCAGGCAAATCACCTTTATCTTTTAACGCCTGTCCCACCCGGATACCGAGCGTGCGCCCCACACAGGCCACTTCCAAACTGTGCGTCATACGATTGTGGATGTGATCGTTAGTCGCGAGCGGATGCACTTGTGTTTTGCGCGCAAGGCGACGAAAAGCGCCGGAGAAAATAATCTTGTCGTGATCCGAATGGAACGGCGAACGCCCCTCTTCGTGTTTTGCAATGCGATTTCCTAAACGGTCAGCACAAAGCAGTTGGTTCCAGTTCATTGGCATAAAGATTTCCTTTGAATTCTGCTGGTTGACCAGCTTTTTGAGATATTGTTTTTCTGTGCAAACTATACATCCAGCGCTAAACAGCGCGCCTGCTTCCTCATGACCTGGAAGGCAAATTAATCGTCTCAATTCATCTCAAAAAACGAGAAATTTGCGACGAACTATGGTTCATTCTCATTCATATCTCAATATTCCCAAAAATTGAGATATCGGTATTGAGAACGGCTCGCACCAATTTCGCCCTGGCTTGAAAATCCTACGCACAACTTCAGCGCATAAATTCGGCCTTTAAATCTCGCCGCTACCGTCTTGAAAAATCATTTCCTACGTCATTTAACCCATTGAATAACAAAGATTTTATGCTTTCGATTTGATGGCGCAACAAGCGCTAATTTCGGTTGGCATAGTTTCTGCTGAATACAAACTTGTATCCAAGATTGTATTTACGATATTCAAGTAGGAATCACAATGACACAGTCATCAAATCAAATAACAACCGGCTGGACGATTAATGAATGGCTGGCAGCATATCGCTCCAAGGGGCTGGATGCGCGTGAAGCATTGCACCATCTGCGCAATCAATTAAGCAGTGCCGATGCAGCATGGATTTATATCGTCTCCGCAGCTGAACTGGACTCACAGCTGGATGCACTGAACAAAACGGCGGAAGCAAAAAACCTTCCGCTCTACGGCATCCCCTTCGCAGTCAAAGACAATATTGATGTCGCAGGCATTCCCACTACCGCCGCCTGCCCTTCATTTACCTATATTCCCGCCGCCGATGCCACTGCGGTAGCACGCCTCAAACAAGCCGGAGCGATTGTGCTCGGCAAAACCAATCTCGACCAATTTGCCACGGGGTTGGTCGGCACCCGCTCGCCTTACGGTGCAGTACCCAATTCCTTTAAACCCGATTATGTTTCCGGCGGCTCCAGTTCAGGTTCCGCCACCACAGTTGCGCATGGACTTGTCCCTTTTAGTCTGGGCACCGACACCGCCGGCTCCGGCCGTGTACCGGCGGGCTTTAACAACATCGTCGGATTAAAACCAACCAAAGGCCGCTTCAGCACTACCGGTGTTGTGCCCGCCTGCCGCAGCCTGGATTGCATTTCGGTGTTTGCGCTCACGGTTGACGATGCAGAAACCGTCGCCAATATTATGGAAAGTTTTGACGCAACGGATGGTTACTCGCGCGTTGCGCCAGCGGCTGCGACTTATTTCTCCAGCAAACCACGCTTTGGTATTCCCGCATCGCCCGATTGGTTTGGCGATACGCAAGCCGAAGCCGCCTGGTTGGAAACACTGGAAAAGATTTCTGCGTTTGGTGCCGAATTAGTCACCATCGATTTCACGCCTATGTTTAACCTCGCGCAATTATTGTATGGCGGCCCCTGGGTTGCGGAGCGGCATGCAGCCATCGCCGATTTTATGCAAGAACACGCTGGCGATATGAATGAAACCGTGCGTAGCATTGTGGAAAACGCCGTAAATTTTTCCGCGACTGATGCTTACCTTGCGGAATATCGCCGCGCTGATCTCGCACGCGAAATACAATTATTGATGAAAGATGTTGACGCACTGCTGGTTCCAACATCTCCGCGTCATCCCACTATTGCCGAAGTGAATGCCGATCCGGTTGGTGTCAACAGCCAGCTCGGCACCTACACCAATTTTGTCAATCTCGCAGACTGCTCTGCACTCGCTTTACCCGCGACTATTCGTGCAGATGGTTTGCCATTTGGTATCACATTAATTGCACCCGCATGGCAAGACGCAGCGCTCGCCGCCTTCGGAAAAAAATGGCACAGCAGCGTTAATTTATCGCTCGGTGCTACCACCAAACCGACCCCGGTATTCGCACCAACACTCGCGCAAAAAAATACTGCGCCGCAAGGTTATGTTCGCCTCGCCGTAGTCGGTGCGCATTTGACCGGCATGCCGCTGAATGTGCAATTGCTAGAGCGCAAGGCGTTGTTTGTCGAGAGCACTTACACCGCAAGCAATTACCGTTTATTCGCACTGCCTAATACCACTCCACCTAAACCCGGTTTGATTCGCACAGCCGAGGGGACAGAAATTATTGTGGAATTGTGGGATGTACCCGTACAGCACTTCGGCAGTTTTGTTGCGTTAATTCCCGCCCCGCTTGGC
>DATIDX010000044.1:0-4438 GCA_035456025.1 Cellvibrio sp. | reverse complement strand
TCTCAGTGACACCCATCTTGAACTGCAGAGAAAATGGCCGTTTATCCCTTCAATGAATAGTTTAAATACTCGCTGCAGGTTTATATCTACACCCGCGCAGGGTAAATCAATTTCTGGTTTTAATATGGCTCGATCCAAAAGCAGTAATCGATGGTTGGAAGAACATGTCAACGATCCCTATGTCAAAAAAGCCCAAGTAGATGGCTATCGCGCGCGCGCCGCATATAAGCTGATTGAGCTGAATGAGAAAGACAAGCTGATTCGTCCTGGCATGATGGTGGTGGATTTGGGGTCGGCACCGGGCAGCTGGTCGCAAATTGCAGGGCGGTTGGTGGGCGTGAAGGGCAGGGTAATTGCCTCGGATATTTTGCCGATGGACTCGCTCGAACACGTAGATTTTATCCAGGGTGATTTCACCGAAGAATCGGTGTTCAACCAGATTATGGAAAAACTCGGTGGCGCGCGCGCCGATGTAGTTATCTCCGATATGGCGCCCAACATCAGTGGTGTTGATGCAGTGGATCAAGCCTCGTCTATGTATCTGGTCGAACTCGCGTTAGATATGGCGCGCAGCGTGTTAAAACCCAAAGGTGATTTTGTCGCAAAAGTTTTTCACGGCGAAGGCTATGATGATTACGTGAAAGAGGTGCGCACCTCGTTTGAAAAAGTGGTCATCCGCAAACCCGATGCGTCGCGCCCGCGCTCGCGCGAAGTCTATGTCGTTGGTAAAGGGTTCAAAAGTTAATCGAGCGACTTGGCTAAAAATCCAATTGTTTCCTGAATGTGTGTTGCAAGCGAATCCAGAAATTTTTCATGCGCCGCTTTCATTTGTGTTCCGCGCGCTGTGTCGATTAGACCCATAATATTTTCTTCAATAGCCAGGCGCTGGTTCAAGGCTTCCTCGGTATAGTCGGGAGACAGGGCAGCGCCCAAGTGATGGAGGATCATTTCGCCTGTCTCTTTATCCGGATCAGGGACTGTGGGTAAATCGCCGAGTTCCCGTATTATATCTTCTAGCTGTTTGCAGAATTTTTTTCGCTGGCTTGCAATTGTGTGAAAGTGGCTGACGATTTCCTTGTCTTCCACCAATTTAATTGCGTCCTGATAGTGATCCACACTTGCGCGACAGGCGACCAATAATTCGTTTAGTGCTACTTCGGTATCAGAAAGAAAGCGAAACATGTTGAGCTCCTGATTGAAATTTCTTGAATGCGTTAGGCTGCTCACTTGGTATCCGGCCGGAAGACTTCCAGCGCCTGCGGAATTACCTTGAATATCGCGGGCGTATGGCTAACTGGTTCGCCATCGGCGTGGATTTCTTTTGGGTGCAAGGTGCGCACTTCAATGCGCTTGCTGGACAGGGTAAAGGTTTTTTCCATCTGGCTGTGTTTGCCGTAACGCAGTAGCGGTGCTTTCGTTAGTAACTCCCATAAGCTGGATGGCGGCAAGCTGTAAAGGCGCAGCAATCCATCATCGATTTCCGAGTTTTCATCGATAACGTTGCCGCCACCATAATAACGGCCGTTGCCAATCGCCAACTGGATTGAGCGCAGTTTAAACGTGCGACCGTTTGCCAATATGGTTGCGCGAAACGCACGGTTGTTTTGGAATGCGCTAAACGCAGCTTTTAAATAGCTGAGTACCCCCCACTTCTTTTTAACTTCGGGTGTCAGCTCGCGAGTGACTTTGACCCCCAGGCCTATGTGCGCCGCGTTGAAAAAATAGTGTCCGTTGATCATGCCTAAATTAATTTTACTGCGGTTGTTAGTTAAAATAATTTGAAACGCTTCCGCCAGGTCATTCGGAATCCCAAGTGAGCGCGCCAAATCATTCGCGGTGCCTAACGGTAAAACTGCAAACGCCAGTTGATGTTTATAAAGTGCTTCGGCTGCTGAGCTTATGGTGCCGTCGCCGCCACCCAGAATCACGAAATCAATTTGTTCGGCATGTTCCTCAATTAACTGGGCTGTTTCTTCCGGGCTACCGGAATTTTTTTGGATAATCGAAACACCTGCCGCTGCAAGCAGCGTCAACCCTTCCTGGATATCTGCATCGGCGCCGTTGCGGCTATTACCGTTCAAGATCAATAAAGCTGTCGTCTTTGAAGTCACCGCTCGTCATTCCCCTGTACTTTTTTACACGAATTTTTGTAGTATTTTCCTAATTCAAATCCCGTTAACTTTTATCTGAATTTGCCCCGTTTTTAATTGACGTAGCTACTGGTATGCGCTGTAGCCGTTACCACTCGCGCAACGACGTTAGGTGGGATCTTTTTCCGCAACCTTTTCATCAATTGTTGGATGGGTTGAGCTTTCAATCTTCCGATGAAGTTGCAACCAGCGCGCCAACAACCAACAACCCAAAGCCCAACCGGCGCCCGCCGTCCAACCCGCCAGGACATCGGTCGGCCAATGCACACCCAGATACACGCGGCTGATACCGACCAGCAGGGTGATGGTGATGCAAACCAACAAAATATACGTCTTAATAATTCGGCGCCGCTGTAATTGCGCAAGCAGTGCGCCCAAGGTGAGATAGGTGCTTGCCGCTAACATTGAATGACCACTGGGGAAGCTGGCGGTGTAGACGATACTGCCATGAGGGACCAGATCTGGTCGGTCGCGGTCAATCGTGTGTTTGAGCAAGCTGCTAACGCCAAGCGCACCCAGGGTGGCAATGAGCACCACTATTACCACGCGCGGTTTTCTATCCAGTAGCAAATAACCAATCACTGCGATGGTGAGCAAAATCAACACAGCATTGCCGCCGAGGGCAGTGAAATCGCGCCCGATTTCCTCTACCCAGCCGGGGCCCAGCGGATCACTCAAATCGGCCGGGTTGCGCATACTCAATAGCAGTGCGCGATCCAACTCATGCGGATGATCTTCCAGTGCCAGCTCAGTCAAGGATGCGAACACCCAGAGCGAACCCATGATCGAAAACAAGGCGATTAATACCGATAGTTCGCGCTTGCCGATCCAAAGCATGAGTTTGATGACCGGGTGCTTTTTAATCGACGAAGGAATTTTTCTTGCTGACGTTTGAGGCATCTCGTTCATAACAGTTTCCGCTTGCTTAATGGATTTTCTTGTTAGATAGCATCAATTTCATCTTTTTACTGCTAATTCCTTGCCATCCATACCTGACACCTATTTATAGGGAGCTTTTAAGATTGTTGATACTGAATCACTAATGACAATAATACTATTTGGTATTGATAATTATTATCATTAAAGATATGATTGGCGCCTAAATCAATGATAATCGGTGAAATGCCGATAAATAAGGAGCCTTCAATGCCATCACTCGCCCGCCTGTGCTTGCCTTTTCTTTGTAGCCTCGCCCTGTGTTCGCCGTTAGCGAACGCCCACACGCCTTTCCTTGTCCCTACCAGTTTTGAACCCCTGCATCAGGGCTGGGTAAGTCTGGATGCGGGCTTCGCCGAAGTGTTCTTCCAACCGGATGTGGCGTTTGATAAAGGCAACTTTCAGGTGCTAACTCCTAAAGGCGAATGGGTCGCTCCAGCGCGGTTTGAGCAATTCACCACTCGCAGCCTGGTTGAATACCAGACAAAAGATGAAGGTACTTATCGCTTTACTACTGGGGTGCGCAAAGCAGCCATCTTTCGTATGTATGAATTGAACGGCGAGCGCAAACACTCGCGCGACCCGAAAGAAGTATTGCCGAAGGGCGCGAAGCTGCTCGATCACTACCAGTCAGTCACTCTGGCGGAGACCTATGTAACCCTTAAAGCGCCAAGCCAAACTGCACTTAAGCCCTACAACCAGGGTTTGGAAATAGTGCCGGTCACCCACCCGAATGACATTTATGCCGGTGAAGCCTTTGCGTTCAAAGTATTGCTCGATGGCAAACCACTCGCCGATACCGAAGCAACCCTGTTCACCGGTGACGATGGCAATGAGCATGAGAAAGAAACCCTGAAAGTAAAAACCGATAAAGATGGCAACGCCGAAATCAGGCTGGATAAAACCGGTGTTTACCTCCTCTATGCGCGCAAAAGTGCGCCTGCACCCAAAGGCGCAGAAGCTCCCAATTATGGTTACGTCTACACACTGACTTTTGCAGTAAACGCACAATAAGTTTTAACAAAATTATCGATTAAAAACCGGGTTAGTGTTTATGAAAAAAATTCAAAAAAAATCTTTAACGATAAGTTCGCTGGCCTTGGTAATCGCGTCGGTAATGGCACTAGTGGGTTGCCAATCCACTGCGTCTATAGCGTCCAAGCCGGTGGATGAGCGAGGCAAACATCAAGCGGATCATGGTGCAAGTGCAGGCCATCGCGCCGCATTTATCGAAGATTACGATACCAATAGCGATGGCCAGGTGGCGCGCCTCGAGTTTGATGCTGTGCGCGCCGCCAATCTCAAAGCCATGGATGCCAACGGCAATGGATTAGTTGATGAGACCGAATATC
>DATIDX010000043.1:0-2351 GCA_035456025.1 Cellvibrio sp. | reverse complement strand
GTGGAATAAATTTTGTTTTGCCAACATAGATTTCGGCGCGATTTTTTTCTACTCCGCAAATAATTTCCTGTGCTACAAACGCAGCGGAGATTTTTTTCGCACTGCGCTGTTGTGTCATAGGGGTATCAACGAGTGGCAGTATTGCTTCGTGCACATTGATCGGGGTATTTTCCAATTGATAGCGTAAACTTTTTGTGAAATTATGCAGGCCAGCTTTGGTCGCACAGTAAACTGCAGAATTTTTTTTTGGATAAAATGCAAGACCCGAACTGATATTAACAATCGCCGCCGGCTGCTGGCGATTGCCCCAAATCCTAATAAAATGTGCACAGATTGCTATAGGCGCTGTTAAATTTGTGGCTATTTCTGTTGCCACAGTATCCGCAATAAAATCGGCATCATTTAACTGCGGAGTGAATTGAATGCCGGCGTTATTGAAAATAACATTAATATCTGGATGTTCTGCGGTGATTGTCGCCAGTGTAGTTGCTAGCTGTGATTGTGTCGCTAATGAACAGCTGTAGCAAAATAGATTTTTAAATTCATCATTCAAAGTACACAATTTGTTTTTGTCGCGCGCAATCACAATAATTTTTTTATTTTTATCGGCCAAATTTTTTACCAGTTCATAACCTATACCCGATGTGCCGCCGGTGATAAGCAGGCTTTGTGATTCCAATTGCATATGGTGTTCCTTCATTAAGTCAGTAAAAATTAAGGCAGATTTTTCTTAATCGCATTATTGATCATGCTCCGTTAATGGCGCGCCAATCCAGGAGTCTCTTTAAGGGTTTAACTGGAGTTGCTTAACAGCTGTGCAGCTGGAGTTATCGTGCCGGCGCTCGTATTAACCTGAGTTAACAAAAGTTTATGTACGCGCCCTCTGAAGCAGTAGCCTGACTCAGGCGATCAGCCTCAATCCTCTCTTTATCCCCTGTTCCAGTGAAACTTTCTGTCGGCTGGTCGGCAAAATCCAGTACAATGGCGGCCTTTTTTCATATCCCCCGATGCTGAGGCTCTTCCCACTATGCTGATCCTGCGTGGCGCTCCCGCTCTTTCCAGTTTCCGTACCCAAAAACTCCTGGCCAACCTGCAACTGCGCGTTCCCGCTGTGACCGGTGTCAGTTCCGAGTTTGTACATTTCGCCAACGTTGCTGCGCCTTTGAGTAGTGACCAACAGCAGGTGCTGCAACAGCTGCTTACCTATGGCCCCAAAGTCGAGGGTGAGGTCAGCCATGAGGGTGAACTCTTTCTGGTAGTGCCGCGTCTTGGGACTATTTCGCCCTGGGCATCTAAAGCGACAGATATTGCTAAAAATACTGGACTTGAGCCTGTGCGCCGCATTGAGCGTGGCATCGCCTATTACGTGACCGGTGCGATTTCAGCCGCAGACTACGCCGCAATCAGTGCACTTTTGCACGATCGCATGGTTGAAACCGTATTTGACAGCCTGGAAGCGGCGGAACAATTGTTCATCCAGCAGCAACCGGCACAACAGACTTCAGTGGATATTCTTGGCGGCGGTCGCGCTGCTTTGGCTGATGCTAATAAATCCCTCGGTTTGGCATTGGCGGAAGACGAAATTGATTATCTGGTAGAAAGTTTTACCGCGCTGGGCCGCAATCCTATCGACGTAGAGTTGATGATGTTTGCACAGGCCAACTCTGAACACTGCCGCCATAAAATCTTCAATGCGTCATGGACTATCGATGGCGAAGAGCAGCAACGCAGCCTGTTCAAAATGATCAAAAACACCAACGAAGTGGGCGGCGAAGATGTACTTTCAGCTTACGCCGATAACGCTGCCGTCATGGTGGGGCATGAGGCAGGGCGCTTCTATCCGAATCCGGAAACCAAAGCTTACGAATATACGCAACAGCCAATTCATATATTGATGAAGGTTGAAACCCACAATCACCCAACGGCAATTTCTCCGTTCTCCGGTGCGGGTACTGGCGCTGGTGGTGAGATCCGTGACGAAGGTGCAGTAGGTCGTGGTTCCAAACCTAAAGTCGGACTGAATGGTTTTACCGTATCCAACTTGCAAATCCCTGGTTTCGAACAGCCGTGGGAACAGAATTATGGCAAGCCAAACCGCATCGTAAATGCGCTGGATATCATGATCGAAGGCCCCATCGGTGGTGCCGCGTTTAACAACGAATTCGGCCGTCCAAATATCTGCGGTTATTTCCGTACCTTTGAAGAAAACTTCGACGGTGAGCGTCGCGGTTACCACAAGCCAATTATGTTGGCGGGCGGTTACGGCAACATCAAAACTGAACATATCGAAAAGCCGCCGTTTGGCGCTGGCACCAAGCTCGTAGTGCTCGGCGGTCCGGCGATGTTGATCG
>DATIDX010000042.1:0-17874 GCA_035456025.1 Cellvibrio sp. | reverse complement strand
GTATCTGTAGCCACCTACCTTTTGAATGAAAAACGCAAAACAATTTCCAGCATTGAATCGCGCAATAATACCCGCGTGGTAATCGTACCAAGCGCGGAATTGATGACTCCACACTTTGAAGTCCAACGCTTGCGTGACGATGACGAAGGCACTTTGGAAACCAGCTATAAAATCGTCGCCCATACCGATGAAGCCAAAACTGACGAAGAAGACTTCAAAAGTAAACCGATTAATGCCCCCAAGCCACTAGTACAACCTAGCAGTCCAAGCCATCCAGCTCCGGAGCCGGTTAAAAAGCCCGGGTTGTTGTCGCGACTCATTAGTTCAATTAGTAGCATTTTTGGCGGCGAAAAAGCTGATGAGAGCAAAGGAAAACGCGAACATAGGCGCGACGCTCGCCGTAACACGTCTGGGCGCAACACTCGTCGAGATAGCCGTAATCGCCGCGACAAGGATCGCAAAGAAGACCGCGAGATCATCGACAACTTGGAGCATCGCTCCTCAGGAGATATCAAAACTGTCCGCGAACAAGAGAAGCGCGAAGGTGGACGGGAAGAGAAACGTGACAACTTCACACGCGAGCCACGCGAAAACAATGAACAGCGTAGACCACGCAATAATCGCGACCAACAGCGTGATCAACAACCTCGTGAGGTACAAACCGGAGACGAGGAACCACGCCAACAACGCAATCGAAACCCACGCAACGAGCGCGATAATAATCGCCGCCAAACGACTAAAGATGAGCCTTTGGTAACCACAGAACTAATTCAGACCAATGATGAGATTCAAGGCGAAGGAGATGATCGACCATCCAAGCGCCCTGCAGGTCGACGCACTCGTTCTCAACAGCGTCGCCGCACTCGTCGTGACGAATTTGAAAGCGCGGAAAGCGGAGCTACCGATTCCTTAGCAGACAAGGAAGAAGTATCCGTAAGTGAGCCTAAAGTATTGAGTGAATCAGCTCAACTAGCGCAACAAATTTCGGCTGCGATTGTAGAGCATGCCCAGCAAGCTCAGGGAAGTAAAGGAGCCCTAGGTATTGATAGCACCAATGCAAAAGCTGAAGCTAATAGCGTCGAATACGCAGCACCCACTCCTTCACTGGAGCCTGAAGAACCGAAAACCAATGAAGATGGCAGGCTTGGACTAGCGGAAACAGCTGGACCAGTTTTTCACACCAAACCTGAACCAGCATCAACTGTAGAAGCGGAAAGCCAAGCTTCCGTCGCCGTAACTGCCCTTGATTTAGATGAAGTGGAAATCGAAAAGGTTGAGAGGAAAACGGTCACGGAAGTTAGTATCGGCTCGCCAACAAGGGCCAGTAATGATCCACGCAAAGCGCCAAAGCCCATCAGCCAGGTAACTATCATTACTGAGACTATAGAGAATCAAGTTTCCCGCGCTCTAGACACCAGCCTGCCACCAACCGTCGATCACAATCCACGCCCGCTAACGCGGCCATCGAATGATCCACGACTAAGCAAACGCAACACCACTGAATAATAAATCGCTCAAAAAATTTATGTGCAAGCCGAATTGGAAACAATTCGGCTTTTTTATACTCAACAAAAACAAAATAAAAATCTGATTGCCTCTTCCAGCTATAAAAATGCTGTTTTTTTACTTGCCTGAAAAAAAAAGCTATGTATAATTTGCGGCACTCGGAAGGGTGGCAGAGTGGTTTAATGCACCGGTCTTGAAAACCGGCGTAGGTGCGAGCCTACCCAGGGTTCAAATCCCTGCCCTTCCGCCATACTAAAAAGACGCTAGAGAAATCTAGCGTCTTTTTTATTTTGTAGTGTCACTCGAAAAAAATCGCACTCTACCGAAAAAAGTCCCCCACAAACACTAAACTGCTGCAATTGTAAAAATCAGATAATCACTTGGCTTTACGGTTGCATATTTGTATTATCGACTCAAAGCAAGTAATTGTATTTTCACAAATAACAAGGGGGATGGTATGCAGGACACCTATAGCGCTCAAACAGCACAAACTTTAAGCCAGTCCGAAGCTAACAAAGCTTTGCGCAACACATATATGCTCCTTGGATTGACCTTGGCATTCAGCGCTTTGACAGCAGGAATTGCCATGACTGCTGGCATTGGTTACGGCGCAGGCTTGGTGATGAGCCTGCTCGCCATGGCATTAATTTGGTTCGTATTACCCCGCACGGCAAACTCAGCCACAGGGCTTTTTGTGGTATTTGCTTTCACCGGGTTAATTGGCGCTGGACTTGGACCAATTCTCAACAAATATCTCAGCATGGCCAATGGCTCAGCCATAATCATGCAAGCACTTGGTGGCACCGCATTAGTTTTTGTCGGCCTATCTTGCTATGTGTTGACCACGAGGAAAAACTTCAATTTCCTCGGCGGATTTGTTGCTGCTGGCATGATAGTAATGTTGGTGGTAATGCTGTTTTTAATTGGAGCATCGTTTTTTGGTTATCAATTTTCCGGCCTTCATCTCGCATTCTCTGCTGGCATCGTATTATTAATGTCTGCCCTCATTCTATATCAAACCAGTGAAATCATTCACGGTGGTGAAACGAATTACATTATGGCGACAACGAACTTATTTCTTTCAATAGTTAATTTATTCACCAGCTTACTGCACCTCCTTGGCGTAACTAGCGACGAATAATACTTGTCTTGCCTTCCCCCAAGGCTCCCTTCGAGGAGCCTTATTTTTTTGGATCATAATTAATTATGATTTTTTCATTAGCCGTTTACTCCGCCCCATATTCATCCCAAGCGAGCTATAGCGCTTATCGCTTTACCGTCGCATTATTAAACCAGGGACATACTCTACATCGAATATTTTTTTATCAAGACGGCGTCCATAACGGAACCTCCTTGGCAACACCACCTCAAGACGAGTTTAATCTTCAAAACGCATGGCAAAACCTGGCTAAACACTATCAGTTGGATTTGGTTGTCTGCATCTCCGCAGCCTTAAGACGCGGCGTACTCAACGATGGAGAGGCAAAACGCTACAATAAAACGTCATACAATCTTGCACAGGAATTCACGATCAGTGGACTTGGACAATTAATAGAAGCCGCTGCGGTTTCTGATCGTTTAATTAGCTTCGGTTACTAAAATGCCAAAGAAAATACTACTGATTAGTCGCAGCGCACCCTATGGCAGAAGCACAGCAAGAGAAGCCTTGGACGTTGCATTAGCTGCATCTGTGTACGACCAGGACATAAGCATTCTCTTTATGGATGATGGTGTTTTCCAACTACTTAAAAATCAGCACAGCGAACTAATCGCACAGAAAAATATTGCATCTATTTTGCCCGCGCTACCTCTCTACGATATAGATAATATATACATACACCAAGAGTCGCTGGATGAGCGAGCAATTGTATTCGATGACCTTATTCTTAATGACATGAAACCGTTAAACAATAAAGATGTAGGCCACCTTCTACAGCAACAAGATCAACTCTTAAGCTTTTAATATGAGCACACTCCATACAATCAACAAGTCACCCTACAGCACCAGTACCGTTTTATCTTGCCTAAGGGTTTGCATGATAAATGATGGTATTTTATTACTTGAAGATGGAGTCTTTGGAATCATTCCTTCAGCACCTTGCGCCAAGTCACTTCAGAGCCTCATTAAACAAGGCGTTACTGTTTACGCACTAATAGATGACGTTAAAGCACGCGGAATCGAAGCAAAGTCTGCTGTTAATATACAGCTTATTGATTATGATAAGTTCGTTCAATTAACCATTGATTACCGTCGAGTACAAAGCTGGTATTGATATGGAATCAAGGATCAGTGTGGGCACTTTGTCAGTCGACAATGATGGCTATTTAACAAATCTGCACGATTGGAACAGAGATGTAGCTGGCCAAATTGCTGCCAATGAAAAAATTATACTTACTCCGGCACATTGGGAAATTATTGATTTGCTGCAAGAGTTTTATAAGGAGTTTGGGATTTCTCCCGCGATGCGCGCCTTAGTAAAGTACGCAGAGAAAAAACTTGGCCAAGAGAAAGGTAAAAGTATCTATTTACTGCATCTATTCCCACCGAGCCCAGCAAAAATTGCGAGTAAAATTGCCGGCCTCCCACGACCAACAAACTGCCTCTAACCTATTCAAACAAGTAAGCAACGAGCGAATTACTCGCATTAAAAAAGCGCCTTATACCACTGCTGCCCCAAAGTTTCTAGATAAAAGAAAAGCCTGTTGGCGCCTGCTCTTCACTGCATCAAAACAGGCCGGACGATACAGCGGATCATGCGAGTAATTCAGTTGAATCTATTTGAGCGCAGGAGTGTAAAAACCATTTTGATACGTGATCCTCCTGACCATAAAAAAGCGAATCTCAAATGAGACTCGCTTAATGAGTGAAACTATGATTCAGCAGTAGGCTTATGCGCGTTTTCTCACGCATCCCGTTTAGGCCGCTTCGATTGACTTAATCGTGCCTTTTGGAAGAACAGCATGAACAGCAACCTTTTGAAACTTAAGTTCAACATTGTTGCCTGTTTCAATTACAACATAATTATCATCGACTTTAAGGATCTTACCCAACATACCACTGGTCATTATCACCTCATCCCCTTTTGCCAATGCCGAAACTAAATTCTGATGTTCTTTTTGACGCTTGCGTTGTGGACGAATGATAAGTAAATACATAAACAAGAACATTCCGCCAAACATAAGCAAAGTAATCATCGGGTTACTTTGCTGGGCTGGTGCAGTCTGAGCCTGTGCCATTGCGGATGCTATAAAGAAACTCATGAAACTAACCTCGTAGAATAAAAAGCAGTAACTCTACCTGTTTTAAAAGACACAGGCAATTAATGCTCTTCGATCCCAGGGCTTTATAATGGAGTGACTAAAAACTAGGCATAATCTCGGAATAATTTTCTAAAAACACTAGGGGATAAACTCGTCCAGCGTTTGAAAGCGTTGGTAAAACTAGTGCGGTCCGAAAAATCTAACGCCTTGGAAACCGTGTCGACACTCATATGCTCATCAATTAAGTACTTGATTGCATAATGAAAACGTAAAATATCGCGTAGCTGTGCAAAATTTGCGCTCTGCTGCTGCAGACGGCGCTGCAAAGTTCTTTTTGACAGCTTTAAATCTTCAGCTATGCGATCAATAGACAGATCGTCACGGCCAACGCGCTGCTTCAAAGCATCAATTACTCGTGCGGACACACCCTCAAATTTTGGGATCTCAGCCATCGCAAGATATTCTTTATAGGATCTAACATCTGATCCCTCAAAAGAATTTTCAGAAAAATGTTCGCTGTTACGGTAAATTCGCTGTAGTTGGATCATCCAGGCTTCTCCTTTGCCATTTAAGGGCATTGTGTGAAATTGGTCAGGAGTATTTTCCTTGGAAGCAAATAAGCTGCCAAAATCTCGATACCCTCTGTGAATCGAAAAGACTGCACTTGGGCTATAAGGATTATAGACGAACTTATTTTGAAGCAAAGAGAAATGCGTATAATTTCCAATCAAAACTCCCTTTTTTTATCACAAGTAATTATATTAACAATGGTTTAAATGCCATTATGCAAAATACCTAATACCTGCTGATGGTGAATCTTGGTATTCACTTTGTTTATTACGTGTTTAAGCCTACCTTGTTTGTCGATAATGAAGGTAGTTCGCAATATACCCATAAACTCTCGCCCCATAAATTTCTTGAGCCCCCACACCCCGTACTGTTCCGCAATAGCATGGTCTTGATCAGCAAGCAGATCAAAACCCAGGTGATACTTATCGATAAATTTTTGCAGTTTTCCCGGTGCATCAGGGCTTATGCCCAAGACTACAGTGTCCAATGCATCAAATTCAGAACGCTGATCCCTGATTCCGCAAGCTTGTGTAGTACAACCAGGTGTAGAAGCTTTGGGATAAAAATACAAAACGATATTTTTTTTATCGCTAAAGTCTTTAAGGCTAATTTCAACACCGGCTTGATTAAATAGGGTAAATGAGGGGGCAAGACTACCAATTTTGGGGACAGTCATTCGTTTGCAAACCTTATGGAATTAACGGATTTAGAATGGAAATATTTTGAGGCCGCCAAGGATTAAAGTGAACTGAGAATTCTAAAAAATATCAGCTACTGCTCGTTTTCCCCCCATATACCAAATAGCGCATCTTTTTCTTCAGGTGTAACCGTGGTGCTTTTATTTGTCATTCCCAACGGCGGACTGTGAACACAATTGCGACCGGCATTTTTTGCTTGATACAACCAAGTATCAACCCGTTCAACAAATTCTCCCGGGCTATCATTATGGATTGCTCGAAACTCATCTACGCCTATACTCGCTGTAATTGTGATAGATTCATATTCGACAACCAATGGAGTATTAGCGATAACTTCCCGCAAACGCTCAGCCACATTAATTGCATGGTGCAGATCCGTAGCAGGCAGTAAAACCACAAACTCTTCTCCTCCAAAGCGGCACGCAAAATCCAATTTACGAACGGTCAACCCAATCAACTTGGCGATGTGAAACAAGGCTCTATTGCCAATTTCATGCCCCCAGCGGTCATTAAAAGCTTTGAAATGATCAATATCCAGCACAATTAATGAGAGTGTTTGCAGAGAGCGGCGGGCGCGCTCCATTTCAAGAGGTAGTGCATCCGAAAAAAAACGAAAGTTGTAAAGACCAGTTAAGGCATCAGTACGTACCAACTCTTTAAGAAGTACCACTTCCTTTCGCAATTTCTCCAATTCTTGCAAAGATTTACAAGGAATGTCGCTATGTGGACAGAACTGGGCGACAAAATCGTCGGGGGATGGAGAATCCATAACTATTGCTTTTTATTCAATTAAACAAGATGCAGTTCAAGTCTAGACGATATACCAATTCACAACCAGATCTGGTTTTTACGCTCAACAAAAAATGCCCTCAGTATTAATCGCGATATATTTTTAATAAATCACCGTAGTGATCTATTCTTCTGTCACGCATATACGGCCACATACGTCGTACCTGCTCGCTGCGTTGCATATCGATAGAAACCACTTGGGTTTGCTCTTGATCAACACTTGCCGTGAAGAGAAACTCACCTTGAGCGCCGGTTACAAAACTGGTACCCCAAAAATTCAGTCCGGTACCACCAGCGGGATCTGACTCGTGCCCCACACGGTTGACGCTGACTACAGGCAGTCCATTTGCAATCGAGTGCGAACGTTGCACTGTAATCCAGGCATCGCGCTGGCGAGCCTTTTCATCGTCACTATCTTCGGGGTGCCAACCAATCGCTGTTGGATAAATCAGCAATTCCGCACCGGCCATTGCCATCAAACGCGCCGCCTCCGGAAACCACTGATCCCAGCAGACAAGGATTCCCAATTTACCCACGGAAGTCTGAATCGGCTGGAAGCCCAAGTCTCCTGGAGTGAAATAAAATTTTTCGTAATACCCCGGATCATCCGGAATATGCATTTTTCGATACTTACCAGCAATACTCCCGTCGCGCTCTACTACTACAGCTGTATTGTGATAGATACCGGCGGCGCGCTTTTCAAATAGGGAGGCAACAATAACAACATCCAACTCCTGAGCTAAAGCACCCAATTTTTGGCTACTTGGACCAGGAATAGTTTCCGCCTGATCAAAATAGGAGGCTATCTCCTGCTGACAAAAATATAATCCACGATGCAACTCCTGAAGCACTACCAATTTTGCACCTCGCCGCGCAGCATCGCGAATCTGCTCGATCGTTTTTGCAAAATTGGCCGCAATGTCGGAAGTACATGATTGTTGCACTACACCAACTTGCAATATTTTTGGGAATTTAGGTGGCTCAGAAGTTGAATGTTGCATCACAGTTGCTCCAGAACACCTTCAGGTATTTGCATAGTAATGCAATGCAAACTTCCGCCGTGCTCTATTAAGGATAAACAAGGAATACCGAAAATTTCATAACCGGGGAATGCTTGTGAGATAACCTCCAGTGCATCCTCATCCATTGGTAAATCATAAATTGGGACTAACACTGCTTCATTAACAATTAAAAAATTAGCATAGGTGGAAGGCAAGCGTTTATCGCTTTCATCCCCCAACACAGCCCCGGCCCAAGGCAGCGCCAGCAATCGATACGGATCACCGTCGGCGTTAGTAAAGGTCTTTAATTGCTCCTCCATTTTTTTTAACTCAACGAAGTGCTCATCCTGCTCATCATCACAGGCGGTGTAAACAATTGTATTGTTGGGACAGAGGCGTGCAAGCGTATCAACATGACCATCAGTATCATCCCCTGCAAGATAGCCATGATCTAGCCAATTCACTTTTTTTACACCGAACGCTGCAACCAGTCGTGCTTCGATATCAGCTTTGGATAAATTGGGATTACGGTTTTTATTCAGCAAACAGGAGGACGTAGTCATTAAAGTTCCCTGACCATCCGACTCTACTGAACCGCCCTCCAATACCCAGCCCTGGGTTTCAATAGCTGCATATGGAAATGCCTTCAGGGAAAATAATTGCCGCGAAATTTGGTTATCCAAATCGTGTGGAAATTTATTTCCCCAGCCGTTAAATTGAAAATCCAATAGTTTAAAACCTTCAGGGGTTTCAACAGTTATCGGCCCATGATCGCGTGTCCAACTGTCGTTACTGGCGCAAGGATAAAGATGGATGTATTCCAAAGGTGCGCCCATAGTATCAAGACGACTACGGACTTCATTCACTTGATTTTCTGGTACGGCAATAATGACATCGGCAAAATCACAAATAACGGTAGCCAATGCTTCATACAACTCAACCACATCATCCAGAATCAAAGCCCAGGGGGAATCTTTATGTGGCCAGGTCAGCAGGATGGCATCTTGAGGCTCCCATTCTGCAGGCAATCGGTGGTTCAGCATAAATTTCCTCTTAAAAATGGCTAGTTGGATGACACGCGATTATAAACAAAGTGGGTCTGGCAATGAATTACTTAGAAGAAATAGTCTCTTGCGCCGGCAATACGATAATGCCTTCACTCCCATCTGCAGAGATTGGTGCAGCTGCCTTACGCATTTTAATTTCCGGCTCGCCAACCTGCAAAATAACACTTATTACACGAGTGATTGGTTCAGGTTGATCATCACTGCTAATTGAAATCTGCAATTGGATATAAAAACGTCCCTGGTTGCTTACATTAAGTGCTAGTGGCAATAGATATTCACCAGCCTCCTCTAATGCAAATTCAAAATCATCACTGGACAATATGACAACGGAATTGTCACTTGATGAAACGTCAACCGTCATTTTGCCTTTTCTAACGGGCGATATTAGCTGCAGTTGATATTCATGTTTTCCAGGCTGGGCAGCTTTGAGAGGTTCAGTGTCTTTGAGTCGCACCGCAGCACCAGGTTTTGCTACTGCGTGATTTTCCTGCGCCATTCTTTTTTCGGCTACTTTTGAGTCTCCTTCAGATTTAATGACAGCATCCGACGATTTTCTTCCTGATCCATACATGGCAACGCAGCCGACAATTATAATCGCAGCTATAAATTGCCAATAACTTATAAGCATGTTGTTCATAACTCCAGCCTCCACCACACTTAATTGACGCGTTGCATACGCACATCAAAACAAGCCTCAGTTTGATTGAGACCGTCATTATATTTTACCCGGTCATCGACGACCTCAAGTACATATGTCCCTGCTGGTAGAGTCAGGGAAAAAACTTCTTGGTCTATTTGGGTGTCTTCCGAATATTCAAACAGTTTGCCATTGCGATACAAGTAGAGATCCGGATCAGAATTACCTGAATTAATTCCCACTTCTGTTGCGCTTATTTGGTACTTACTTTCAGACGAGACTTTTAATAATAGAAATTGCGCGACAGCCAATTTATTGTAGCTACCGAACCGATTCGTACTGCACACATTGACAGCGCTATTATCGACTACGAGTTGCTTGTATACCGGCAAGCTCTTTGTGTAACCGCCCCCGTTAACTTCCCCATCACCTAACGCGTTAGTTAACTCGATATCTTGTTCAGCCAGCAAACTATTAAAATTAGCAGCTTGCATAGGCAACAAATTACGCAATTCAGCTGCGAAGACGTAAATAGATATCATTGCCTCATTAGCCAAATAACCAACCGAGTGCATAACCTTAAAGATATCCGCGAAATTGCCTGGTGTTTTACCATTTCCACTGGCGTAAAAATTGTAAAGCACCGATTGCACAGAGGCTTCAGAATACCAACCTTTAACAGTATTGTTTGTTTGACTCACGTCATTGGAAAAACCGCCGCCCTGTAATGTCCCGCTTGCATCGCGGTAATCAGGATCATCAATAATCATTGCTGAAAAAGCGTTGGCAAATCCTTCCGACATAGCAACACGCATATCCAGCTTATCGCCCTTCATATGATCACCGCCAATACTGTCTGAACGGGATAGTTCACGCTCGATGTAATGCCCCCACTCATGCAGAACAACATGCTGGTCATATTCATCCGTATCGTCATCTTCAGAGCCTAAAATGTAAATTTCTGTCCCACTGAAAAAACTGGTTCCTATTTCGCCTAACGTTAAATCCCCCTCGGCTGTTCTATTTCTCACGCTCCAGCGCAATTCAAGCGGGGAGAAATTTACTTGACTATCCGCTGCCACAATTCGATCCACGCCTGACAATACAGAATCAAGAATAGCGAATGGGCCAGCAACTCGTGGATCTGTATAACCTGAACCTCCCCAACCTGAATTCGCATGTAAATTACGTACCGCAGTAGCTTCACTTGCCGCAATTAAATTACCGTCCATCACATACAGGGAATTGGCATTGGTATTATCGGTAACCTTAAAATTCCAGGCAGGAGTTTGCGTTCGCAGCGACTGAGCTTTTACGCGGACTTTAACCATCCTCCCCGATTCGACACCCAAGCTATAGCTGCCAAAGTTGTCAGTGTTGGTAGTAGCCACAACAACATTACGGTTATCAATTAATTCGACCACCAAATTGCGGCCTGCTTTCGCGACAGTGGCCGCATAATCCAAACCATAATTGTTAGGGTTGTGAGGCACAAAATCATAAGTCACCCTGCCGCTAATGCTCATTAGCTCCGCAACAGACGAATTCACTGATGAATTGTTTGGTGAGCCGCTTGATGAGTTAATCGCAGCCGAAACGCTTGCAGCACTAGTTGCCAGGGTAATCGACTGACTACTAACGGGCGCTTGCTTAGAGGATCCACCACCGCCGCAGGCCATTAACGCCGTACAACAAAGAAGGACTAACAGCCGGACTCCCGAGGACAAGGTGGGCAAATCCATTATTGTTTTCATTTTCACCATTATCTAACCCAAACCCCTAGTGGAGATCACATTTACTTAAAATGAAGTGCCCGGTTACAAAAGCATAGTCAACACCGATCAAGAGCACAAAATTGAGCTACCGATAGGCGGACCCTGTGCATATAATGGCCGCCTGTTTAGTGGAGGCATTATGCTCAAAATCCTCGTATTCGCTGCGGTAGCAACCTTGATCATTGTTGGCAGCGCACATTACAAAAAACTTAATCCAGAGCAGAGACGCAATGCTCTGTGGAAAATGGGCACAGGCTTATTCCTGTGTCTGCTTGTTTTGCTGGTCGCATTTGGCAAAATTCATTGGCTGGGCGCCGTCTTGGGTGCACTGCTCCCCTTCCTGCGTAACGCCTATGGACTAGCCAGCCAACTTCTACCCTTCTGGTTACAACGAAAAAAAGCACAACAGGATAGCCAATACCAAGAGCCACCTAAACCGACGCCTGTACCCATGGCAATCCAGGAGGCGCTGGATGTACTCGGGTTAACCGGTGATGTCACCAAGGGTGAAATTACCCAACCCATGATCCTTGACGCGCATCGGAAGCTCATCCAAAAAGTGCATCCTGATCGCGGAGGGAACGATTATCTGGCAGCAAAAATTAATCAGGCGCGCGACCAGTTATTAGAAGTAATCAAACATTAACAGCAGGTGAACGCATCAATAGATGCATGTAGCGCCCCAATGATCGATATGGTTCCTGCTGCGAAAACTCAAGCTCCAACTGCAACAATGTTTGCGGCTCGCGCGAGCGATGATCCTCGTTGAAAATGTAATCATGAAACACCCGAATACCGCTCAGACTAAGCAATTGGAGCTGCAAATCAGCAACCCAAGTCAATACTAAATTGGGGTCAAGCGGATTGA
This sequence comes from Cellvibrio sp., assembly GCA_035456025.1. Classification (GTDB taxonomy): domain Bacteria; phylum Pseudomonadota; class Gammaproteobacteria; order Pseudomonadales; family Cellvibrionaceae; genus Cellvibrio. The sequence goes on along the minus strand of DATIDX010000042.1, from coordinate 5,702 downwards.
TTGGCGTCAGGCTACCGCGTGAACCACCGTAATCCCTATCGATTATTTTTTTGAAATTTGTGCGCAATAGGTTCTTATAAATCAATGAATGAATGTTATAAAACGTAAGCGACAAAAAACCTTGCGGTTTAAGATATTTCAGAAGACAAGGTAATAGGGTTTGCGGCTCTTGCATCCACTCCATAACCGCATGGCAAATAACAAAATCAAATTTCTGGTGTACCGGAATGTGCTCTGCCAAATCCTGAATTGCACAATGAACCAATTGCACACGATCTGCCAACCCCCACTGTTCGACCTGCTCTTGCGCCAGCTTGAGCATTTCAGCCGAGATATCGCAAATCACTACCTTGTGGCCTGCTTGCGCCAGCCGCAAGGAGAACTGCCCTTGCCCACCACCGGCATCGAGTATCGTCCAACCCTCTTTAGATACCCCAAACGGCGCAACGGGAATGTGCGTAACACAATCGCGCTCAAGTACGGCAAGGCGAATGTCGCCTTTTAAACCACCGTAAATATTTTTCTTAAAGCGCTTGGCGAGATCATCAAAATTGCGATCCTGACCAGTGGATTCTTTTGCCATATAATTCCCAACGCCGACTATCAACTACCACCTACAAACTACTACAGTAACTATGACTGCATCCAAACACTGGTTTGTCTACATGATCCAAACAAGTGACGCGCAAGTGTACACTGGAATCACTACCGACATGGCACGCCGCTGGCGCGAACATCAATCAGGCAAAGCAGGCGCCCGCTATTTTCGCGGGCGCAAACCTACGCGGCTGGGTTATTTGGAAGCACACCTAAACAGATCAAGCGCCAGTCAGCGTGAATATGCGATAAAAACGCTGAATGCAGCCGCGAAAAAACTCCTTATCGCCGAACATACGATGATAACTCAACAGCTTATTGGCCTTTACAACCTGGAAGAACTACCCCATTGAGTACCGTGCCACCCGCCAAGCGTCCAACCTGCGGCAACTGCAAACGACCGGCACGGAATTGCATTTGCCGCTTGGTTGCTCCCGTTTCGAATATCATCGAAATATTGATTTTGCAGCATCAGGAAGAAGCATCTAATTCCAAAAACACCGCAGGGTTGTTACACCTATGTCTACAAAATAGTCAGCTACGAGTGGGCGAAAGCTTTGATCCAACGCAATTGGAATCGTGGCTGTTTTCCGGTTCAAAACAGCCTCTCCTACTTTATCCAGACCTACCGGAATTTAAGGCATTAGGACTAGCACCACCGCAGCCATTCCCCTCACCCAACGAATTTTCGTGCAATCAGTTACGCCTTGTTTTAATAGACGCGACCTGGCGTAAAAGCCGTAAAATGCTTTATCTCAATCCCGCATTGCAGAGCCTGCCCCGCCTGGTGTTGGCTAATGTGCCGACATCCATATATAAAATCCGCAAAGCACATAACAAAAATCAGCTTTCCACGCTGGAGGCAAGTTGTTACGCTCTACAGCAATTGGAACAGCGACAGGTCGACTATGCTCCGGTGATGGCAGCAATGAGTCGGTTCGTTATGCAACAAAGTGCTTTTGTTCCTTTGTAATTTATCTGGCAATTCCACTTGCCCCGACGAGAGAAATCCAAGCTTATGAGTTACCCGACGTTTGAATTACTGCGCAGCCAAACTATTGATGCATTGAAAGTGCGTGTTGAAGAATATCGCCATAAAGTCACCGGCGCCCAACATATCCATTTGGCTGCCGACAACAACGAAAACGTCTTCCTTGTCGCACTGCGCACAGTGCCTGAGGATTCAACAGGTGTCGCTCATATTCTGGAACACACGGCACTCTGCGGGAGCCAAAAATATCCAGTACGCGATCCGTTTTTTATGATGGTCCGTCGGTCGCTCAATACTTTCATGAATGCCTTCACCAGTTCTGATTGGACTGCTTATCCTTTTGCCAGCCAAAACCAAAAAGATTTTAATAATTTGCTTGATGTGTATTTGGATGCAGTATTTTTTTCGCGTCTGGACGAATTGGATTTTGCCCAGGAAGGACATCGCGTTGAATTTTCTGAAACCGACAATCCGGATTCAGATCTTGTATTCAAAGGCGTGGTCTTTAATGAAATGAAAGGCGCGATGAGCTCAGTTTCGTCGCAGGTTTGGCATACACTGTGTAAATATCTTTACCCCACTACTACCTATCATTACAACAGCGGCGGCGAACCGGAAGATATTCCCAATTTAACCTATCAGCAATTGCAAGATTTTTACCGCACCCATTATCACCCCAGCAACGCTATTTTCATGACCTATGGTGATATTCCAGCTGCGGTTCATCAAGAAAAATTTGAAGTCCAGGCGTTAAGCAAATTTGAAAAACTCGACGAGCTTATTAGCGTCGGCGATGAAAAACGTTATCGAGCACCTATTGCTGTTGAAGAAGCATATCCACTTGATGAGAATGACGCTGATGATATTGACCACAAAAATCATGTGGTCGTCTCATGGTTATTGGGCAAAACCACAAACCTCGATGAATCCCTCGAAGCACAATTAATTTCCAATATTTTGCTCGACAACAGCGCGTCCCCCTTACAGCAGGCTTTGGAAACCAGTGAACTCGGCCAAGCGCCCTCACCGCTGTGCGGTTTGGATGACTCATCGCGCGAAATGGCTTTTGTATGTGGTCTTGAAGGCTGTGCACTGGAAGATGCGGCAAAAGTTGAAGCGATGATTTTGGACATCATGCGCAAAGTGGCAACCGAAGGTGTACCGCAAGAGCAGATCGAAGCATCGCTCCATCAATTGGAATTATCCCAACGCGAAGTCGGTGGCGATGGTTACCCGTACGGCTTGCAGTTGATTTTGACAGGGCTGACATCCGCAACCCATCGCGGCGATCCGATTGCACTTTTGGATATGGACGCCGCATTGGAAAATTTGCGTCGCAAAACCCAAAACCCCCAATTTATCCAAGAAACGGTGCGCAAATGGCTACTGGATAATCCGCACCGCGTGCGCCTGACAATGCGCCCGGATTTGGAAATGAGCGGGCGCATTCAGGCCGCCGAAGTTGCACGCCTCGCGCAATTAAAAGCCAACTTAAGTGATGATGAAAAGCAGACTATTATTGCGCGCACGCGCGCGTTACAAGAGCGACAATTGCAGCAGGATGATGAAAACATCCTGCCCAAAGTAGGCTTGGATGATATTCCTCCCGAGCTACATTACACGGCGGGCAGCCATGAAAGTGTTAACAATTTCCCGCTGCGCTGCTATAACGCTGGCACCAATGGTTTGGTGTACCAACAAATCACCGCCAAGCTACCCGCACTCACAGATGAACAAATATCACTACTGCCCTATTACAGTATTTGTCTTACTGAGTTAGGTGCAGGAGATAAAGACTACTTGGCCAACCAACGCTGGCAGGCCGAAGTTGTCGGTTCCATCCATGCATTTAGCAGTATTCGCGGTGCGGGGGACGATGTACAAAAAATCGATGCCTACCTAACGCTTTCGGCCAAAGCATTGAGTCGCAACAACGCAGCTATGAACGATTTAATGAAAAACACATTATTAAATGTTCGTTTTGATGAGCTGGCACGCATCCGTGAATTAATAGCGCAAAACCGCGCACGCCGCGAACAAAGCATTACCGGCCATGGCCACAGTTTGGCGATGACAGCAGCTTGCGCCGGTATGAGTCCCGCCGCAAAAGTTTCACACCAGCTAGGAGGACTCGCGGGTATTGCAGCGGTTAAAGCACTGGACAATTCGCTCGACGATGAAAAAAATCTGGCCAGTTTTGCGGCAAAACTCAATGCAATCCATCAATTAGTTCTGCAAGCCCCTAAACAATTTTTAATTGTTGGCGAACAGGAACATTTGGATAGCTATCGCCATGACCTGCAAATGCGCTGGCCGCATGAATTAACTGACGCCACGTTCAAACCATTTGATTTGGCGCCGGTAAATGTAAGGGTTCGTGAAGCCTGGATTACCAACACCCAAGTTAATTTTTGCGCTAAAGCTTATGCCACTGTGCCAAGTGAACACCCTGACGCTGCGGCCCTCACCGTACTCGGTGGCTTTTTACGTAACGGCTATTTGCATCGCGCCATTCGCGAACAAGGCGGCGCTTATGGCGGAGGCGCAAGCCAGGACAGCAACACAGCATCATTCCGCTTTTATTCTTATCGCGACCCGCGCTTGAGTGAGACTTTGAAAGATTTTGATGATTCACTGTTATGGCTGCAAGAAACCGATCACCAGTGGCAATCAGTAGAGGAGGCAATCCTGGGAGTTATAGGTAGTATTGATAAGCCAGGCTCCCCTGCCGGTGAAGCAAAATCGACCTATCAAGCAGAATTATTTGGGCGCACGCGCGAAAAACGCGAGTTGTTTCGCAATCGCGTGTTAGCTGTTACTGCAGCCGACCTTAAACGCGTGGCGAGTACCTATCTAATTCCAGAGAAGGCCAGCATCGCATTAGTTACTCACACCGGGCATAAAGAATTAGCAGAAAAAATGGGGCTTGAACTCAAGACTTGCTAGCTTAATACGACGAAACTAAATGTGAAGAAACCAAGTGTGTGCCGGGGCGCATAGTTTTCCCCCGGCCACATAGTTTTCCCCGCCAAAGTCATCTAGTATTGGGTGGAACGATACGAAAACAATAAGCTACATTGATGCCCACCTATACCTATGACCACCAACCCGCTGGAATATAGCGCTGCATCCCACCCGGGGTTGCTGCGTGACAATAACGAAGACTGCTTTCTCAGCAGGCCCGAGCACGGGCTTTGGTTAGTTGCGGACGGGATGGGAGGACACGAAGCCGGTGAAGTGGCAAGCGCGATTGTGCGCGACACCATCGGACGTGAAACCCAGGATAACCCTGATATCTCCCTAATTGAGTCCATCCAGCACGCCCATGCCAGTATTCTCTCTTCCGCCATACAAGGGGTCGGCGCTCCCGGTATGGGCTCTACCGTAGTCGCCCTCAAAAGTAATTCAGAAAAGTATCAGGTTGCCTGGGTGGGTGACAGCCGTGCCTATCTATGGACACCGTCTCGCGATGGCGGCCGGTTGGAGCAATTGAGTACAGATCACTCTTACGTCCAAATGCTGGTAGAGACAGGCGTCATTCGCCCGGAAGATGCTGAATCGCATCCGGAAAAAAATATTATTACGCAATGTTTGGGAATGCAGGAATTGTCCAGGGTTCGCGTTGATTTAATTGAAAATCAATGGCAAAAGGATCAATGGATTTTGCTGTGCAGCGACGGCTTAACCGATGAAGTCAACGATAAAACCATCGCGCAAATTTTATATGAATCACATGACTGTTTAGCTGCCGTCGATCAGCTTTTACACGCCGCACTGACCGGCGGCGGACGCGACAATATCACATTGCAAATTATTGAATCGCCCTTGCGCGACAATCCACAACGCAAAGGTATGTGGCAATGGGTGCCTTACCTGACCGGAAAAAAACATCTTGATGCCTGGATTTTCGGCGCCGCACTTGTATCGCTATTAGGGTTATTATTTTACGTAATGCATTTTTAGCAACTCCGACGCAGACATATTCATCGAACGCATCGAACAACGACAAAAAATTACATCGAAAATTTTTAGATACTGAATTTGTTATGGCAATGCATATTCCCGGTTACCGGGTGATAAGAAAAATTAACCAGGGTGGGATGTCCACAGTTTA
>DATIDX010000041.1:0-2358 GCA_035456025.1 Cellvibrio sp. | reverse complement strand
GGTTCTTCAGGTAGCGATGCATTAATTCCCGGTTTTGCAGCAATGGTGCAGGGCGAGCTGGGCGCGCCACCAATGGAAACCTTGTCGAGCCTTGGCGTTTGTGCTGCCGGTATTTCTGCCATTGAGTTTGCTGCACAGTCGATCGAACTGGGTGCGCACCAGCAGGCCTTAGTGGCGACTGCTGAAATGCCGTCGCGTATTTTCAAAAAAAGCCGGTTTGCGCCGCGCGGTTATAGCAGTGATTTTGATGCGCATTTTTTGCGTTGGATGTTATCTGACGGTGCTGGCGCTTTGTTGCTTACTGACAAACCTGCTGCGAACAAAAATATACGCATAAAAATAAACTGGATTCACCAAAAAAGTTTTGCAGGTGATTATCCGGTCTGTATGCAGCTGGGTTTGACGGAAGATCGCAGCAAATCGTTTCTCGATTTCCCGTCCTCCAGTGAAGCAGAAGCGGCGGGTGCGTTGTCCCTGCGGCAGGATATTCGCCTGTTACCGCACCTGTTTGATGTGAGCATCCACGAGTACGTAAAGCTGGTACACGATGGCTGGATAACCTCAAACGAAATCGATCACTTCCTCTGCCATTATTCGTCCGCGCGTTTTATTCCGGTGGTAGAAGAATTATTGGATAAAGCCGGCCTGACTATTCCGCGTGAGCGCTGGTACAGCAATTTAGCAACCCGTGGTAATACCGGTTCTGCATCGATTTTTATTATGTTGGCGGAATTTTTAGATACTCATGAAGTAAAAGCCGGCGAAAAAATATTTTGTTTTATTCCTGAATCTGGCCGCATGACCGCCGCTTATATGTTGTTGGAAGTGGAAGATGCCAGTGCGCCGCTTAATACTGCTGCGACTGTGCCCGTATCATCACCAGCACCATTTGACATTATCGCCCCACCACATGATCCGCAATCTGCACCTGTGCATCTGCAGGATTTATTAACTACATTAGCGGGCATCTGGCACGACTATCGCTCGCAAGTGTGGCGCAGTCCGGTGATTCATAAATTGGTCAGCCAGCAATTTACACTGGGTGATTATCGCAATTGGACATCCCAGTGGGTGCCACAAGTGCGCGAAGGTAGTAAGTGGATGCGTGAAGCCGTGGCGTCGCTAACCGGTAGCTATGCCGATCTTGCCAGTTTAATTGAAACTCACGCCGGCGAAGAACAAAACGATTTTAAAATTTTGTATGAAGATTATTGTGCGGCAGGTGGAACCGAGCCATTGGATAATTTGCGTCGCAATCCAGGTGGTGAAGCGCTCAATAGTTATCTGCATTCACTTGCTGCAACTACAAACCCGATTGGTCTATTGGGTGCAATTTATATTATTGAAGGTACTGGCCAACGCATTGTTCCTGCGCTTTTGCCATTGCTGCGCAAGCAAGTTGATTTGCCGGCGAGTGCATTTCGCTTTTTGGAATATCACGGCGCGAATGACGAGCATCACCTCGCGCGTTGGTTATCTGCTGTTGAACTGGTGTTGGCAATCGAACCACAAGCTGCAAAAAATATAATCGCTACTGCCAAGCGCACCGCGCAATTATATCTCATGCAGTTTGAACATATTCTGGAGGGCTAGGGGATGGATAACGTAGAAAAGATAGAAAAGCCACCTAAGTTTTTACAGGCTGAGTTTGATCCGCGCGACCCCAGCCCGTGGCTCGCGCTTTATTTGGATCAAAGTACGCCGCTACCGGATCATGTAAAAAAAGCCTGGCTGGCGGATTCAGAAACACCATCGCGTCAATTTTTGTTGCCGTTTGTGCGGCCAGTGGCGCGTACATTAATTGTATTAATCCAGATTGTGAAGGTGGTCGTGCCGCGAAATTGGGCTGCATCCAAATTGCTGCACTGGATTCTCGCGACTGGCCTGAAATACTGCGTGCGGCCAGAGGCGAACTGGCTGGTGCTGCGCCATTTTCATATGGGTGCGCAGATTCTGGAATTTATCGCCGCTAATGCACCAGTTAAGGTGGAAACATCTCCGCTGAAGCCAATGAATCTTGATGAGTTGAAAGATGAATTATTTTTAAAGCACGATTTGAATTTATTTAACTTCGTCATCCGCTTGGGTAAAGCGCTGCGTGATGCCAATCAAAAACTGGTGCCGGTAGAAAAGCCCGATTTTAGTATGATTCACGAACCGGAAGTTACCCTGCAATCAATGCCGCGCGGAATGCTGAACGGTATCGATTTGCAAACTGCCATTGAAATGTTTACCCCAACTTATCAATTGTTTCTTACCGACAATGATTTCTGGCGCGCGTCCAATTCCTTGCAGTTAGATGAAACCATTGGGCTTTATGTGGCGACGATTTTAAATTCGCCGCAACATTTGGTATTG
>DATIDX010000040.1:0-8975 GCA_035456025.1 Cellvibrio sp. | reverse complement strand
GGGGGCGTTGGCCGGGCTGCTGCCGGTGGAGCAAACTTCCACCATAGCACCGACTTTGAGCAGCGCATCGCGGTATTTATTGGCTGTTGCTTCGTCCAGATTGCGCTTGAGCGGCACCGGGCGACCGGTAAAGAGCGCGTCGATTTTCGCAGCATCCGTTTTAAACAATTGCTGCAGCTTGAGTTTGACCTCTGCCAACTGGTGACCAAAAACGATGTCGCCGCGAAAAATAATGTCGAATTCGGGAGCGCTCATAGGGCTAAATCCTGTCGATAAAAATCTGCTGCTTGAATCATAGCACCCGAGTGCATGATTGCCCGGACGAAAAAGATGAGTAGCGATAAGCCGTGCACAGAATGTAACCAATTAGTCTGAGCGGCGACTGGCAGGGCGCACCAGCGGCAACCATACTCAATACCTACACTGCGAGGGAGTGGTCGAACTATGTTGCCTTTTATGCAAAAGAAAACGCAAGAAAACCGACTGGTGGAAAACGGTTCATTCAGCTCGCACGGCAATGCCCGTATCAAGGTCGAGCAGGACATAGCATTTCTCACTGAACGTATCGCGGCGATGCAAGCACACCCCCGCCCTAACGCCATGCTGATTGAACATTACCAATCCATGCTCAAGAGCCGCGAGTCGGTGCTTAAATGGCTATTAGACGGCTGCGACGACGAAACCAGCAGCCAGCACGACCAGCGCAGCGCCTGATCAACCACATCGCCTGCGCCAGAGAATTTCAGCGCACCCCATCCTCACCGAATTGGTGATCCATATCCAGCGCCGGCGCTTCGCCTTTAGGGCGGCCAACCACTTTAGCCGGCACGCCCGCCACAGTCGTGTGTGGCGCAACCGCTTCTAATACCACACTGCCGGCACCAATTTTGGCGCCCTCACCTATCTCGATATTGCCGAGAATTTTTGCACCCACACCAATCAAAACGCCACGGCGGATTTTCGGATGGCGATCCGTTTTCACACAGCCGCTGCCACCCAGGGTGACGCTGTGCAGCATGGACACATCATCTTCAATCACTGTGGTTTCGCCGATCACCACACCAGTCGCGTGGTCGATCATGATGCCTTGGCCGATACGCGCGCCGGGATGTATATCTACATCAAATGCCTGAGATATCTGGTTCTGGAAATAGAGTGCCAGCGCATTGCGCCCCTGTTGCCACAGCCAATGTGCTATACGCCAGGATTGCAGTGCGTGATAGCCTTTAAAAAATAAAAATGGCATGCAGTATTTATTGCACGCCGGATCGCGCTCGCGATGGGCGCGAATGTCGGCGCGCATCGCCAATTCAATACCCGCATCGGCGCGCATGGCCTGCTCAAAGACTTCGCGCAGCATCATCGCGGGCAGGGTCGGGCTATCCAGTTTATTCGCGAGATGAAAACTGATCGCAGCCGGAAACGATGCGTGGTTCAAAATCGCCGCGTGATAAAAACTCGCGAGCACCGGCTCATCTACACTTGCCTGCTGCGCTTCAATGCGGATTGCCTCCCACACATCCGACACACCCGAGATGGACGCTGACATTGGTAAATTGGTCATAGCAATTAAGGCTGCAAAATTAACGGAATTAATTCATCCATCGAGAAAAAAACCTCAGCGCCCAGTGCGCGCATGTGCGGCAATAAAAAGTTATCGCTGCCATTCGCATTAGGCGGACAATAACCGAGCGGACGCATGCCCGCAGCAACCGCTGCCTGGATACCGGTGAGCGAATCCTCGATCACAATCGCTTGGTGCGGCGGAACCTTTAATGTTTTCGCCGCGTGTAAAAATAAATCCGGCGCCGGCTTACCGCGCGTCACATCTTCAAAACTGAACACGCGCCCTTGCACATAGGGCATGATGCCGGTTTTTGCCAAGGTCATGCGCATTTTTTCATGTTTGCCATTGGAGGCGACGCAAAAGGGAATCTGCTGTTCCTGCAAACTGTCCAACACCGCCATCACGCCTGCTACGGGTTCAAGCTGCTGCTCGCATACCGCCAGGGTTTGCAATTGCACCTTGCGCCAGAATTGCGCGCCCTGCTCGGCCCGCTCAGCATCGCTAAAATTTATCCACGCTGGTAATTGCGATAATTCCTCGGTAATCATGCGGATGCAATCGGCAACCGACTTACCACGATAGGTCTCCAGGATATAGTCCGCCGTCAATTGCACACCAATTTCTTTCAGGCAATCACTCGACACCTGCGCCGAAATAATTTCACTATCAACCAACACGCCATCGCAATCAAAAATCACCAACATGCTTACTACTACCTCTGAATATACCTACATTAATATTTATGAGTTTGACGATGACGCCGGATAAGGCGCTTTCAATAAAATGACAAAACCCAACACCAAAAAAATAATCAGGGCAGCCATGCCAATGCGCGCTGAGTCAGCGTAGAGCGTTAAACTCGCCACCGCCATGGGCGCCAGAAATGCCGTCGCACGTCCGGACAATGCGTACAACCCAAAATAGCGCCCCGCTTCATCTACACTGACACTGCGTGCAAGATAAGAGCGCGAAGACGCCTGCACCGGGCCAAACGCCAAACCAATTAACAAGCCAAATGCGATGTAAAATTTTTCCGCCGGGGTTGCAAATAGTCCGCCCGTATCTTCTGCCGACAATTGTACCAGCCCAAAAAAACTGTACCCCGGCCCAGTGGAAATAATGCCGACTGTAGCGATGATTAAACACACCAGGCTCATTAACACAACTTTCTTTGAGCCCATCTGCGAATCCAGTCGACCGGCGTAAACGCAGCCACCAATAGCGACCACCAACAATAAAATCCCGTAGATGCCCATCTCAATTGTTTGCCAACCGAACATGCCCGCCGCGAAAGTTCCGCCCAATGCAAGCAGGCCGTTGACGCCATCCTGATAGGTCATGCGCGCAATTAAAAAGCGCAAAATTCCCGGTCGCCGCGCCAATTCCGCCAGCGTATTTTTTAATTCACCCAGACTTTCCTTCACCGCACTTGCGAGCGGAATGCCTTTACTGGTATCGGGTGTAAACAGGAACATGGGTAAAATAAACAGCAGATACCAGAGCGCAGCGTAAGGGCCGGTAACGCGAGCATCCTCACCGAGGGTTGCATCCAATCCAAACAAAGGTGTTATGCCGAGCAAGGTTTTACCCGTTTCCGGCTTGCCCGCCAGCAGCAGCAACACACTGAACAACACCACCAACCCGCCGAGGTAACCCAACCCCCAGGCCAAGTTTGAAATGCGGCCAATATGTTCTTTGGCAATCAGGCGCGGCATCATCGAATCGTTAAAGACAATTGAAAACTCTGCAGCGACCATAGCGACGATCACACACAGCATCGGCAGCCATAAGGCTGTGCCAGGTGCGGCAAACCACAGCAATAGCAGGGCGATAATCTTTATTGCCGCAAAAAAAGCAATCCAGCGTTTGCGCGCGCCGGTAGCATCGGCAACAGCACCCAGCACCGGCGCCATAACCGCAATCGCCAATCCCGCAAGCGTGACGGTATAACCCCACGCGGCTTGCCCGACAACCGCATCCGATGCGAGACGCGAGACAAAATACGGACCAAAAATAAAAGTAATGACCACGGTGAAAAAAGGTTGTGCAGCCCAATCGAATAACATCCAGGAGCGAATGGCTTTTTTCGATACTGGCTCGATATTAGGTACGGGTAAAGGTAGGTCGGGAGTTTTCAAAAAATTTCCTTTGCGTCATTCAACACAGATAAAACGTTGATAAATTTCATCGAGGTTATCGCACACAACTTGTTTCAACTCGAGCTCAGCTTGCTCAAGTTGCCGGAGCAAAATGTCTGGTGTAAAGCGGCGCGAAAACTCCTGTGCAAGCGGCGCATAACTCAGGTGCCATGGCTCGGGCGCTATACCGCCTTTATCCAGCGCGTAAGGACGAAAAAAGCCGCTATTGCCCAGTATCAATTCATCGCTAAGCCAGCGGTGGAATGCGGCAAAAGGACCACCAGTTTGAGTTTCTTCCAAGGTGAGCTGCAGTTGGTAATTCGCATCGATAGCCGAACGGTCATAGACATCAATGTCCGAGCCCCAATGATGGCGCGAGGCGCCAGGTAATGCCGACCAACGTAAAATTGCAAACACTTTATCGCGATCAGTTAAGCGGTTGATATCGATTGCTTCGCCCTTGTCATTCAACACCGGACGCAAACCGCGCACTTTATTATTCCAGATCAGCAATTGTCGCTCGAAGCTTCGATAGCTACTCGCCACCGCCAAATCGAAACCTGCACTGGCAGCACGCGCCTGCAAAAATAGTAACGGATCCACTATTTGCCGATGAACACGGCAGGCCAAGGCCGGTACTTCAATCAATTCATTTTCATCCAGCCCAAGCAACAAATTGTCAATGCGCTCATTCATGCAAATTCTCGTCAAGTCAGATTTACAGATAAAATTTTTTGTAAAATATTGCGCCAATAGGTTGCTTTAAATACATGAATAATTGCGATTTGCGCAGCATTTGCCAGAAAACAATTGCACAAGACATGCAAGTATGTAAGATAAGGCTGCGCTGTAAACGGAACATTTAAAACACAACATCCGATAATAATAAATGGAGATTGCACTGTATGACTGCCTGTCATAGTGAATTATTGCAATTAAAGAATCTTGGAATGGCATCGGTAAACATCCTCCGCGCAATTGGGATTAACACCCACGCCGACCTCAAACGCACTGGTGCTGTTGAAGCCTATCGCCGCATACGGGCCCGTGACATCAACGTATCCAAAGTCATGCTTTATGCACTGCAGGGTGCATTGATGGATGTCCACTGGAACGATATCCCGCCCGATTTAAAAGCCCGCCTGGTAAGCGAAGCAGAAATGCCCGACCAGGGAAGCTTTAACCGGGTAACGGCCTAACGGCGAAAGCCTACCGGTTAACAGACTGAGCTTGTAAACGCAGATTTTTCCCCGACACAGGCTACACTAAAAGCGCCTTACTAGTGCTTTTTTGTAACCGAGGGATCTATGCATCTTCCAACGAAACAGTCTGAACTCATGTCTGAGCTGGCCGCCAAATTGCGCGGCCTCACCGAGCTTTTGTGCAACCAGGTTGTGCCCGCCGACGAGCCTTTTATTATCGCTGCCAGCAGCGACATTTTTGCCAATGTCGCCCCAACTCGCGCGCTACTGATTGTTGAAGGTCAGGTAGATTACTGCCTGCACAATAAACTGGTGATGCACTTTGGCGCCGGCGATTTACTCGGCCTGCCCGGCTCGCTGAATTTGCCCCAAGGCCAATTCAGCTGCAAAGCCCCGGTTACCCTGATCGCCTATGAACGCGATGCATTGGTCGCCCAAGCCAATAGCGACCTTAAATCTCAACGCAATTGGGCTTATCTGCTGCTGAGCAGTATCACCTTTTACGAGCAAGCACTCGCCCAGGAACTGCGCACCGAATTTCAACCCTCAGCTGGATTTATCCATTTCCGCGAGGGCGAGACCATTATCAACCAAGGCGACCATGCCGACCGTGTCTACACCCTGCTGGAAGGCACGGCCGATGCCGTGTGCGATGGGGTTAAAGTCGGCGAGGTTCACACCCATGAAATCTTTGGCGCCCTCGCCGTGTTCACGCGCCAACCACGAATGGCCTCAGTAATCGCCAGCAGCGACTGCACGGTACTGGCGGTACGCAAAGAGGAGTTTATTATCCTGATCGAACATCAACCCCAAATATGCCTGGGGCTCATTGAGGAGATGGCAGCCAAAATTAACCAACTCAATGGTCAGCTACTGCAATTAAAGTCACCTCAGAGCTAAAAGAGTCGCCTCGAATCAATCAAATAAGAATTAATCTCAAAAACGCTTGACCACAAAGATGAGAACGATTATTGTTAACTCACTGCTGCACAGTTGCTTCTGGACAGCAGTTGAGAGGATTCAATGATCGCCCTGCAAGTCGATTGCTGCTCTTCTCACCCCCTGGGGCCTTTCCTCTCCGAAAGTCTCTCGGCTAACACGGTTGCTTGGGCCGCCCTTGAGGCGGCCATTTTTCCCATCAAATCCCACTTTTTCCTTTCTTAACCAATTCGCAATTGAAATTTTGTTGCATTGCACTCATATAGTCCCGTGACGTTGCACCTAAAGCAACGAACCAAACTACTTCATGGGAGATATTATCGTGTTACGCATAGGCTTGTTTTTGTTAACTAACCTCGCCGTCTTGCTGGTGGCAGGTGTTGTGCTGAGCTTGCTCGGCGTAGGCAACTATCGCACCGCCAACGGCCTGGATTTATCAAGCATGCTCGTGTTCTGCGCCGTGTTCGGTTTTGTGGGCTCGTTTATTTCCCTGTTTTTATCTAAATGGATGGCCAAACGCAGCATGGGCGTGCAGTTGATTGAACAACCGCGCAATGCCGATGAGCAATGGCTGGTTGAGACGGTAACGGAATTGGCCCAAAAAGCCGGTATCAAAACCCCGGAAATTGGTGTCTTCGCCGCGCAAGAGTCCAACGCATTTGCCACTGGCTGGAACCGCAATGACGCACTGGTTGCAGTGAGTTTGGGTCTGCTGCAACGCTTTGAGCGCGATGAAGTGAAAGCAGTCTTGGCCCACGAAATCGGCCACGTTGCCAATGGCGATATGATCACCCTCAGTTTGATCCAGGGCGTGGTGAACACCTTTGTCATGTTCTTCGCGCGCATCATCGGCGACTTCGTTGACCGTGTACTGCTCAAAAATGAGAGTGGCCGCGGCTTTGGTTTTATGATCGCGACCATGGTGGCGGAAGTGGTGCTGGGCATTTTGGCTTCAATGATTGTTGCCGCCTTCTCGCGCTACCGCGAATACCGCGCTGACCATGCAGGTGCGACCCTCGCTGATCGCGGCGCTATGATCCGCGCCCTGCAACGTCTGCAAGCCGAGTCGAATGCCGGCGTGGAAAGTCCGCTGCCAAGCAGTATGCGTGCCTTTGGTATCAGCGGTGGCGTACGTAACCTGTTCGCCAGCCACCCGCCATTGGAAGCGCGCATCCAAGCCTTGCGCGACAACGCTTAATTTGCGCGGAGATCGACCATGAGGCTCTGGCGCTGGTTAATGCTGATGTTTGTAACTGGCACCAGCGCCTTGAGCGCGACTGTCCAGGCTTTTTCAACCGACGACGAACGCAACAGCGTGGAAGTATTTGAAGCCGCGCGCCCCAGTGTAGTCTTCGTCACCAACCAACAACTCGCCCGCGATCCCTATTCCTTCGATCTGGTGACCGTGCCGCGCGGCTCGGGCACCGGCTTCGTGTGGAACGATAAGGGTTACATAGTCACCAACTACCATGTAGTCGAAGGTGCGCGGCAAATCACCATCACTTTGCAAGACCAATCCAATTGGCCGGCGACAGTCGTTGGGCTCGCGCCCGAGCGCGACTTGGCGGTGCTGAAAATCGATGGCACCAAGGCCAGGCTCAATGCCCTGCCACTCGGTGATTCGGGCGACCTGCGCGTCGGCCGCAAAGTCCTCGCCATCGGCAATCCGTTTGGTCTGGATGCGACACTCACTACCGGTGTGGTAAGCGCCTTAGGGCGGGAAATCATATCCCCTAATCAGCGTAAAATTACCAACGTTATCCAGACAGATGCCGCCATCAACCCCGGCAATTCCGGTGGTCCACTGCTCAATTCCGAAGGCAAGCTGATTGGCGTTAACACTATGATTTATAGCCCCAGCGGAGCCAGCGCAGGCATTGGCTTTGCTATTCCGGTCAACACCGTCAAAGAAGTGGTACCGGAATTGATTGAACACGGACGGCTGGTGCGCCCGGTGCTGGGCATCGCGGTTGCTCCGGATCATTGGGCCCAGCAAATCGGCATCGAAGGCGTACCTATCCTGCGCGTCGAGCCTAACTCCCCTGCAGCTGAAGTCGGGCTGCAAGGCGCCAGACGTAACGCCTTGGGCCAAATCAGCCTGGGTGATGTAATAGTCGCTATCGGCGACCACCCGGTCACCAACGATGACCAGTTATTAAGTGCGCTGGAAAATTATAAACCCGGTGAGAAAGTTGCCATCAGCCTGGTGCGCGACGGCAAGTTGCTTAACCTCGCGATTCGCCTCGCCGCGCCCAAATAGGCAGCTGGAGCTTGGCAAATCCCACCCCGAAACTGCGACTCTGTGCCCTTGCGGAAATCCCGGAAGCCGGTAGCAAGGGCTTTTTAATCGCCGGGCGCAAATTATTTGCGGTTCGGCAAGCCGGCAAAACCTATCTTTACCACAACCAATGCCCGCACCTGGGGATCCCGTTGGAGTGGGTCGAGGATCAATTCCTCGACTCTAGCGGCAGCATGATCCAGTGCGCCAACCACGGCGCGCTGTTTGTGATCAAGACCGGAAAATGCGTTGCCGGCCCCTGTAGTGGGCGCTCACTTGTGCCCATCGATTTCATCATCGAAGCAGGCGACATCTTCATATTCCCGTCGTAAATTTGCGTAAACCTGTCGAGTTCAACGGCCCGGCGCAGTAAAGTCACCGCCCGGCACCAGCATCGCCCACTAGTGCACCAACCCATTCATGGAGACCACATCATGCAGAATTTCACTTTTTCGAACCCCACCAAAATTGTGTTTGGCGAAGGCCAAATTAAAGAGATTGCCAACCTGGTGCCAGCCAATGCCCGTATCCTGGTGACCTACGGTGGCGGCTCGATCAAAAAGAACGGCGTCTACGAGCAAGTCGTCAAAGCCCTCGAAGGCAAGACCTGGTTTGAATTCAGCGGTATAGAGCCTAACCCTCACTATGAAACCCTGATGAAGGCGGTGGAGTTGGCCAAAAAGGAAAAAATCGATTTCCTCTTGCCCGTTGGTGGCGGCAGTGTGATCGACGGCACCAAGCTGATCGCTGCGGCCGTGAATTTCGACGGCGAGCCTTGGGACATACTGGCGAAGCACCAGCCATTCTTCAGCGCCCTGCCCATCGGCTGTGTACTCACGCTGCCCGCTACT
>DATIDX010000039.1:0-3060 GCA_035456025.1 Cellvibrio sp. | reverse complement strand
GAGGACACTGCGATTTACGAGCAAGTTGAGGTGGTAAAAGGTGCGACTGGGTTGATTACCGGCCTCGCTAATCCCTCGGCGACAATAAACTATTTGCGCAAACGTCCGACCGAAGAAACCCGCGCCGCGGTTGCCGGCACCTTAGGCAGTTGGAACCTGTACCGTCTGGATGGCCACAGTATCAACGACAGCCACAGCGATGCGAACTCATCCGGTGCCTTGCCACTGTTTTACAGCGATAAGTCCCTGACTAATTACGACGTCTCCACCAATACTGCTCCCGATTGGGCTTACCAGAACGTAGAATAAGCTCGCACCTTTGCTGAGTTGGAGCAGGATCTTGGCGAGCGCTGGACTGCAAAAGCCATCTATACACACAACAATCTGGATAGTGAGTGGGAGTCATTTTATCTATCCGGTGCGCCTGATCCGGTCACTGAACTCGGTTTGCTAGCCCATGCGAGTTTTTATGAAGCGGATGACAAGGAGGATATTGTTGACCTTTTTGTGAGCGGCGCTTTTGCAATGTTTGGACAGGAGCATGAACTGGTCGCCGGAATTAATTTAGCTGACATCCACCTGACCGGTCGTTCGGTTTATACGCAGGAGTGGAACTATGATCCGGTCGGTGCCGACTGGGCCGAGGGTAATACTCCCCGTCCGAGGTTCAATGTGTACGATGCCGCGAATCAGTCCACCGACATCAACCAGAAGCAGGATTCCTATTACCTATCCACTCGCCTTAATCTAACTGACGCATTGTCTGTCCTGCTCGGCGCACGCACGGTAGATATCGAACAGGACGGCGTCAGTTATGGTGCGCCGCAAACTGTGGCGGACGACGAAACCGTTCCCTACGCGGGGCTGACCTACCAAATCCTCACCGGCACCATGCTCTACACCAGCTTCAGCGAAGTCTTTAACCCCCAGACCTGGGTCGATGCGGAACTCTCGCCACTGGGCGCTGTGCGCGGCGAAAGCTCGGAAGTCGGCGTTAAACAGCAGGTCTTTGGCGGCAGTGCTGTACTCACGCTGGCTTATTTTGAATCTGCCCAGGAAAACTTCGGAGAGTGGGTGACCCGCGATACTGCGTCGGGGTTGAATATCTATCGCGGAGTCGGGTTTGACAGCGACGGACTTGAACTGGAATTGGCTGGTGAACTCTTCACCGGCCTGAATATCAGTGCCGGTTATACCCAGGTCGATGTCACCGACGATAATGGCAAACACACCCGTCGTTTTATCCCGAGCCAACAATTTAAGCTGGCGACGGCCTACCATCTCGCGGCCGTACCGGAACTGCGTGTCGGTGCGGGTATTAACTGGCAGAAGGAAATCTACTACGGTGACACCCGGGTGCAAGGCGGTTACGCATTGGTGGACTTGTTCGTTCAGTACGCCCTCACCAGCAACCTGACCCTGGCGCTAAATGCAAATAATGTCACGGATGAAAAATACCTGTTAAGTCCACAATGGGGACAAGCAAATTACGGTGCCCCCCGCAACATCACCGGTTCGATCAGCTGGCGTTATTAATCAAAGATTGGCAGCTATTCCAGCCAGAGAGGCAAACCTATGCGCACATTTTTCACGCTGCTCCACCGTTACTTCGGGCTCACGATTGCGGGTTTTTTGGTCATTACCGGGCTGACCGGCGCCATTATTTCCTGGGATCATGAACTGGATGATTGGCTTAACCCGCACTTGCTCGACGCCACCGCCACCGGCAAGCCACTGAGTGCGACGGCCTTGGCCGAGGAAGTGGAGCGGCAATATCCACAGGTGCAGGTGACCTACTATGAGCTGTCGGTCGAGCCAGGTCATTCTTACTACTACTGGGTAGAGCCCAAAGTGAACCCTGAAACCGGCAAACTCTATGAGCCTGGATTCAACCAGGTCTATGTTGATCCGGTATCGGGCGCGGTATTGGGCAAGCGGGAGTGGGGCGCTGTATGGCCAATTTCCAGCGAAAACCTCGTCTCTTTTCTCTACAAACTGCATTTCAGTCTGCATATCCCGGAATTCTTGGGCACTGACCATTGGGGGATCTGGCTGCTCGGTGTGATCGCCCTGACCTGGACCATCGATTGTTTTATCGGCTTTTATCTCACCCTGCCTAGACGCAAACGCGCTGGCCAACCAACTTCAACGGCAAATGGCGAAAGCGGCAGTTACTGGCAGCGCTGGAAACCGGCCTGGAAGATTCGCTGGAGCGGCGGCCCGACCAAATTGAATTTCGACCTGCACCGCGCCTTCGGCCTCTGGACCTGGGTGCTGTTGTTCGTCATCGCCTTCACCGGTTTTTCGCTCAACCTGTATCGCGAGGTGTTTTTCCCGGTGATGTCAATGATGTCGGACGTAACCCCGACGCCTATCGACCAACGCACTCCTTCAGGTCACGATAAACCCATCGCATCCGGCTACGGATTTACCCAGGCAATCAACCTGGGGCAACAAGCGGGAATAGATAAAGGCTGGTCGCAACCGGTAAACAGCGTTTGGTACGCACGCGAATTCGGCGTCTACCGGATTGAATTTTTCAACGCTGCCGACGGGCACGGTGCGGGCGGGGTAGGGCATAAAGCCGTATTTCTGGACGCCAAAACCGGCGCGCTACTCGGTGATTTTGTTCCCTGGAGAGGCACCGGCGCCGATCTCTTTGTGCAAGCCCAATTTCCTTTGCACTCAGGCCGCATCCTCGGCCTTCCAGGGCGCATCCTCGTGTCAATCATGGGCTTGGTGATTGCGATGCTGAGTATCACCGGTGTGATTATCTGGCACAAAAGATACAAAGCCCGGGCACGCAGCGCGCAAAAAAGCCAGTTGGAAGCAACCTCGGCGAGGGATTTACCTGCTGGAGCACAACGTTAGTTAGGCGATTTACTTAACCCCATCATAGTCATCTTCCTACAGCCAGCAGTATCGCGCTTCTATAGAATGCCGCGCCAACCTGGCCGCGCGCCCATTGTGTTTTCCATCCCCCATAAAGGAATCATCACCATCATGACGATAACCAAAAAATCCCTCCTTCCATTCAGCTTGGCCAGCATCGCGCTGGTG
>DATIDX010000038.1:0-13702 GCA_035456025.1 Cellvibrio sp. | reverse complement strand
AGAAGAGGAGCAGATCCTTGAAGCATTTTCCGGCCATGCACACATTGGCGATATCGAATTACTGCGCTCGCGTTACGCGGGGCGCGCTACGCACGAGCAGGGGCAAGTATTGCAGGCAAGTGATGCAGTTGTGCAGGAGCTGTATCAACTCAATAAAAAATATGAAGCGCAAAACGGGTTTATTTTTATTGTCTGTGCCCGCGGCAAATCTGCTGAGGAAATGCTGGGGTTACTGCGGTCGCGTATTAATAACCCGCGTGCAGTGGAATTGCAAAATGGTGCGCGTGAGCAAGGGGAGATAACCCGCTTGCGAATTGCAGCACTAATCGATACAGATTGATTTTTCCAGGGTAACTAATAATGAACAAAGCCCCTATCACCACTCACATTTTACAATTGGAAACCGGCAAGCCCGCTGCAGGTGTCGCTGCCAATTTCAAGTGAGCAACGAGCAGGAGCACTACCAGGTTCCGCTCTTGCTCAATGCTTTTGGTTATTCGACTTATCGCGGTAGTTAAATGAATGGATGGGCTAATAAATCCTATGTTATTAGAGTGGCTTAATCTCGCCTTCCGCTAGTTCCACGTGGTTGCCGCTATCACCTGGATTGGTGCTTCATTTTATTTTCGGTGGCCAATTAATGTATAAATTATTGCTGCGCACGCCGCTGGCACAACGCGGCTTATCTATCGCCGTTGCGTTATTGCTCGTCATTACCGCAGCCAGTTATCTAGCACACCAATTATTTTCTCCGCGCGCAGCTTACTTACATGTAGGTGCAATGATTGCCACCTGGATGGCTGGCAACGTATTTTGGGGGATTATGCCTGCACAGCGGAAATTTATTGCGGCGGTAAGCAATAACCAGGCGCCGGATACCAACGCAATTGCGCCAATTGCCATGCCGCCACACCATCACAACCGGGTTTTGCTGCTGCTCCGGCGGGTTTGGTTATTAACTCCGCTGCTGATTTGCGCGCGCAGAAAATCCGTGCCCTGCCTGCGCTCTACTCCGATTATATGCCGCTCGGCAATTTTCACCAGCTGACAGACGATGAGCGCAAAACCCTGATCGATTGGCTCAATATCCCATAGGTCTCTTTATGCTTTATTTATTCAAGCATTAACGCACATAGTCCATTTCATTCTCATCTGCTAACCAATCAGTGAAGCTGCGGAACTTTTCTCATTACAAACCTTGCACTCTTGCTACCCTTTTAGTAATGCGTGCAAATCCATCGGGGTTGTCAAAATGAAAAGTGCAGAGTTTTTCAGGTCTCTCCTTGTTTTAGGTTTGTTATCGTCCCTTATCGCCTGCGGCGGCGGTGGTTCCGGCAAAAAATCAAATCCTTCGTCAATACCGGCGAGTGTTGCCAGCAGTGTACTTAATAGCTCGGTCGATAGTTCGCGCGTTAGCAGCATGCCAGTTGCCTCTTCTGCGGCATCGACTTCTATGGCATCAACCAGCGCACTGGCTGCGCCGCAAAATGTTGCGGTAGTTCCCGCCAATGGTGCGGTGACTTTGAGTTGGAATCCTGTTGCAGGGGCGGGCAGTTACAATATTTATTTTGCATCCGAACCCAATATCATCCCGGCCAATATCGCCAGCTTTGATGATGGCACCCGCGTACAGAATACCAATTCACCGCAGCTGATCAGTTCATTGCGCAATGATGAAACCTATTATTTTGTGGTTACAGCAGTGAGTGGCAGTGTTGAGAGCCTGGCGAGTAGCGAGGTTAGTGCAACACCTGCGGCGATTGATTTATCAAGGCAACCCAGTGCGCAAGAAGTCTTGGTGGTGGAGTTAATTAATCGCGCACGTGCCAACCCCGAAGCGGAGGCGGCACGTTACGGTATTGGTTTAAACGACGGCATCAGCGGCACCACAATTACTGCTGCTGCAAAACAACCGCTTGCGCACAATCTGTTATTGATCGATTCCGCGCGCCAACATTCGCAATGGATGCTGGATGTCGATATTTTTTCCCACACCGGCGTTGATAACACCACACCCACCGCGCGTATGGCGGCGGCGGGTTATACCTTCACTGGCAGTTGGACGAGCGGTGAAAATATTGCCTGGGGCGGTACAACTGGCTCCTCAATCAATTTAACGACTTATGCTTTATCCCATCATGAACGTTTATTTGAATCACCAGGGCATAGACTAAATATCCTGGAGCCGAATTTCCGTGAAATTGGCGTTGGGCAAAAGCAAGGTTATTTTGTCTCCGACGGCAATAATTATTTGTCATCCATGCTGACCCAAAATTTCGCCCGTTCGGGTTCAAGTTATTACCTGACCGGTGTTGTCTACAGCGATATCAACAACAATGATTTTTATGATGTAGGTGAGGGCCTAAGTGGAATTACCATCAGTTTTAATGGCAATTCCTATCCGGTGTATAGCACGGGTGCTTATACCATTCCGGTTGTGAACGGAACTTACAATCTCACCATTACCGGCGATTTACTCGGTGCGCCGGTTTATCACTCAGTGCAAATCAACAGCGCCAATACCAAGGTGGATGTAATTAAATCGGGCAGTGCAATTGAGGTGGTTACTTGGTAAATAAACACAACAAGCCAGATTACTTTTTTATTGGATAATGAAACTCATACCAATGCCGCGCAATCGCATCGCGGCGGCATACCCACACATCTTGATGTTGCAAAATATAGCGGATGAATTTTTCCAGCGATCGCCTTGGCGAATGGCGGTATTACCGTTACCCAAAGCCTGGCCGCTGCCAGCCGCAAGGTGGAAGTGGAGCTGGCGGAGCAGGCCGAATACCGGGCACTTGCACTGGGTTACAAACCCTTCCATACACTCAACCCGGCGCTGGCAGTATTAAACGATGGCCGCCGCATCAGCTATGGCACCATGGGCGGTGAAGGTCAGCCGCAAACCCAGGCCGCGTTGCTCACGCGCTATTTGTACGATGGCCTTGCGCTCGATGAGTCCATCAGTCGCGGGCGCTGGCTACTCGGCCGCACCTGGGGCGATAACCATCACGATTTGAAAATGGAGCAGGATCTGGCTGATCCCTACAGCGTCAATCCATCGCTCTTGCGCCCGTTTGCACCGCCGCCGCGCCTGTTGATGGGGCCGGGGCCCATCACGGTTGACCCGCGCGTGCTGCGCGCTATGTCGGCGCAGCTGATTGGCCAATATGATCCGGCGATGACGCAATGCATGAACGACACCATGGCGCTTTATCGCGGCGTTTTCAAAACCAACAATCAATGGACACTGTTGATCGATGGCACTGCGCGCGCCGGAATTGAAGCGGTATTAATTTCGTTACTGGAGTCAGGCGATAAAATTTTGGTTCCGGTGTTTGGCCGCTTCGGCCATTTACTGTGTGAAATTGCCGAGCGCTGCGGCGCTGAGGTGCATAAAATCCACAAAGATTGGGGCGAGGTTTTTACGCCCGACGAAATCGAAGCAGCGATTAAAAAAATCCAACCCAATCGCCTCCAATTATTTTGATCTGGGCATGATCATAGATTACTGGGGCGAAGAGCGCCTTAATCACCACACCGAAGCCACCACCATGTTGTACGGCGCACGCGAATGTGCGCGTATTTTATTGGAAGAAGGTATTGCTAATGCTATCGCGCGTCACCGCCTCCACGGCAACGCTATGGCGCAGGGGTTGGCTGCGATGAATTTAAAATTGTTTGGCGATCAATCCAAAAAAATGCACAACGTGGTCGGCGTGTACATTCCCGAAGGCGTTATCGGTGAAGCCGTGCGCAGCAGCATGCTCAATGATTTTGGAATTGAAATCGGCACCTCTTTTGGGCCACTGCACGGCAAAATCTGGCGCATTGGCACCATGGGTTACAACGCGCGTAAAGATGCCATTTTGCAAACGCTCACCGCATTGGAAGCAGTATTGTATAGCGCAGGTCATTCACAAACCGCCAACGCCGGTGTTGATGCGGCATTCGAGCCTACAAGGATGTATTCACGGCGAGTCTCAGAGTGCAGTACACCAGCCGTAACGCCCCAATCTACTTCGAGAAAATATCTTGAACTCAACCACCACCAACGCACTAGCAAAAAAGTTATGCATCGCTGCGATCAACTCGCCGCCATCAGCTCGAACCCGGAAAACATCAGCCGCTTTTATCTAACCGCTGAACACAAACGCTGCAGCGAATTAGTCGCACAATGGATGCAAGAAGCGGGCATGGAAACCTGGGTTGATGCCGCCGGAAATATTTGCGGCCGCTACGAGGCACAAGACGCCTGCGCTAAAACACTGATCCTCGCCTCGCATCTGGACTCCATCCCCAACGCCGGTGCTTACGACGGCATTCTCGGTGTATTACTTGCAATTGCAGTCGTAGAGCAACTTCATCAAAACAATATAGCGCTGCCCTACGCGATCGATATTATCGGTTTCGGCGATGAAGAAGGTGTGCGTTTTGGCAGCACCTTGTTAGGCAGCCGCGCAGTTGCAGGCAGCTGGAATCCCGCCTGGTGGCAATTAAAAGATCGCGCCGGAATTAGCTTGCAACAAGCCTTTATCGATTTTGGTTTGGCGCCGGAAAATATTCACCGCGCGGCGCGCGATCCTGAGGGTATTCTCGCCTACCTCGAAGTGCATATCGAACAAGGCCCGGTGCTGGAAAATGAAAATCTCGCGCTCGGCATAGTCACCGCCATCGCCGGTGCGCGCCGCTTTGCCATCGAAATACAAGGCTATGCCGGGCACGCAGGCACTGTCCCCATGGCAATGCGCAAAGATGCACTTGTGGGCGCAGCACTGGGCATTGCATTAGTCGAAAATATTGCCAAGGAATTTGATGTGGTAGCGACCGTCGGCCAAATTGATTGCGGTCCGGGAGCGGTCAATGTCATTCCCGGTCGCGCCCGTTTTACGATTGATATCCGCTCCGGCGACGACCATCAACGCGATCAGGCATTTGCAAAAATCCAACGCGAACTAGACATGGTTTGTGAAGTGCGCGGTCTCAGCGCAACCTGGCAGGAAATCCATAATGCCCCCGCTGTTGTCTGCGCCGATTGGATTCAGGCGCAACAGGCTGCAATATTGTGTGATATGGAAATTGAACCCTATAAACTCATAAGCGGCGCCGGTCACGATGCAATGGCAATGGCCGATGTGTGTGATGTCGCCATGTATTTTGTGCGGTGTAAAGGCGGCGTTAACCATCATCCGGACGAATCAGTTACTGTGGCTGATGTAGCATTGGCGCTCGACGCGCTTGGATGAACACTGCAGAAATTTGCCCAGTAAAAATATTGTGGATAGCCATTATGGAAAAACATTTCATCACTGCCAATGAACTCCTGCTGGATTCATTTAAATTAGCCGAGCAGATTTTTCAGCGCGGCTTTCGCCCGCATTTTATTGTCGGCGTGTGGCGCGGCGGTTCACCGGTGGGAATTGCGGTCTCACCGAATTAACGCCGGATTTTTACGTCCACGCCACCGACCGCTGGTTGGTATTTCCCCATGAGTTGTGCGGATTGACTCCGCAAGAAATCTTGCAGGGTAAGGGCAGTGAAATTGCCGATACCATTGCGCGTGCGAGCGATGTCAGTAAATTTACAGAGTAACCATCTCCGACAGCGGGTGCGCGAGCTACCTTGTCCCTACACAAGCGCTGTCGCCTACAAATTAACCATTGATAAAAGAGGACTTTTTTTGCTTTCCGGTATTGACTCAAAAAGCCCGAGCGGGTTTAATACGCGCCTCTTGCAGTGCAGCCTCAGGCTCACAAAACGCAGGACACGCCCAGATAGCTCAGTCGGTAGAGCAGTGGATTGAAAATCCTCGTGTCCCTGGTTCGATTCCGGGTCTGGGCACCATCTTAAAACCCGAAGTTCTTGCGAACTTCGGGTTTTTTATTGCCCGCGCTTTATTTAGGCTCCATTGTCTTTACACAGCATCAGGAAGAGTCTTCAGGATGGACGGTAATCAAGCTCCCAATTTACAGCGCATTCAAGCGCTTGATACGGCGCGCGGTATTGCGGTGTTGGGTGTGCTGCTTATTAATATGTTTTCATTTGCGCTGCCAGAAGTGATGCGCGCCAATCCAATGTTGATGGCGGATGCCAGCGTTCTTGATAACGCGATCTGGTATCTGCTGCATATCTTTGCCGATACCAAATTTATCACTATGTTGACGTTGGTGTTTGGCGCTAGCTTATGGTTTTTCGGCGCGCATAAAAGTAGTGACGATCCAGAGCGTGTCGATAGGCTTCAGTTGCGCCGCAGTATGTGGCTAATGGTCTTTGGTTTGCTGCACGGCTATTTGTTGTGGGATGGCGATGTGTTGTTTACCTATGCCATCTGCGCGTTAATCGCGTGGCACTGGAGGCTTTGGGGTGATGGCTTGTTATTGAAAATGAGTGCAGCGCTGTTGGTGATCGGTAGTCTGCCGACTTTTTTAATCGCGACTGTTTTTCCAAGTGCAATGAGCGAGCTTATAGGCGAGCAATCTGCTGCGGCTATCGCCGAGGAGATAGCCCTTTATCAGCAAGGCTGGTGGGCTATAGCTCCGGATCGCATTCGTGCCGCAATCGATATGCAGCTGGCGGTAATTGTGTCCGGCTGGTCATCACTGGCGGTGATGTTGATCGGAATTGTATTGGCGCGGCGCGGTTTTTTAACATTGCACGCGAATGCGGAAGATTGCCGCAAGCTTATTGCGATCACCCTGGTGCCTGGTTTAGCGCTGGTGGCGCTGGGGTTAGGAAAAAGTATCGAACAGGATTTTGCGGCGGATTACATTTATACCTACGGTTATGAGCTGCATTTTTGGGGCAGTACACTAATGGGGTGCGCGTATTTGCTGTTGATTATGCAGTGGTGTCGCGCAAGCAGTGGTTTATTCCTGAAGCGAATTTTGGCGGCGGTTGGACGCATGGCGCTGAGTATTTATATTATGCAGTCGCTCATCAGCACCTGGCTCTTTTATGGTTACGGCTTGGGTTGGTTTGGTCAGTTGTCGCTCACGCACATCATGGCGGTAGTTGGGTGTATCTGGTTATTCCAGTGCATTTTCAGCTGTTGGTGGCTAGATCGCTTTCACTACGGGCCGCTTGAATGGTTGTGGCGTAGCCTGGTGTATCAAGATTCTCCCTCATGGCGCCGTTAAAGCCCGTGTTTTGATGCGATAATAGCGTCCGTAATTTTCCTTTCAGGGCATACGTATGACCAACAACGATATCCTCCGCCGCCTGCGTTTTATTTTTGATTTTGGCGATTCGCAAATGATGACTCTGTTTGCCTCGGGTGGTTTCAGTGCATCACGCGAGCAGGTAAGTAATTGGTTAAAGGCGGAGGATAATCCCGACTTCAGACCTTTGCGCGATGTGGAGTTGGCAGCTTTTTTAAATGGCTTGATCAATAAGATGCGGGGCAAGCGTGAAGGTGAGCAACCTGCAGCGGAAAAGGTATTAAATAACAATATTATTTTGCGCAAACTTAAAATTGCGCTCGACTATAAAGACGAGCAACTACTGGACGTTATGGTGTTGGCGGAGTTTCCGCTCAGCAAACATGAGCTAAGTGCCTTCTTTCGCAAGCCTGGACACAATAATTATCGCGAGTGCCAGGCACAAGTGCTGCGCAATTTCCTGCGTGGATTGCAAATACAATTGCGTGGCGTTAATCAGGAAGCGCACCCCAGTGCAGGCCAAGCTTGAGCGCAATCTATTTTGGTTACGTATTTTTAGTTCTAAGTGCGGCCAATTTTGATGCGAATCTTGTCGATAGCGGTCAGCAGGGGTGAATTATACTTGGGTAAAAGATAGTCCTGCAGGGAGTCAACCATGCGTACTTTTATTCGTCATCCCACTTCAATACCCATCCAGGTTTGTGCCGGCGAGTTTGACGATTCGAATGTTCGGGTGCGTAATCTTAGTACCGGCGGATTGTGTTTTATTACCGATAGACCCATTAAAGTGGGAACCCTGGTGGAATTTGATATTCCCGTCACCAAGCCGGATTACCACGGGCGCGGGGTGATTGTGTGGCGCCGTGAAGAGGCGGTTAATCAATATGAAGTCGGTATACGTTTTACCAGCGACGATGAGTTTTTCCGTACGCGCATGGTGGAACAGGTTTGCCAGATTGAGGACTATCGCCAGCGCTTGGCGCTGAAAGGGCGGCAATTGACGAGCGAAGAAGCGGCGATGGAGTGGATCGGTCGTTACTCGGCAAATTTTGATTACACTGCATCGCACTGACTTTACGTGGAAAATAAAAAACCGGCACATTGGCCGGTTTTTTTGTTTCGAGTTTTCAAAAAAAATTATTCAGCTTTGTGATGGAAAGGTGCGAACCAGCAAATCAGGAATGACGGAATTGTGGCTGCCATGACGAAAATGAAATAACCGGTATAGCCCATCGCCTGCTGAAGCACACCACTGATCATGCCGGTGAGCATCATGCACAATCCCATCAGTGCGGTGCCGAAAGCATAGTGGGCGGTTGTGTATTTGCCGGGCGCGAGTTGCTGCATCAAATAAATCATAAAACCTACTGAGCCAATCCCGAAAAAGAACTGCTCTACAATTACGCCAGTGGCGATCAGAAGGTAACTTTCCGGTTGGATGACGGACAGTACCAGAAAGGTAACGTTGGGGATGTTGATCGCACAGCAAAGCGGGAAAAGTGCTTTTTTCAGCCCTTTCTTTGCAACATAAAATCCGCCGATAAGTGAACCGATGATCATGGCGATCAGGCCGAAGACAGAATAAATAAGCCCGAATTCCTGATTGGTTAAAGCGAGGCCGCCATTTTCCATTGAGTCTTTCATAAACAACATGCTGGGCGCCTGTAAAAAGCCGTAGCTGAGGCGGAACAGCAATGCAAAACCAATCATCATCCAGATGCCTTTTTTCTGAAAAAAAGTGGCGAATGCGTCAAGCAGTGTTGCGCCAGCCTCTTTCACACTGGTCGGAGAATTTTCGGAGCGCGAGCCGTCTGGCATAAATTTCCAGTGCCATGCCGCCATGGCCAGCATGACGCCGCCAAGTAATGCAAACGCAATTTGCCAGGATTTGGTCCAGTCAGTGCCGTTTACCAATGGATCGTAACCAAACACATCTTCGTGCAAAAAGCCGGTCAAAATTATCAATCCGCCAGTGATCGCCAATTTGCCAAGGTTCCAGCTCAAGCTTTGCACGCCGCAATATTGCGCTTGTTGTTTGCCGTCCATAGACGTGACATAAACGCCGTCGCTAGTGATGTCTTGTACTGAGCCAATAAAAGAAATTATCCAGAACAATACGATCATCGGAATAAAAAAGCTGGGAAGGTTAAGTGCCAGCGCGACACCGATAAACCCTATGCCTTGAATGATTTGGCTGGTAAGTACAAAAAACTTTTTGGTTTTGTACATTTCCAAAAATGCCGCAAAGAGCGGTTTGATGGTGTACGCCAAGCCGAGGGCGCTGGCATAGCCGGCCGCTTCAGCGTTGCTCATGCCGAGATTGCTAAACATGATCACGGCGGCGGCAGTGAGGATGTTGTATGTCAGTGCCATTGTGAAATAACCGGTCGGCACCCAGAGCAAGGGATGTTTGGTCACAGGGGCAGTGTTAGCCGCGCCAATAGCAGGGGCGGAATTAATCGCAGAGTCAGAACTCATGGTAAGTACCTTGTGCTTTTTCTTGCTGTTGTTTTTTTGTGATAACGGCGGCCTGCCTGTATTTTTTCAGGCGCTTGTTGCAGGTATTAGGCGCGTTACTCACTGCCACTGGTTTTATTCTGGTCGGCGTAATCCATGCCTTTTATTGGTTACCGCTGTAAACAGGGGCCACTCATAAAGGTGGCCCCTGTGATCTCTCTCACCTGATCAAACGGTTGATGCTACTTTTTGATAGGATTTTATCGCTACATTGATGCAGCTTTAGTTATTTGCTCGCGTTATAAGTTTCAGCCGCTTTCAGGATTTCTGCGCGTGCTTCTTCTAGATCACCCCAGCCGGCAACTTTTACCCACTTGCCTTTTTCCAGATCTTTGTAGTGTTCAAAGAAGTGTTCGATTTGCTTAAGGGTAATTGCGGGCAGGTCTTGCAGGGTTTTTACGTCGCTGTAAATGGTGGTGAGTTTGTCGTGTGGGACAGCAACGATCTTGGCATCTTCGCCAGCTTCGTCAGTCATCTTCAGCACACCCAGCGGGCGGCAGCGAATCACTGAGCCAGCTTGTACTGGTTGTGGGAACACCACCAGCACGTCAGCGGCATCGCCATCGCCACACAGAGTGTTGGGGATGTAACCGTAGTTGCACGGGTAGTACATGGCAGTGCTAACCAGGCGGTCGACAAACAGCGAATTACTGTCTTTATCGATCTCGTACTTGATGCCGGAGTTCATCGGGATTTCGATAACGACGTTAAAGTCATCGGGCAGGCTTTTGCCTGCAGGGACAAGTTCAAAACTCATGGTGGATTCCTGAGGTTATTGATTGAAACTAAGGTTAAAAGTGTTTCGTGCAAAGAATTATTCAAGCTGGCAGGCGGCGGATTCTACCACAACAAAAAGGTGACGATAGCAGCGACGACGAGGGTGGCTGCGATTAGTGCCAGCCATGCCTTGCGGCGGCCTTGGTGCAAGCTGGGTTCAATGCGGTTGCCGGGGGAAGTGGGGCGGGTTTTCCAGCGCTTGGGTTCGCTGCTGGGCAGCTTGCGTTCAACGGGTTTGCTCAGTTCATCGATGGGTTTGCGGATGCGGGTTTTGGTGTCTTCGATGTCCGGCGCCACTATGCGGAAGGTGTAGACATCCAGACGCAGGCGATCGCCGTTATTGGCTGTTGCATTGTCAACTCGCAGCTCGTTGAGAAAGGTACCGTTAGCGGAACCGAGATCCTTGATCCGCAGGTGATTGCCTTCGATGCAGATTTCAGTATGGCGTCGCGATAAATGGGTACCAGGTATTACTATGTCACATTGGTTGCCGCGCCCGATTACCATGCTGCGCTCAGGCGGCAGGATAAAATGCTTGCCGGCGAGCCAGCTGCTGTCGGACACGAGGCGCCAGGGGGCGACATAGGCGTCTTTGGATTTATCGGGCAGGCTGCGGGGGTCGAGGACGATAATCTCACTACTGCCGATTTTTATAATATCACCGGGCAGGATTTCTTTCTGGGTGACGCGCTGGCCATTCACGAAGCAGCCGCTGGCGCTGTTGTGATCTTTGAGAAAGTACTTATTGTTTTCCTGAACGACTTTAGCGTGGTGTGGGTCTATGTCCTGTTCGTCGATCACCAGATGGCTGTCTGCCGCGCTCCCAATCGAGAAGAGTTTCTCAACAACCCATACAGGCGGGCGTCGATTGTCCTTAAAATGAAGTTTGAGCATGGCAGATTCCGTTGTTTGTCGTCTAAACATTATTTATGCAATTGTCGACCCTGAAATTGCCTATTTTGGCGTCAACCCTGACGGTTGGATGACCTAGCATCGAATTCTATTTACTCATACCCCAAAGGGCAATCTTATGGCTGATATTCCTACCCCAAACACCTCCTTGTTGCCGCCGCCGACAGCAACCCACAAAGTGACCATTCACTACTGCAATATGTGCCGCTGGATGCTGCGCTCTGCATGGTTGGCCCAGGAGTTGTTGAGCACATTCGATGGCGAGTTAGATGAGGTGGCGTTGCGTCCCGGGACGGGGGGCATTTTCCATGTCTGGCTCAATGACCAATTGATTTGGGACAGGGTTGTCGATGGCGGCTTTCCGGAGGCCAAAGAGTTGAAGCAGCGGGTGCGCGATGTGCTATGTCCAGACCGCTCACTCGGCCACAGTGATGGCCACAAAAAATAAAACCCAATTGGCTGACTTTTGTAACAAATCGTTTCCGATAGGTTAAGTTAAGCCCCTTTTTACTGTTTTCGCTGGGGGTGGCTGGCATAATGGCGCCGTCCTCTCTTTGAGACATCTTCGTATTCGCGATGTCGCACAGGGAAAATTCACCAATTGGATTTATTCATGCAGCTACTTTCCTCGTCTTACCGTTTGCTTGACAAATTCTACCGCGCTGTCGTTATCAACCGTCCCCTTCTGATGTTGGCCTTCTTGGGCATATTGACTGTCCTGGCGATGTTCGCCATGAAAAACCTGAAGCTGGATGCATCCTCCGATTCGCTCACGCTCGAGCACGACACCTCCATCGATTTCTACCGGGAAATTTCCAAGCGCTACCAAAATGGCGACTTTCTAGTACTGACCTATACCCCCAAAGCCGAGATGTTTTCGGATGAATCTGTCCACCTGTTGAAACAATTGACTGACGAGCTGGAAACAGTCGACGGTGTGGCCAGCGTCTTCTCCATGATCGATGTTCCCCTGCTGTATAGCCCGATGCGCCCCCTGGCAGAGCAAAAAGCCTCAACTCGCACCTTGTTGACGCCCGGTGTCGACCGCGCTATGGCAAAGCAGGAATTTTTGACCAGCCCCATTTATCGCAAGATGTTGCTCAGCGCCGATGGCAAGACCTCGGCGATTTTGCTCAATCTCAAAGTTAAGGATGAGTACATTGAAATGGCACGCCACCGCGATGCCTTACGTTTAAAGCGTGATACCACCGGGTTAACGCCGGATGAGGCAAAGGAGTTGGAAAAAGTCGCGGCGGAGTTTCTCGCCTATCGCACTCAGGCAGCGGTTAAGGATGGCGAGCGAGTGGAAATAGTGCGCAACATAGTGGCGGGCTACCAGGATAAGGCCGAAATATTCCTCGGCGGCGTCAGCATGATTACCACAGACATGATCACCTACATCAAAAGCGACTTGGTAGTGTTTGGTGCGGCCTTGATTCTGTTCATCATTGTGATACTCGCATTTTTATTCCGCGAGTGGCGCTTTGTAATTTTGCCGCTCACTGCCTGCCTTATGTCGGTAGTGTTGATGCTCGGTTGGCTCAGTTGGATCGATTGGCGGATGACAGTTATCTCGTCAAACTTTGTGGCTTTGCTTTTGATCCTTGTATTTGCGTTCACCATTTACCTGGTGGTGCGCTACCGCGAAATTCAGGCGCAATCCCCCGAGCTTGAGCAAGCGGAGTTGGTGATGGCAGCCGTGCGTGCGATGGTTGTTCCCTGCTTGTATTCGGCGCTCACCGCGATAGTGGCCTTTATGTCGCTGGTAGATAGCGGTATTCGCCCGGTGATTGATTTTGGCTGGATGATGACGATTGGTTTAGTGGTGGGGTTCTTCCTGACATTCCTTGTCGTTCCCGCAGGTTTAATGGCTTTGCCAAAAGGTCAACCGCGAATTAGTGCTACCAACTCACTGCCGATTGCCGGCCAATTCTCCCGTCTGACCGAGCATCACGGCGGCAGCATTATTATTGTGGCATTACTGTTGGTTTTATTTAGCGCGTGGGGCATCAGCAAATTGGAAGTTGAAAACCGCTTCGTTGATTACTTCAAAAGCGACAGCGAAATTCATCGGGGTTTGAGTGTGATTGATCGCCAGCTGGGCGGCACTGTAACGCTCGATATTATTCTCGATGCAGAAAAAAATGAGGTCAAAGTTGCTGAATCTACCAGCGCTGAAAGCAGTGCGCCGATAGAAGTTAATGGTGAAATCCTGAGTGACGATCCATTTGCTGACGCACCAACTGCATCTAATAATAGCGATGCCGCTATTGGCGAAGATGATCCCTTTGGCGAATACGGTGATGATGCCTTTGCCGATGACTTTACGGCCA
>DATIDX010000037.1:0-3708 GCA_035456025.1 Cellvibrio sp. | reverse complement strand
TGCGGCCCCTGCCAAAGTTTTGCGCCGGTCTTTGAACGCCTGGCGGCAGAGTCAGAGCCTTATCTGCGCTGTGCCAAGCTCAATACCGAAGCTGTGTCGTCTATTGCTCAGGATTGGGGCATCCGCAGCATCCCGACCTTGATTTTATTTAAAGGGGGTAGGGAAGTGCAGCGGGTGTCGGGTGCTATGTCGCTGCCGCAAGTAAAACAGTGGTTGGTACAGGCAGGCGCATTTACATGATCACGCCTGATCGTTAAGGTTTGCTGGATTTGGGTGGTTTGATGCAGTGCGGTTTTCCTGTGTCTGCCCAGGCCGACGGCGCATTTTTTTGCTATCCGAACAAGCTTGTCACTCGACATCCACTATTGTCTTCTATAATCAAGGCTCAAGCGCAGCTCGGAACCTGCTGCGTTATTCCCCCCTTTTATCCCTCAGTTGAGGTAATAACACATGAATGGCTCAAATCGATTTCTCCGGCGTGACCTGAGTTTAATGGCGATGGCAGTCAGCCTCGCCTGTAGCTCGGCGACGGTTTCCGCTATAGGTAATACATCGCGTTTGACACTGGGAGATGTCACCCAAGGTGGCGGCGTTGTTTCGACCTCCTCTAACCCGGCCAGCGGTGCATTTGACCGACAGTACCTGAGTGCGGATACGGATGTAGCGGGCTATCTGAACCTGGGCTTGAGTATTGAGTATGGCAACGTCGATGACTTGGTCGACCAGATTGATGAGGCCAGTGCGGCGCTGGAAGGCGATGGCAGTCAAGGCAGTTCGGATGGCGTAGGTGGCTCGGGAACGGATGTTGGATCGGTCGATAACGTCAGCAATCCCGACTTGGAAGCGCTGATTGATCGCGTAGCTGATCGCGCGACAAGGGTTGCGGCGATTCTCGCGTTTATCCGCACCGAAGGCTATGCCGTTGGTCAGGGTGGTTCCGATTTGTCGATTTTAATCAATAAAGATGTGCTGGGCGGAACCCTGAGATTTGATGTGACCGGCTGGGTCAACGCCTCGGCGGTGGGGCTCACCGAAGACATCCAATTCAATGCGGATACCGCGCTGGCAGAACTGAAGGCCGCCTACAATCTGCAACCGGGTGACCCTGCAACCACCTTCGATTTAAGCGGCGGTCTGCATTTGACTTTCGATCCCAACACTCGCGATGTCAGCGCCACCTACGATAATGACAGCCTGTTATTGACTCGCGCTGCGAAAGTAGTCGAGTTCGCTGGTAGCTATAGCCGCCCGCTCTATGCCGATGACAATGGCAAATTATTTTTGGGCGTGAAACCCAAGATGACTCAGGTTGGATTGACCCGTATCACTACACGCTTTGGTGACCTCACCGATGCGGAAGACACTTTTGAGGATACCCTCGATGCCAATTTCGTCACCCAAAATAAGTTTGGCATCGATTTAGGTGTGCTCTGGGAGGCGGAGCGCTATCGTCTGGGTGCAACGCTCCTAAACGTTACCGAGCCGGAATTTGATTTTCCTGATGTCGACTACAGTGGAATCAACAATCCGGAAATACGCGATGCCTTACAAACCACTGAAACCTACGTGGCCGAGCATCAATTGAAATTGGAAGGTGCCTGGGTAAGCGCAGAGAAGCGTTGGGGAGTGTTCTCTGCGTTCGATACCAATGCAGTGCGCGACCCAGCCGGTTTTGAGACTCAGTGGGGTACCATCAGCACGGCATACACCTTTGAGAATATCTGGTTCAATAGCTTGCGCGCAGGCGCGAGTCGCAATTTTGCCGGCAATGAACTTTCCTACCTGAGTGTCGGTGCAACCATGTTTCGCTTCCTGAAACTGGATTTGTCATCCACGCTTGAGGATACCAGTATCGATGGTGAGAAATTACCGCGCGGCCTCGGGTTCTCGTTAGGGTTTAACTATGACTTCTAATTGGGAATGTTAAATCGGATTTTTAATTTCAGCTTTCTAATCGAGTAACAACGCGCATTCAGCAAAAGCCCTTACCAGTAACGTGGTAGGGGCTTTTTAATTTCGATGTAACTTGGGCACTGCTCAATATATTCCCCGATCAGCAACTGCTTCATAATCCGGCTTACCATCTCGCGCGACGAACCCACCATGTTGGCAATATCCTGGTGCGTCACTTTCGGATTGTGGATGCGTTTATTTTCATCGCTCAATTTTTCCAGCGCTGCACTTACGCGGCCGTATACATCCAGCAACGCCATGTCTTTTACGCTGTCCGTCAGGGCGCGCACACGGCGAGTCAGCTCGGTTAATAACACCAGCGCAAATTCGGGATGCTTCACAATTAATTCATGCACGCTCGCGCGCGACACCAGAATAATTTCGCAATCGGTGATCGTGATGACTGATGCGGAGCGAGGCTGCCCATCGATCAGCGCCAGCTCACCGAAATATTCGCCCTCGTGCATGTAATTCAAATTGACCTGGCGGCCATCTTCATTATTCAGGTAAGCGCTCACCGTTCCTTTGCGGATGATGTACATATGGGTGGATTCATCACCCTCGGTCACCAAAACGGTATTTTTCGGGTATTTGCGCAGCGCACTCAGTTTTTCCAACTCCGCTAACAAATGCGGTGGTACATCGGCGAATAAGCTGACGTTCTCTAACATGGCGGTGGCTTCTTGGAATAGTTGATAGGTTGCGGATAATCATAACCCCATAAAGGTGAAGGCAGTCATTTTTGGCGCCAAAATCTTTTCAAACCTGTGCATTAACGCACGTTGATCGACACTATCTTCAGATTGATTGTTATTGTCACCCAAACCTTCAATAATCAGCGCAACCTATGTCCGCTTATGAGTGACAAGGATCATAATTTACCGATCACCATTAAACGCTATCGCACGGAGAGCCGACTGCATCATGGTCGCCGAACACAACCAACATTGTGAACAGACACTTATGTTCACCGACATAGTCGGCTATTCGCGCCTCATGGGGCGCAATGAGGCTATGGCGGTAGAAATGTTGGGCGACTACCGCAAAATTTTACTGTCGCATATTGAACAGCAAGGCGGGCATCTGGTGGAATTTGTGGGCGACGCAATATTCGCCCGGTTCAATTCAGCGACCAGCGCATCTGCCGCCGCCATCGCCATCCAACAACATCTGCAAGCGTTCAACGAAGCGCGCGATAAAAAATTGCCACCGCTGCAAACCCGTATCGGATTGCACAAAGGTGAAGTCATGCTCCGCGATGGTGCAGTGTTTGGTGATAGCGTCAACATTGCTGCACGCCTTGAGCCGCTCGCCGTGCCCGACGGTATTTGTATTTCGCAAACGGTCTACGATGAAATCCGCTTAACTCTATCTTCGCCTGCCAAACGCCTGGGCATGCAAACCTTAAAAAACATCGAACAAAAAATTCGAGTGTATCTGATCAAACCGTCCGGCATTGGTTGGCGCGATCACCTGTTTTATTTTTTGCGTGGCTTCAATAAAAAAATAGTCGCCTATCGCTATCCACTAACTGCATGCTTGCTCACCTTTATCGTCGCCGGCTTTTATTTTATTCCGCGCTGGTTAGTTCCCGGTTATGCCGCCAATTATGTCGAGATCGCCGATTTCCAAAACCTGATGAACGAAAAAGGTGATGCGGATTATTTCTCTGCCGGTATCACCGAGGCCGTGCGCTCGCAATTAGCTGATATGCGTGATGTGTATATTGTCGACGCAAAAGAAGGCATTCATGCA
>DATIDX010000036.1:0-18552 GCA_035456025.1 Cellvibrio sp. | reverse complement strand
CGGTGTGGTTGAGCAACTGGCCCAAGCAATTAGCGATCACCATGGCAACTGGCTGGAAAGCCGTATGGCTCAACTCGCCGGTAAATTTGCTGGAATCCTTCAGGTTGCGGTGGCAGATATCCACCAAAGCGAATTGCGTGCTGCCTTAAACGCACTATCTGACAAAGGTTTTAAGATCGTCATTGAAGATGCAGTCAATGCCACTAAGCCAGATTGCCGTGAATTTAGCTTTAGTGTGGTAGGCAATGACAGACCCGGTATTGTGCGGGAAATCGCCCAAGCCTTCGCTGTCCGCCATATTAACATGGGCGAGCTGGAAACGGCTTGCTCAAGTATGCCCTGGTCGGGCGAACCCCTATTTGAGGCAACAGGGGTTATTGAGGTACCCAAATCAGTCGATATGAATGAGCTCTATGACTATCTTGACAAAATTGCAGATGATTTGGCAGTGGACATCAGGCTCGAATCTTCCACCGAAAAACCCTACTGATCGATTTGCAGGAATAAAACGGAAGATATAAGCAGCTTAGGGCTGCTTATTTTTTTCGGCCAACTTAGCATCAAACTTTTCTAACTCAATGTTTATTGCTTTGGTTGAAATATTAACTTCATAAAATGAAAAAGTTAGCGAAACTACCAATAACAATAAGCTGACTGCAAATAAAAACTGTCCGGTTAAAGGCCAGGCCAATAATAAGGAAAACATGGACATGGTGCATAAAACAAACGAAAGCACGCCGTAGGCCTGCATCTGCCGGATAACTTGTACACGCAGGCGTAAATTTTCTATCTGCCGTACTACCACATTTTTTGAATGGGCATCTTCAAGATTACTTAATTGACGGATTACATTAGTCAGCACCACAAAACGATTTGTATACGCCAGCATCAATAGCGAAATGGCAGGAAATAATAAACTTGGGGTGGTGATGGTCATTTCCATAAGTACATCTTCTTAATTAAATTTCTCGCGCCAGTATATCACTCGGTCGTGACCACGGTATTGCCCAAAACCAAATCGAGCAGTAGGCAAAGCAGTATCAGAATAATTTCCGTCCTGATTCCAATCAAAACGCAACCAGGGATAACTGGTTAAATCAACATTCACATT
This sequence comes from Cellvibrio sp., assembly GCA_035456025.1. Classification (GTDB taxonomy): domain Bacteria; phylum Pseudomonadota; class Gammaproteobacteria; order Pseudomonadales; family Cellvibrionaceae; genus Cellvibrio. Next base: position 17,441 of record DATIDX010000036.1, on the reverse strand, counting down.
AAAACTTCCCTGCCCGCTTCCTGTAGGCGCAGTAAAAAAATGCTGCGCATTACCATTAGTGAAGCCAACCTCCGTCGTGCTCATGGACGAATAGGAACCGGTAGTCGATCCACCGGTTAACGCAACGGTTAGATTGGATGGTGAAAGAATACTACCTGCTGGATAAATAATTGCACTGCGCAAGATTTTTGTGCAGCTATCATTTACATTTGTCACAAAAAAACTGCCCGCCCAAAATTCAGTAACAAAATTTACCGGCAGATTGGCAGTTTCAGGACCAAAGGCATCATCCAGACGTAAACGCCCATAGCGTAAATTTAACGTCGAGCCCAACTGTTTTGCAGAGCATGTTGCAACAGAACAGTTACCAATAGATGCAGCATCCATATCCAGGCTGCTGGGCAGGATACGCCTAAAATCAAAATTATCAGCTAACTTAATGCCGATTTGGGTGCTTGGGTAAGGACCATCCACAAAAGGCGCTGAACTCAATCGGCCGAACACCGCATTGGGCGCCTCTACTGTGAGCGAGCCATTAGTCCAACTTTTTGTAGCAACTCCATCATTAACCCTGCCGCCCAAATCTGTTCCTGAATTATTATTTTCAGCTACATATGTCAAAACGGGTAAATTATTAACACCATTTACATAGGCTGAGTTGTAGTTAGTCAAGGCAGCAGAAGTCTGACTCGAACTTGTACTTGAAGTAGTGCTGGAACTGGAACTCCGATATTCACGAGCCTCGACGGTATACTTCAGTGACGCTGGCTGCCCAATATAAGAAAATGTGGTGCAACTATTTACCAGCTCTGATTTAGTCACTAAAAAATGGTCGGGATAAAATCTGCCAACCGTTGGACTAGCCAACAAATTTAGGATATCCCCACCCCCCAAATAATCGCCGTCATTTGTCGTAGCGGGATCGTTATCATCAAAATAAGGCTCTATAAGAATACTTCCTACCTGATTCCAACGCGCATTGCTAAATAAAAAAGCCCCTTGAGTCATAGTAGATGCGGGCTCTGCAATTCCCGCCAGCGCTGTGGCTGTACCACCTGAAGGATAAACAAGTGATTTTGTTTTAATTTTTAAAAACTTGGTTTCCGGCTGAATTTCACGGCCGAAATTTGGAGTAAGTGCTGCTGGTGCAGCACCATTTCTAGCTTCGACAGAAACATTAAATGGCTCATTGGCGGCAACAAACTGCGCAGTAACTGCGGCGATACTAGTACCACCAGGATTGGCTTTGTACGGCGGGAGTGTTTGCACCGCTCCGGTCACAACAATGGCATGAGGCTTGACGGTAAAAGAATTGCTATTACCCACCAACGTCACTGCGGGGTCATTAGTTGAACCAGGCAAATCCACTTGTGCATGCAGTTGCACTTGACCGACATCGGTATATTTGAAAGGGATACTGGCAATACCTGAAGCATTAAAATTTAAGGTTACCGAATTGTAAGTAATCGTCGATCCAATATTGTTCGCCTTTGCTTCCAGATTATTTAATGTGAGCTTCTGACCGTTGATACAACTAGTCGGGTTTATGCAGGAAAAAGCAAGCCTGGTGGTTCTGTCACCGTTAAGTTGAGGAACACAAACTCCGGTATTTGGATCAGTCCTTATCGCTCTGAGAGTGGGATTGTTATCTACAATACCCGCTACTTCTGTGGGCATATCACTGAATTTTAAAGCCGCATCTGCAAATACGATGCTGGGATCAATCGATTCGATTTTTCCGTTATTATCAATCACGTTGATATTTACTGTCGCCGCTGACGGCTGACGCAATACTTTTTTAACTTCAGTCACAACGCCGTCAAACGTAGCTGAATTGCCACCGACCCATTGGCTGGCTGTGGACGTTGTGCCCAGCGTAATTGTTGTTCCATTCGCAGGCGCTATGGGATTGCCCGCCGCGTCTAAAGCGGTAAAAGTAATCACTTCACCAGCGCAAGTAATTCCAGTTCCACTGTGAGAAATTTTATAGCTAGCTACTGTGTTGCACTGATACAAGCCTGCACTCGTAACCGGGTTCGCATTTACTCCGATAGGAATCGCAACGTAGGACGTATTGCCTGGTGTTTGCCAAGCCAGCTGCATTACCGCAAAACCACTATTTTCGTAGAACTCTACTTTAATGGGATATGCCTTGCCTGCTTGTAGATTTAAAGCCGCAGATGTATGCGTGGTCACCGAGTGATCATTCCATTGATCAATTAGCAAAACACCATTCACAGTCAAACGTACACCGTCATCCGAATTTGTTTGGAATCGATGTAGACCCGACTGGGTTACCTGCACGTAACCATTCCACTGCACGGAAAAAGTATTTGCACCAATAACTGTTGGCCCTGGAGCTCCTGTCCCCCAATCAAAATAAATTGGCCCGTCAACACGAGTGGCAGCTGCAGGAGCGGTCAGGGTCTGATTATTAAAATAATTCCCGGTAATTCCGGCCACCAAATTAGCGCCAGTCGGGCAGGAACTAATCGGCTGTACCGAAACCGGCGTGCATTCGTATAACCCCGCACCCAAGGTCGGTGTCGGCCCACCAGGAATCGCCACATATGTACTCGCGCCGGGCAAACGCCACTGCAAACGGATCGTTGCATCACCACCATTTTCGTAATATTCCAATACGACGGAATAAGTCTGACCGGCAACCAGATTGATATCACCCGTTGTGTTTGTAGCAGCTGAATGATCCGTCCAGTTATTAATGACAAGGTTGCCACCAATACTTAAACGGACACCGTCATCAGAAACCGTTTGGAAACGATAAGCCCCCGATTGGGTTACCCGTATGTATCCACTCCATCGAGTGGAAAAACCATCAGCACCTACGCCTGCAGGCCCTGGCACACCACTGCCCCAAGCAAAATCAATCGGCGCATCCAGGCGCGTCGCAGTTGCAGGCTCAGTTAACAACCGATTGTTGTAATAACTTCCGGTAATACCGCTGGATAAGCCATTCGAACAGTTCACTGGCGCCGGGGGCGAAGAACTGCAGGCATTAGCGGGTGTTGAATTAGGTTGGCAAGTGCCGTAAACCGCACCGCCGTTACTGACATTTACCGTTGAATAATTAGGTGCAGTTAAAGCGCCATACACGGTTGAATTATCAACGGTAATGGCACCACTGGTGCTATTGATGGTAATTGCTGACGAGCTCGAGCCTAGCGTGCTTCCATTTTGGATAGTTACTGTACTTGCGCCCGTAATACTGCCGCTAGTCATAGTCACACCGGAAAAAGTCGCAGGATTAACGGATGTCATTACAAAACTACCGGCCAGGGTTCCGCCGGTAATTGACATTCCAGACTGTGCCCTAGCACCTCCCCCCAAATTAGTTCCATTAGTAGTAATCGTATTGCTGGAGCTAGTAACCAAACCAGTGACGCCGCCACCCGTCAAACTGATGGGGGCATTTGAGGTTAACGTCCCGTTCACCGTTGTGTTAACCAGCGTTACAACTCCACTACCCCCGTTAACTGAACCATAAATAGTATTCGTGCCAGACGCAGTAATGGTTCCGTAGTTTGAGGTTAAATTGATGTTGACTCCGGCTGCACCGATAGTATTACCGGCGAGGGAAAATCCATTATCGGCAAAAATAGTTAGGCTTGAATTTGCTATGACAATATCACCACCCGCCAAGGTCACGCGTCCATTACTACAGGTATTACCATTCCAGTTACCTCCCACACAGGGAGGATATGAGCCAGTGCTCAGGTTATAGGTCGCCGCTAATGATGGAATACAAAAAGATACGGCAACAAAAATTGCCAGTTTGAACATAAAAGTAGATAAAAAATAACGCCAAAAACTCAGCAAAGCGCACATTTATTCTTGATCCAGATAGGCACCAACCTGAATTGTGCGCACAGACCTGAAATACTCCTGGCCGCACGCCCCCACACTCGTAATCGTATAAAAACTTTTAGTCACTCCTTGTGACGCCGAGGCTACATAATTTGCTGCTGCACCCGCATTACACAGGGTGTTATCGCGATAACGACAAGTACAAGTCACAGTAGCAGTGCAAATTTTTAATCCATTTATATTGGCAAAATTATGATTGATCGCCATAGCTGCACAGGCCGCATCCGTTGCGTTGCGAGTGGTATTGGAGAGAAATAACCTCTGCATGCCGCGTTGGGCACCACTTTCTGCGGCATAAAATGATTGGACATTCGTGAGTTCCTGAACACCCGAAATTTGTGTCTGGGTGCTAGTGCGGGAAATAGTCAAGGCTAGTACCCCCATCACCACTAATATAAATAAAGCTAGCGGCAACAGAAAACCGCGCTGTGAATTTAAACGTGAACTAGCGTGCGTATTAGGGAACATTGCGAATCAATACTCCCTGGGTATAGGTGATTGTTTCTCCAGCCTGTGAAAATGCTAACGAAATATTAATTCGAGCATTACGATTTTCGGCGCTGTTTTGCAAACTGAACGGCGCTACTACAGTCACATTGCGGGCCAGAATATCGAAAGCCCCTGCGGGAGGAGTCAGGCTGTCAGTTATTCCTAAATTGCTGTAAAAGCGCAGTTCTGAACTGACAACACAAAACGCCTGAGGATTATCCAATAAATAATAACGTCGGTTAATGGAATTACGCAGCCATTGTTTAGCTGCTGACAATTGCAAGCTACCGGATGCGTAGCCGTTATAGCCAACCCTTGATGCCGCTGTAGCAGCATAGATTTCACCAGGCTGCATTGCACCTATAGTCAGATGACGAGCTGTACCGAAGTCGACTACCACTGGTGACGCCGGGATAGTTGCCGTAGCGCTTGCGCCATTACCCGCATCAGGAACAGGGTCAAAATAATTTCCACCGGCAGCAATGGGCATAAATTCAACGCAAGTACCGCCGTTCAATATACGAATTGAATATGGCAAGGCAACTCGAAGCTGGCGAGTCATGCGCTCTATCGCCTGACGGGAAGTATTGACCAAAAGCGCACGAGCCTGAGTGCTTTGATAAGCCTCTGTAGTTTTCACGACAAAGCCGGTGCCTATAGTCGCAACTATTGCCAGGATGACAATCACCGCGATTAATTCAATCAAGGTGAATCCGGCATTTTTTTTATTAAGAATTTCTGGTCGCCACTGCGAATAGGTATTCATTAAAAATTAGCTCGCTCTGCCGCTAATAAAACCGTATCGCCAGAGGGAGCACGGACACTGACCTGAATTAATTTAATGTTGTTGTTGGTAGTAACAGAGACTGTGCGCGTATAACCCGTGTAAGGCGCATCGCTCCAACCAGCGTAATCGTCTACATCGTTGTAATCACGGGTTGCAGGATCAGGCGTGTTGTTACACACCGAGCCTGCAGGCGTGCCGCATGCAGGGACACCGCCGGTGGGTGTAGCACTGTCGTATTTGAGTAAAAGAATTTCATCGAGCAGAGATTGCGCAGCTTCGAGACAGCGAACTCTGATTAGCGGATCTACGTTGCGTGTCATTGCCTGGTTATAAACGCCGACTAAGGCTAATAGCGCAATACTGACTACAACAATAAACACAATCATCTCAATAAGGCTAACGCCTTTTTGAGAAAAATATTTTTTATTAGATTGGCTAATTTGCGAAGGCATAACCGCTGGCCTCTACACGAATGCGGGCAGACGCACCGCTGCTATTACCCGAGCCGGTAAGTGTAATATTGGTTGCGGTTGTTCGACCCAGTTTGTCGTAGATAAGAGTTATCGGTGAAGCACTTACCCCAGAGGGCATACCCAACGGATAGTAATCAGTCGATACCTGAATAGGTACATTGTTTTCGTTTACGCTTATTGAATTGGTGGTAATCACCACCGTGATAGTGGAACGCATCATAGCTTGTTGCTGGGCAAAAAATAAAGCCGCGATGACATCATCGCGGCTTGATTGAACTGCACTAACACCCACCACACTCATCCGAGATAAAAGCACTACTGAAATAATTCCCACAAGAATCATCACACTTATTAATTCAATTAATGTGAATCCCCAATTGAACTTATTGGTCATCATGGGCGCGCACTATGGGGCTCCTATCCCTTGAAATATTCCAGTTTTATTCGAAGACGTTTGCGTTACAGTACAGTCTGCAGTGGCTCCCAAGGTTGTAATAGCCGTTGCAGCAACTGTGTAGCCCGTAGGAATTCCTCCCACCAGGATAGCGCCGATATCATCGCAATCCGTTACCGCCACGTGAGCAGATGTACCCGATGTCTGAATGCCGGCGGATTTCGCAACGGCCGCTGCATAATTCATTGCCATTGCACTTGCCATAGCCCCTACAACACCATCCAAAGCAGCATCTTCAGCCGCATCAGACATATCCACAAATCTTGGAATGGCAGTCGCCGCCAAAATACCCAAAATCACAATCACTGCAATTAATTCAATCAATGTAAAACCCGATTGTTGTTTCATAAAAACCCCCAGTGCTATTAAGGACAGTAGTTAAAATTCAATAGCTGGTACTAAGTAGATCCAGCTTTATAAGTGAGACATCCTTGGGTTCAAAAATACCTAGGGTATTTACGAACAAAAACGTATTTCGTTAAAACAAAATATAGCTAAAACTCCGCTGAATGCCAGTTTATAAGCGAATATACCTGAAAAATTTCATGCTATTTCGCACTGAAAGTTAACCTCCCATCCAATGGGAAATAATCAAAATAAGCAGTGCCGTCTGAAAATTCGTAGCGACAGTTATTAGCTAATGCAAATACCCTGTATTGACCACGATTTTTTGCTGATCCTTTTACGATGGGTGCCGGATTCTGAAGTAGCAAATGCCAAAGCTGATAGCAATCGTCTTCCGTAGGGCGGTAATTAAGAGTTATCGGTTGGTGGATGGATACAGGCCAGCCTTGCTCGGAAAAATAAACGGGTTTGTCGATACCACCGAGTTTTACCGGTTTGTTAACCGCAACATTTGCTATTAAAAACTGGACGCGGGCGTTAGCGGCGCCTGTCATAAAATGGTTAGATATAATTTCCAGACGCAAAATTCGCGCGTCCTCTGCCATTAAGGAATAACGGCTTAAGGCAGCGAGTGCGATTATAGCGATCACGATAACTACAACAAAAAATTCGAATCGCCCATGGTGGTAAGTCTGGATCAAAAGCGCCTCACTTTTGAATGCTGTACATATCCCACATGGGCAAGAAAATACCCAAGGCAAGTACGGTGACAAACGCAGCCATGATTACAATCATAATTGGCTCGATTCGGTCACTGAGTTGTTTTACGTCGTACTCCACTTCACTTTCATAAAACGCAGCCACCTCTGCCAGCAGCGCATCTACTTGGCCACTCTCCTCCCCTACCGAAATCATTTGTAATACCAAGGGGGTAAACATACCGCTGATTAAATGCGTCTGGAACAATCCCTCACCCCGCTCTATCCCAGCGCGGATGCCACGGACTTTATCGCCAAGGTAAGGATTGTCGACTGCACGAGCGCATAGTTCCAAGGCATTGGATAGTGGTAACCCGGCATTCAACATTAATCCGAACGAACGCGCATAGCGCGCAAGCGAGGCGCGCTCAATAATATCGCCCACTACTATCAAGCGAAGTTTTTTACGCCCCCATACGCGACTGCCTTCAGGTGTATGGACGTAGTGATAAGCCCAGGCGATCACCGCAACGACTACCACCAGCAGATACATCCAGTAATCGACAAAAAAATCGGAAATGCCAATCAGAATGCGTGTTGGCAACGGCAGCTGTGCTCCAAATTTTGCAAACATGCCAGCAAAAGCGGGAATCACCTTGATGTTAATAATTACGATAGCAATTGAGATGGCAATCAAAACGAACGAGGGATAACGCAAGGCAGTTTTGATACTTTTCATGGTGGCAAGATCGCGCTCCATGTAATCACTCAGCTGCTTAAATACCAGATCCAGGCGACCGGAGTTTTCACCCACACTCACCAGGCTCACGAACAAGTTATTGAAAATTTTGGGGTGGGCACGCATCGCACTCGATAATTCAACCCCTGCTTCCAGGCGTTCCACAATATCGTTCAGCGCTTGCTGAAATGTATAATTGCGTAACGACGCAGCCAAACCACGCAACCCCTTCACCAAGGGGATGCCAGCGCGGCTAATGGTGTGCATCTGCCGGCAGAACATAATCAACTCTACCGTTTCAACGCGCCCGCGATTGGTGGCACGCGCAAACCGCTCGGAAAGACTTAATTGTGCAATAAACTCTTTGACTTCAACCGGTGTTACACCACGACCCAATAGCTGATTGGCGGCGGCATCCTGGCTCGATGCCTCCACTTGTCCGGTAATCAAACGGCCTTCACCATTTCGGCCTTTGAAGTCATAAATTGCCATAGTTATTTATTACGTATCGAGAATTATTTGCGCATCGCAATTTTTCGTTGCTCATCGGGTAATAGTAGAAATTAAACATCATCAATCTGCGCCGAAATGGTCATCACTTCTTCAAGGGTTGTAATGCCGTCAATTGCATAACCCAAGGCAGACTCACTCAGCGTGACAAAATTAGGTACAGCATAGGCGGCGCGAGTGAATCCATTAATATCATTGACGCGCAGGGCTTCCGCCATTGCCTGATTTAATTCCAACATTTCGAAAATACCGATGCGCCCGCGATAACCCGTGTTATGGCAATGGGGACAACCTGCACCCTGCTTAAACTGGATAGAAGTAAAATCCCGTCCCTTGCCGATTGTTGCCAATAATTGCTGTTCGTTAGGATCAGGCGTGTAAGGTTGAATACAGCTATTACAAATACGGCGGATCAACCGCTGGGCGACAATTGCTTTCAGCGCAGTTGCCACTAAATAGCCATCTACACCTATATCCATCAACCTTAATGCCGAAGTTACAGCATCGTTGGTGTGCAATGTGGATAACACCATGTGACCGGTCATTGAGGCTCGCAGCGCAATTTCTGCAGACTCTGCGTCGCGGATCTCGCCTACCAACAAAATGTCCGGGTCTTGGCGCAAAGTTGCGCGCAATACACTCGCGAAATTCAAACCGATTTTTTCGTGCAGCTGCACCTGGCTAATACGTGGCAGGCGATATTCAACCGGATCTTCCACGGTAATAATTTTTTTCTCGGGCTTATTTAATTCTGACAAGGCGCCGTAGAGTGTTGTGGTTTTACCACTTCCCGTAGGCCCGGTGACCAACACCAAACCATGCGGACGGGTGATCGCTTTACGGAAGCGGTCAATCAATTGCGGCGGCATACCCACATTACTCAAGGGGCGCACGCCATCAGTTTGGTCGAGCAGACGCATCACCACTGACTCGCCAAATTGCACGGGCATAGTGGAAATACGCACATCGATATTGTGATGTTTTACTTTCAGGTTGAAGCGGCCGTCTTGCGGCAAACGCTTTTCTGAAATATCCATGCCTGACATTAACTTCAGGCGCACCACCAATGCTGAGGCGATACGCTTCTCATTCATCACCTGCTCAAGCAATACACCATCGATGCGGTTGCGAATGCGCAATACTTTTTCGTCGGGTTCGATATGTATATCCGATGCTTTGGTGTTAATGGCTTCTTCAAATATCTTTTGCAGAAGTTTTACTACGGGAGCTTCGCTATCTGTGGCATCTACCGCAAAATCAGCAAGGTCAAGTGCTGATTCTTGTAGTTCTTCATCCAATTCGCCGGCAAGCGTGGCAATCTCACTGGCGCGGGTATAAGCGATATCGAGAATATCCAGTAGTTCTGACTCACGCACTACAGCGGGTTTCAGGTTTTTTTGCAGGATGCGCTGTAATTCATCTAGACAAAAAATATCGGTGGGGTCAGCCATTCCCAGCAATAAGCCATCAAAGTCTTCGCGCAATAACATGACACGATAGCGGCGCGCGCTGGTTTCCGGTAATTTCTGTACCAGTTCGCGATCAAAGCGAAATTGTTTTAATTCCACAAATGGAATATTGAGTTGTGCCGACAGCAAACTCAGCAGCGCATTTTCTTCAACGTATCCAAGCTCAACCAGTGTCGCACCCAGTTTGCGTCCCGACAGCTTTTGCTCCTGCAATGCGTGTTGCAACTGGGTTTCGGAAATCATATTTTTCTCGACGAGTAAATCGCCGATGCGAATACGTTTTTGGGTGAAGGTGTTTGTCATAACTATTTAACCGGCTCCTATTCGTTACTGCTGCAATGCGGCGATGCGCTGCTCAACATAAGTGCGCACCTGAGGTTGCAGGTCGGTGTACTGATTCACCCGCTGATAGGCCTGGGCTGCTATTTGTGGTTGATTAAGTGCATCTTGCGATAATGCAAACCCCAGCCAATAGGCAGGTTTATCACCAAACACAGCCAGTAAGCGCCGATAATGATTAGCTGCCTCCAAATGCATGCCTGTGCGTTGATAGAGCCCAGCGAGCAGTGCGCGGTAATTTTCATCCTGATCCGCTTCGTCCAGATGTGCTTCCAATATTTGAATGGCCTGCGCATCTTTCTGCTGGGCAACAGCAATCTTGGCGCTGTAAAAATATTTCTCCAACGGTGATAAATAATCGGCGCGCGCAAGCAATGTTTGCATGGCTGCACTGTTGTCTTGCGAAGCAAAAATATCCAGCAAAACTTTCACTGATTCACGCGGCTGTTCGGCGGTAGCAATATAATTTTGCAATTTTGCAATTGCGATATCTGCCTGGCCACGCGCAGCTAATTGGTTTGCTTGTTCTGCTTGTTGCTGATCCTGCCATTTCACATTGGGCGCTATGGAAAACTGGGATTCCCCTTGCGCTTGCTCATCGATCGGCGCCAGTTGCGATTGCGCTTCTCGCATAGGTGCAGATGGGTCTTGATTAAAAGGATCTTGCACGCTCACCGATTGCGCCAACTCTTCGTCCGCCAACTGGGAAAATTCGTCAGCCTGCGCTAATTGCGCAGCTTCCTGCGCCTCCGGCTCGGTAAATGCATTTTCATAGCCAGAGACCTGCGCAAAATCGGGGTCGGCAATGGGCTCACCGACTTCATTATTATCGGCATTGCTGACAGCTGCCGATAAATTATTAATAGCGGTTTCGAGAGCGGTAATACGCGCCCCCAACGCAGGTTCAAGCGTATTGCTATCCATTGCAACTGCATTGACTGGTGCAAGCGTCGCGGGATTTGCGTTCGATTGACCACCTGGATTTTGTACCGGAGGAAGCGGAACATCGATGGCAATATTTGCTGTCCCGCTGCCCGCATTATGAAAAAAATCCATTTTCCAGAACGAAAAAAGTGCAAGCACTGCAACAAAAATAACCAGGCTCGGCATTAATGTACGCGGCATGGGTTTTACTGCGCGAGTGTGAGCAAACAATTCACGTTGTTCCTGCTCATTAAAGTCCTGCAGCGACTCCTGCGTATTGATCGCAGTCTCAGCCGGTTTTTGCTGATGGGACAAGTCGCACAGCATATCGTTGAGCAAGCTCATCAAATGCCTCCCAATAGGCCGGGCATGATTACAATTGCTGCTGCCGCACTTGCGGCAACCATCGGCCATAACCAGTAATCGCGCCGTGCTAACCAGCGGCCTAATGACCTGCTCTCGGCGGTATCGGCAATCGCACGCACCATATGGCTGCGATTGACGCGGTTTGAACCTTGGCCATAAGCGGCGAGCATCGCTTTGTGGGCAATCACATTAATCAAACGCGGCACACCGCCAGAGGCTTTGTAAAGCAGAGCGGTTGCCGAAAAGGAAAATAATGCGGCGCCGCGATAACCTGCCGAGCTTAAGCGATACGCGAGATAGTCCGGCAAACTCGTTTTAGGAATAGTCTGTAAATATTCGGAAAACACAATGCGCTGCTTGAGCTGACGTAAGTCCGGGCGATCCAATAGCTCATCCAGTTCCGGTTGGCCGAACAACACTACTTGCAACAATTTACTTTTTTCAGTTTCAAGATTAGTCAGCAACCGCAGCGATTCAATCGTCTCGCGCGGCATCGCCTGGGCTTCATCGACAATTAACACGACTTGCCGTTTTTGCTGAGCCAACTCAACCAGCCGCAAGTTAATGTCCTTTAATAATTGGTATGACGGGATTTCCGGAGAGTAAGCGATGCCAATTTCTTCAGCTAAAAACCATTTAAGCTCATCGGGCGTAAGAAACGGATTGGGAATATAAGCCGTAATATAGGTATCGCCGAGGCTGGCCAATAACTTGCGACTCAACAGGGTTTTTCCAGTGCCCACTTCGCCCACAATTTTAATAAAACCTTCGCTGTGGCGAAGCGCGAGCAAGAGTGTACTTAACACCTCGCGATGGCTTTGGCTGTTAAAATAAAATTGTGTATCCGGCGTTAGCGAAAAGGGATGCTCCTTCAAACCAAAATGTTGACGGTACATGGAAAACCTCTCATGCAAACAATCGGTACGTTTGCGATTTATTCCTGCTCATGATTAAAAATTGTAGTGACTTGGTGTCGCTGCCCTTTATGCCTACCACTGACTCCTGTAGGCATCACCCATACGCTGCATGTTGCTTTGCGCTTCGTTTACCTGGTCATCCCACACTTTGTCATCCACTACAATCGGGCGCAGCAAAATAACCAGCTCGGTTTTTAATCCGACTTTGCTTTTGGTTTTAAAGAGCGTATTGACCACCGGAATTTCTCCGATCCAAGGGCGCTTGCCGTCCTTATCGTCGCTGTATTCAGTCATCAATCCACCCAGCACGATTACCTGGCCATTTGCCGCTTTTACAATACTGTCGGACTCCCGAATACCGCGCAGCGCCAAGGGCAAGGCAAACTCCTCATCGCCCACGGTAAATACTTTTTGTTGATCTTCGACGTTACTCACTACCGGATGGATATGGAGAATTACTTCGCCGGTATCGGAAATTTGTGGTGTCACATCCAATGAAATACCACTGAAAAAAGGCGTCAGTTCGATATTGGGCGTGCTGGTTACCGATGCGGCAGTTGACGTGTTATCGCTGGAAATACCGGTGACAAAATATTCATCCGAACCGACACGAATCACAGCTTTTTGGTTATTTACCGTTGACACGCGTGGACTGGAAAGCACTTGCACCGCACCTTGCGTTTCCAGTAGCGACAGCAGTTGCGTAATATCGGTTACTTGGATCAAACCAGCGACCGTGGTACTGATTTTTGATCCGTACAAGAGAGGATCCGGGACGGGCCGGAATTCCCCTACCAAAGCACTGGATCCATCCGTATTAATCGGATAGCCATCCTGAACATTTTTAGTCGCAATAAGTTGCCCGCTAATTGCATTCCAATTCACTCCAGCTTCAAAACCTTCGCTCAATCGCACCTCGAGGATTTTTGCCTCCAGAATTACTTGTCGTTTGATACTTAATTGCGAGCGCTCCAGAAAATCGCGCACGGCATTTAATTCATGGGGCATGGCTTTAACTACCACCATACCGGCTTGGGGCGACATCATTACCGATCGGCTTTCAGTTTCACCGCCGATAATGGAAATTAGCGTGTTCTCAAGTGATGCCCAGAAATCGGTACGGTTGAGGGTTTGCACCCGTGAGCCTGGTGAAAGCTCGACCCCGCCGCCACCTTTTTGCTGTTCAGCAGTTTGGATCATGCTCAACAAATTAGCGTTCTCACTGGTGGTGTTACCGCCGCCTCCTGAGCCAGAGGAATCATCATTTGAGGTGGGTGCGCGGCCAATCAGTACGCTGGTATCTGAAACGCCGACACGTTGTACATCCAAATAATTAATTGGAAAAACTTGCGTGCGCATGGCGTTAGAGTAAATGGTATAGATTCCACGATCGCGCTTAAACTCGTAACCATAAATATCGCGCGTAACACGCAACACATCGTCGACAGTCACATTTTTTAAGTCGAGCGTTACAGTTCCGGATACTTCCGGGTGCACGACTACATTGACGCCTGTACCGTTTACCAAGCCGAGGAAAAACGCTTTTGCAGCGACGTTGTTAACCGAGACATCAAAACGCTCACTGCTGTTTTTTGCCAAACCGCCGGATGCAAGGGTTTGGTTGTTCAGCAATGCTTTATTTACCTCCGCAGGAACATTTTTCGTGCTCGCGGGTTGCTCGTTCTGTTGTTTCACCACTTCATCAATGGCGTCTTCAGTGGCAAGGCGTCGGTCGCTCTTATCTGTCGGAGTACAGGAACTCAGCATCAGCAATGATGCAAAAAACAATACTGTTACTTGCACTTTGTGCGCTATCACTGCTGGCTGTCTCGTCGATTGGCTGGAAATTTTTTCAGGGTTGGTGAACATCGCCACTGCCTCAGTTATTTCAATCGGTTAATGCTTTTTCAGGATGCTGGGCGACAACCGCAACACCCATGTTTGATCTGCCTGTTGCAGCACTACTGATTGCGTTGAAATTTTTTGTACCCATACATTGGCTGTGCCGGGAATTGTTTGGCCTTCCCGCAATGTTTCGCCATTAATAATGGCCAATTTACGCCTGGGGCTGACCAATACGGAATTCAACGTAAATTGCGTCTTTTCCCCATCGGCATTGGCGGCGATATGACCCAAGGGTGTTGTAGGATCGCGAACATCTGCTGAAGCTTGATGTGCTAACAAGCTAAGCAGGAGCAAGGAGCAGAAACTTGTGATGATTTTATACACCGAGCAGTCCCTCTTCTGAACTGAGTGTAAACACACGAATATCAATTTCCGCGTTGGGATATTGCGTGACCTTATAATCCAGTGATTCCCAATAAAACTTCCATTGCAAAGTTTCTATTTCTGACAGCAACTGGATTAATTGCGAGTAATTTCCCGCAACCCGAATTAACACGCCGTGCTTGTAAACACCGGTACCACCTGCATCCAGTTTTGCATTTGCGGAATCCGCTGGTTTTGCCGCCACCAATTGCAGCTCTGTAGCAGCCAGTGTGCGCACTTGCAATAATTTCACACTGGTGGTGCGCGCCAACACATCTTCCAACACTTTTGGCAATTGCTCGGCGCTGATCAACCCTTGAGATAAACCTGACAGGCGCGATTCCACTTCGGTAATGTTGGCATTCAGTTTGTTAAGTTCATTTGTTTTGATAATGGCAGGGTCGCTTGCCAGTGCCATAGTTAATGTTGAAATTTTTGAAATCAATGCCTGCTGTTCGCTGCTCAACCGCTTGGCCTCGTCTTCAAGTGCAACTTTTTCGCGATCAAAGCGGGCTTGCACCAGAAAATTCCAGATTAAAAAAATCAGCGCCAGCAAGGTGATAAAAATCAGGGCGCGTTCACGCAACACACGGCTATCAATTTTTTCAAAAATGTCAGTGAGCGCCGGTGGCATTATTTTAGCTCCTGATTTTTTTGATTTAATTCAAGCAGCATCTGTACTGCAGTTTTGGGCTCAGGTTCAACAGGACCCACTGCCAATTGCTTGGCCAGCGTAAATGCGAATACGCCTGGTTCATTCTCAAGCGGCTCCAGATTCAGCACTCCAAATGCAGATTGCACAAAGGCGGACTCTGCGCGCAAGCGCTGGATGTACAGGGGAATTTGATCGGCAGAATGTGTTTTGCCTGCGAACTCCGTATAGCTTCCGCCATTTTGTAATGCAAACGCCGAGAGACTTACGCCCTCAAGTGATTGCCGCCCCAAAGCCTCCAAATGCGCTGAAAATCCGCTGTTATTACCTAAATTTTTATTTGCGATTATCGAAAAGATTTGTTCGCGCCTATCCAGCTCTTGCGAGAGAGAAAGAATTTGCGCATCCAGTTCCGCCAGGTTGACATTTGGATGCTGTTGCTCCAGCTGCGTCGCCTGGGTTTTTAATTGCTCTAACTGTGCACGGCTCTGCTCAATGGCTTGCGCTCGATCGCGATTGGCGCTTGCGCTGAGCACACTGGTAATAATCAGCAAGACCGTAAATATCCCCATCCCCCACAACATGTGGACGCTGCGCATCGGCTCGCTTTTTGGCTGGAACTCTGGCAGGTATAAATTGATCTGCTGCATATCAAACCTGCCCTACTTGATCCTGACGCAAAGCTGCGCCTATCGCATGCAAAGAAAGGGAAAGGATATGCTCGGGAATTGCATCAGCGATTTGCACCCCGGTGTTGATATCCAACACGTGGATAGTCACAGCCAGGGCATTGCGAATTTCCGGCGTTAGTTTGTCTACTGTGACATTTTCACCACACAAATAGATATGACTCGGTGGAACCTGGCGCATTTGCCGCTCGAAATAATCCAGCGACCGCTGCAATTCCAACACCAGTGCATCGCCGGGTAAATCATCGAGCAAGCCGGCGTTATAAGAGAGCGCAAATTGGCGGGATAAATATAAGTTGCCGTCGCGGATAATTTGCAAACTACCACCGCCTTGGTGCAGCTTCACGATTGCAACACCGCGTTTGGTATCGCAACAGGCCTCAGCGAGATTGCGCAAAACCAATTCCGGGATATCAATCGTTTTTAGTTCCAGCCCTGTCGTTTTTGTTGTGGCAACCAGTGACTCGATATTTTTGCGTTGGGTTGCAACAGCGTAAGCCATTCGGCTAGTACCACGCGCGCTGTCTTCCGGAAGTAAAAAGCCATCGACCACGGCTTCGCTAATCGGAAATTGCACAAGATCTTTGATCCGCCAGCGCAACGCTTCTGCGAGCTCCTCAGCCGGCACCTTGGGTGCTTCGCCCAAAATTAGTTGATAACTTCCGGGCGTCATGACCAAGTTACAGGCTACGCCAGTCAACCCTAATTTATGCAACCGGGAACGTAATAAATCGGCGATATCAATTCCACTTTCGGCGGGAAGATAATCGCAATTAACCAGATAAGGTTGCTGGGTCGCGGGCCGTTGAATGTGGGCGAAAGCAACTCCGGCAGTGCTGAAATCCACACCTATAACCTGATTTTGACGTGTCCCGCCGCGTAACAAGCGGGTGGCTTTCTCAACAAGCTGTTTCAAATTGCGGCACTCGAATCCGGGTTATTGAGATAAATTTGCTGCAACGATTTGTGCTGTGGGACAAAAATTTTTTGCAGATCAGCTAATAACTCTTGCTTATAATTGCCATCCAAAACATAACGTTTAACAAAGAACATAGACCATAAAGGAACAAAAAGCCAAATGCTGCACATAGTTCTTTTTGAGCCGGAAATTCCGCCCAATACTGGAAATATCATTCGCCTCGCCGCCAATACTGGCTGCCAGCTCCATTTAATCGAACCCCTGGGTTTTAACCTGGATGAAAAAAGTGTGGCGCGCGCGGGCATGGACTACATAGATATTCAAGATTTACGCGTCCATAAAAGCTGGGACGATTTTTTAGCGGAACAAAACCCAGCGCGAATTTTTGCCCTCAGCACCAAAGGCACCCGCTGCCACAGCGATGCCCAATTTCAAGCCGGCGACTATTTATTGTTCGGACCTGAATCGCGCGGGTTACCAGCCAGTATTCGCGAATCACTGCCCACTGATCAGGTGCT
>DATIDX010000035.1:0-23651 GCA_035456025.1 Cellvibrio sp. | reverse complement strand
CAACCCTTCCACCAGATAGCTGGCTTGGGCAGCGATGGATGAGCCAAACGAAAAGCCCGCCAGAAGTAACGATGTATCGGGCAATTGCTGGTCTACCCACGCGATAACCGCACGCAAGTCATCAACCTCACCGATCGCATTATCGAAGCTGCCTTCGCTTTTGCCGACGCCGCGAAAATTAAAGCGCAACACATGAACTCCCAAATCGCGGTAGGTGCGCATCAAGGTGGTCACTACCTTATTATCCATAGTTCCGCCATGTACCGGATGGGGATGACAAATAACCACTAGCAATTCTCGCCCGGCAAAATGACCTTCATTATCGCCTTGATGGATTATTGCCTCCAATTGACCAGATGGACCCGGGATGAAAAACTCCTGCTCTTTGGCAAAGGGAAAAACCATTTACTACCTCGATGATTCAGTGCAAGCATGCACAAGCCTAACAATTTTTGCCCATTTTAATGAGAAAATGGACTTATAATAGACCTATCGATGTTCTCGGCCACCTATCACCAATGCGGCCGCCATGTTTAGCGGGAGATTTCTGTGTATTCATTTAGCGCGATTTTTATTACCGGTTTACTTTGTTTTCTCGCTGGCGCAGGTGTAGGCGCAGCACTTCTGTATATATTTCACGCGCAAATTTTTGGTCGCGACCTGGAGCGCCGGGTGCACGAAGCTGAAACTGCGCTGCAGGGTTACCAACGCGATGTTGCCGAACACTTCACCCAAACTTCGCAGTTGGTGAATAACCTTACCCAAGCCTATCGCGAAGTACATGAGCATTTGGCAAATGGCGCACTAAAATTGGCAACCCCTGCAATCAGTCGGCAAATCCTGGATTCCGCTAACAACAACCTCAGCAGTGATACCAAGGCTTATATCAATGAACAGCGCATCGAACCGCCGCGTGATTGGGCACCTAAAGCACCGGGAGCCAAAGGAACGCTAAGTGAGGATTACGGTTTGCGCGATGATCTTGATGGCTCTCGCCCGACCGAGTCGGCCGATGATTATGATTTTGATGGCAAAGCCAATCGCTATTGATTAATAGGCAAACAATTTTCACTGGATTGGTTAAGCACAGGACGTCGAATAAATAAATGTATAACCCCGCTCGGCGGGGTTTTTGTTGCAAATAACAATATCGGCGGAGACGCTTGCATGTTCCTACAACGCTTGCTGCAATTCATTGGCTGGCCCATTACCGCAGGCGTTATCATCGCGTTACTTGCCCTCATATTGTTTCCCCAATTGCGCGGCACTGCACCGCAACAGACGCTCACTAACTCCTCGGTGGCCGCGCATTATGGGGTGGTGTCGTATGCCGATGCAGTAAACCGTGCAGCGCCTGCGGTAGTGAATGTCTACACCGAAAAGCGTGTTGTACAACGCAACCAGAATCTCTCCAACAATCCCTTTTTTCGCCATCTATACAACAACTCCAATATTCCGCAGCAAGAGCGCATGCAAAAAACACTGGGGTCGGGTGTGATAGTCGATAGCTCAGGGTTAATCCTGACCAACAACCATGTTATCAATGGAGCTGATCGCATTGCGGTGCTACTTTACGATGGACGAGTAACTGATGCCGAGCTGATCGGCATGGACTCGGAAAATGATTTGGCGGTATTAAAGATCCAATTAGATAACATCAACGCCATCACGCTAGGCAACTCAGATAATGTTCGCGTCGGCGACGTAGTCTTGGCAATCGGCAACCCTTTCGGCGTCGGGCAAAGCGTTAGCCAGGGAATTGTAAGTGCAACCGGGCGCTGGAATGTTGGAATTAGCGCTGATGCTGAACGCGAGAATTTTATCCAGACCGATGCCGCTATTAACCCGGGCAATTCTGGCGGTGCATTAGTTGACGCCTACGGTAATCTGATTGGCATAAATACCGCTGTACTCGACGAATCCAACACCTCCGCCGGCATCAGTTTTGCGGTGCCCGCTAAAATTGCAATGGAAAGCCTGCGCCAAATTGCACAGCACGGGCGGGTAATTCGCGGCTGGTTAGGTATCGCAGGGGCTCCGCACCTGAACTTCAAAGGTATTGTAATTACCGGGGTTGACCTTAATGGCCCAGCCTACCTCGCCGGCATTTTGCCCAATGACTTATTGACGCACATCAACGATGTCGAAATTCAGGATGGTCGCCAATGTATGGAGCTGGTTAATAAACTAGTCCCGCAATCCAAGGTTAAAATTCGCCTCATACGTGACGGCAATCCAATAGAGGTTGAAGCTATCGCCGGCGAGCGCAGTAGCTCACAAACTAAAACTTGAAGCAAAAAAATGGGCGCATTTAGCGCCCATTTTTATGTATTCGTTGCAAAGTTAATCCAGTATTCGATATTCCGCTGAACGCGCATGCGCTTCAAGATATTCACTGCGCGCCAATACCGAGGCTGTTTTTGACAACACCGATGCACCTGCGGCCGAGCACATAATAATCGAGCTGCGTTTTTGGAAATCGTACACACCCAGCGGCGATGAAAATCGCGCAGTGCCCGAGGTTGGCAATACGTGGTTAGGGCCAGCGCAATAATCGCCGAGCGCTTCCGGCGTAAAACGCCCCATAAAAATAGCGCCGGCATGACGTACTTTTGGCAACCAAATTTCCGGATCAGCAATCGATAACTCCAAATGCTCTGGCGCGATACGATTATTCACCGCAATTGCCTGCTCCATATCTGCCACTTTAATTAATGCGCCGCGATTTTTTAGCGACACACTCGCGATACTTTCCCGCTCCAGTGTGGGCAATAATTTTTTGATCGATGCTTCGACCTTATCCAAATATTCTGCATCCGGGCACAACAATATCGATTGCGCTTGCTCATCGTGCTCTGCTTGACTAAACAAATCCATCGCAATCCAATCCGGATCAGTCAAGCCATCACAAATCACCAAAATTTCGGAAGGGCCAGCGATCATATCAATCGCCACTTGGCCAAATACCGCGCGCTTGGCAGTAGCAACATAAATATTACCGGGGCCAACAATTTTATCGACCTTGGCAATAGTTTCAGTCCCGTAAGCAAGCGCTGCAACGGCTTGCGCACCACCAATGGTAATTACGCGATCAACACCGGCAATTGCCGCTGCCGCCAATACCATCGGACTGATTTCACCATCGGGCGCAGGTACTACCATTGTCAACTCATCAACACCGGCGACTTTTGCCGGAATTGCATTCATCAACACCGACGATGGATACGATGCTTTACCGCCGGGCACATATAAACCCACACGCTCCATTGCTGAAATTTGTTGGCCAAGTACAGTGCCGTCAGCTTCTGTATAACGCCATGAACTTTGCAATTGATGCTGGTGATAGTTGCGAATGCGTTCAGCAGCAATTTCCAATGCCGCGCGCTGTTCAGCGCTAATTTGTGTGAGCGCGTTTTGCAATTGCGCGGGGGAGACAACAAACTCATCAATACTTTTTGCGTTGCGGCGATCAAACTTATTGGTAAATTCCACTACCGCTGCATCACCGCGGGCCTTCACTTGATGTAGTACATCATCCACCACAGCAGCAACGCGGGTATCGCTCACTGATTCCCATGCAAGCAGTTGATCCAAACGCTGATTAAAATCGCTTTGGCTGGCATCCAAACGGGTGATGATAGAGTCAGACATGGAATTCTCTTTTTAAAAAAACCAATAATAAAATGAAGAGGGAAAATAGTAGGTCGATAATGCAGCCTGGCGATTGCAAATGCCCATTGTCTGTAGCAATGGGCATTTGCAATCGACGCTATAGAAAATTAATCGCCAGCCACTGCGCGGGCGATGTGGTCGATAATGCCCTGGATTTGTACATGCTTCATTTTCATTGAAGCTTTATTCACGATCAGGCGCGAACTGATATCGGCGATAAAATCGCGCTCTTCCAAACCATTCGCACGCAAGGTATTGCCGGTATCGACTATATCCACAATTTCATCAGCCAAATTCATTATCGGTGCAAGCTCCATCGCACCATACAGTTTGATGATGTCAGTCTGGCGACCTTGCGACGCGTAATATTGTTTGGCGATATTCACATACTTGGTCGCCACGCGAATACGGCCTGCAGGCAGCGATTCACCTTTCACACCGGCGGTCATTAATCTGCAGCGTGCGATATTCAAATCGAGCGGCTCATACAAACCTTCCGCACCATTTTCCATCAAGGTATCTTTGCCGGAAATGCCCATATCCGCCGCACCAAATTGCACATAGGTTGGAACATCGGCACCGCGCAATAATAAAAAGCGCACATTGGGCTGAGTAGTCTCAAACACCAGCTTGCGGCTTTTTTCCATATCTTCAAGCGGACGAATATCGGCTGCTGCCAGCAGCGGCAAAGTCTCTTCCAGAATGCGCCCTTTAGTGAGCGCGATGGTCAGGGTTTGACTCATGGAGTTTACCTTTTTATGAACCTTTCACTCGGCGCACACTGGCACCCAGAGTTTGGAATTTTTGTTCAATCGCTTCATAACCGCGGTCGATGTGGTAGATGCGGTCAATCAGGGTTTCGCCATCGGCCACCAGACCGGCAATCACCAAACTCGCAGACGCACGCAAATCAGACGCCATCACCGGCGCTGCTTTCAAACGCTCAACACCAGTAACGATTGCAGTGTTGTGCTCCAGTTCGATGTGCGCACCCATACGATTTAATTCAGCCACTTGTACCAAACGGTTTTCAAAAATCGTTTCAGTAATATGGCTCACGCCTTCAGCAACGGCGTTCATCGCCATAAATTGCGATTGCATATCAGTCGGGAATGCAGGGTATGGAGCAGTTTTCAGGCTGACGGCTTTTGGGCGATTGCCGTGCATATCCAAAGCAATCCAATCTTCACCGGTGGTGATATCAGCACCCGCTTCTTGCAACTTCAATAGCACTGCTTCGAGGATATCAGCGCGGGTATTAGTCAGTTTGATTTTGCCGCGTGTCGCAGCAGCGGCAACCAGATAGGTGCCAGTTTCAATACGGTCGGGCATTACGCTGTATTCACAACCGTGCAATTTTTCCACGCCGTAAATAGTCAGGCTGGATGTGCCTATGCCTTCGATCTTCGCGCCCATCGCCACCAACATATTGGCGAGATCAACAATCTCGGGCTCGCGCGCAGCGTTTTCAAGAATAGTTTTGCCTTCTGCCAATACTGCAGCCATCAACAGGTTTTCAGTGCCGCCAACGGTGACCATATCCATTAAAAAATGGCAGCCTTTCAAACGGCCATTGGAACGAGCGCGGATGTAACCACCGTCGATTTCAATCGTTGCACCCATGGCTTCGAGGCCACGCAGATGGATATCCACCGGGCGTGAACCAATCGCACAGCCGCCAGGGAAAGATACATTTGCTTCACCATAGCGAGCGAGCAACGGCCCGAGCACCAGGATCGACGCGCGCATGGTTTTCACCAGCTCGTAAGATGCGGTGTAGGAGTTAATGGTGTTGGGATCAACAATCACCACATGTTCGCCCTGAATCTCGATGGTCAGGCCAAGGGTGCGCAGCAGTTGCACCATGGTGGTGATATCTTTCAAATGGGGAACATTACTTAAATGCACTTTGCCATCAGCCAGGATGGCCGCTGCCAACAATGGCAGGCCCGCGTTTTTGGAGCCAGAAATACGCAATTCGCCAGTGAGCGGCCCACCGCTCCTAATCAAAAACTTATCCATCACAACCCTGAAAACAAAAAAGGAAAATAGGTGCGCGATCCAGCCGGACTGGGATCGGCGGAAATAGGAGTTACTGCTGCTGTTGGTGCTGCTGCCACTGCTCAGGGGTAAAGGATTTGATGTAATCCACAGCGTGGATACTGCGATCGGCAAATTGCGCACTGAGGGTGGACAGCACCAATTGCTGCTTTTTAACCGGGGTCAAACCAGCAAATGCAGGGCTTACGACAACCAGTCCAATATGGTCACCCATAACATCAACGGATTTCACATCACACTCAGGGATTTGGCTTTCGATAAGCGCTTTGATTTGTTCAGCTTGCATAGTTTTACTCGATACGAATGGCAGACCAGCAAAGACTCGTCAACAACCAGAGCTTAACTGCTGCGTAATTAAATAAGGCGCGAAGTTTACCGGAATGTCACCCACATCGCACCCACATCCGTCGGAAGCCAGGGTTTACGGCCGGAAAACAAAAACCCCCGGGTTGCCGGGGGGTTTGCGCGTCTTGCATGGCGATTATCAGGCGCGCTTAAGCGTCGACCAACCAGTTAGCAATTACTTTATCGACGTCACCATTGTATTTCTTCAACCCCGCCTTGAATTGGCCGCTGAACGATTGTCCCAAGTTCACGCCATTGAGGACTACGTTGATCAGCTTCCACTCACCGGTCTTGGATTTTTGCATGGTGTAATCAAGCTTATGGGTAGTGCCTTCAGCAGCCACTTCCTGCTTCACTACTACTCGCTCGGGATTGACTTCATTCACGCCCGCGATAGCAACCTTGCTATCGGCATAGCCGAGGATGCCTTTGGCGAGGGATTTCACCATGCCATCTTTAAATACTTGCTGGAACTGGCTGCGCTGAGCTTCAGTCGCCTTGGCATAAGTCTCTTTACCCATCACTGACGCTGAAATAAGCGGGAAATTCACCACCCCACTGAGCACACCTTCCACTTGCTTGTAATAAGCATCATCAGCGGTCTTGGCAGCATTTTTTGCTTTAACAAGATCAAACAGTTCCTGAGCTACCGTCTCAACTATCGCCCGCGGGGATTGCGGTGTAGTCGCCGGTGCAGATGTTTGCGCCATAACGCTGCTACTGAGCAACGCCATCAAACCGAATACAACACCATATATTTTGGTGAGCCTATATTTCATCGTAGAACCTTCCATTAATTGAGATGTGGTCATTAAGTCGGATGTGGCCATGTACTTTAAGTACCGAAACTCAGACAACGCTAATTCCTTATGGTGCCATTCTTTATAATGTGTTTTATGGGTGTGGCGGCTTATTGGGCGGAGGCGCGCTGAGCAGGGCTTGCGGCGCGCACTATACCATTGACCGCTACTTGGCGCGCAGGAAAAAAGACGCAAACAGCCCTCGCCTTGCCAAGCACGGCCGCTATAATGCCTCTCCTTATATCGCCGTCTTCGGCGCACATAGCAATCATGGATACGTTTTTATGGCCGCTTTTGACTATGTCAGTTCCGCCCTGCGCACCATCCGCCTGGAGGCCGAGGCCGTTACCGCGCTGAGTGGTCGTATCGATGGACAATTCAGCGCCGCATGCGAGCTTATTCTCAATTGCGCTGGCAGGGTGATTGTCACGGGCATGGGCAAGTCTGGACACATCGGTAAAAAAATTGCAGCAACCCTCGCCAGCACCGGCACTCCCGCGTTTTTTGTCCATCCCGGCGAAGCCAGCCACGGCGATCTCGGCATGATCACTAAAAATGATATTTTGCTCGCGATCTCTTACTCAGGCACTTCCAACGAAATTGTCACCCTGTTGCCGCTGCTGAAACGCGCAGGGATTAAAATTATCAGCATGACCGCCAATGCTGAGTCCACTTTGGGTGAAGTGTCTGAGGTTAACCTGGATATCAGCGTGGTCACCGAAGCCTGCCCGCTCGATCTGGCTCCCACCTCAAGCACAACCGCTACCCTGGTGATGGGCGATGCACTGGCGATTGCGCTGCTTGAAGCGCGCGGATTTACTGCCGAAGATTTCGCCTTTTCCCACCCCGGTGGAGCACTGGGGCGCAAGCTGTTGCTGCGCCTCGCCGATGTCATGCACACCGGCGACGACATCCCCCGCGTTGCGCCAGATACCCCCATGCTGGATGCTCTAATGGTGATGTCGGAAAAAGGCTTTGGTATGACCACGGTGATGAACCAAAATGGTGATTTGCTCGGCATCTTCACCGATGGTGATTTGCGCCGGAGTATCGACAAAGGTGTCGACATCCGCGTCGCCACTGTAGGTGAGCTGATGAATACCCACCCAAAAATGCTGCGCGAAAACATCTTGGCGGCAGAAGCTCTGACACTAATGGAGCAGGCAAAAATCAATGTACTGCTCATCTCCAACGAACAAAAAACCCTTGTGGGTGTCGTAAAAATCAATGACCTGCTACGCGCAGGGATTATTTAAACTCAACACGATCTGATCCCACTACTGGTCAATCGCAACGGAATAATTGCATGAACCCGGAATTACGCGAACGCGCTGCGCGCATCAAATTATTGTTGTTAGATGTGGATGGAGTACTGACTGATGGCCGACTCTACTTTGGCAATCAGGGAGAAGAATTTAAGGCCTTCAGCACGCTGGATGGCCAAGGCATCAAGGCACTGCAGAAAACCGGTGTGAAAGTCGGCATCATCACCGGCCGCACCAGCAACCTGGTGGCACGCCGAGCGAGCGATCTTGGTATCAGCATTTTGGTGCAGGGCCGCGAAGACAAATGGGATGCGCTCCAAGAAATCCTGCAAGAACATCCCATGCCACTGGAAGATATTGCCTTTATGGGCGACGACTGGCCCGACCTGGGCGTAATGACGCGGGTTGGCCTGGCCTTTACTGTGGCCAATGCTCACGTCAGCGTCGCCGCGCGTGCGCATTGGCAGAGCCGTGAGCGTGGCGGCGAAGGTGCAGTGCGCGCGGCCTGCGACTTGTTGATGCAGGCTCAGGGCACCTTTGATGCTGCACTGGCGCCCTACCTGGCCCATGCTGACACTAACGGCCTTGGATCATAACCATGAATTTTTTGCGGCGCTTGTTCAGATTTCACCATTACATCCCCCTGCCCTGGCTGGTGGCGATTGCATTGGTCATCTGTTTTTTTTCATTCTCATTGCGCCAACAACCCGAGCTGGTCGCTTATAAATATGACCTCGCAGGATTCCCGCAGACCTACATGAAGCAAGTCGAAACACGCGAATTCGATCCACAGGGCAAATTGCACTACCAATTATCCACCCCCAGAGTAACCCATTACCAAGTGACGATGGACGGCCCATCGGAGGGCGATTACACCATTATTGAAACCCCCGACATGGCCTTCCACGAAGCCGATGGCACTTCGCCCTGGCTGGTGTCCGCCAGCACCGGACGCAGTGAGTCCAATGGCCAGTTGCTCCGCTTGCTGGATAACGTCCTGATCCAGCAGCAGACCCCCAGCCAGGGGTTGATTCAAATCACCACCAGCGAACTGTTGGTGCGCCCCGGCGAACAATTCGCGGAAACTGACAAAGCTGTTAAGATGCGCAGCGCTAAAGGCCAGATAGATGCCGTAGGTATGGACGCCGATTTAGCGCAGAGTCGACTTCAGTTAAAGTCCCAGGTTAAGGCTGTTTATGATCCCCGTTAATGCCCGTTTTACCCTCGCCCCTCTCGCACTTGCGCTGACGGCGCTTATCGCCGGTTACAGCATCAGTGCGGTGGCTCTGCCTAGCGACAAAAATGAAACTATCCGCGGCTCAGCAGACAACCTGACCGTCGACCAGAAAAACGGCGTAGCTACTTACACCGGCACGGTAAAAATCACTCAAGGGTCACTAATGATCTCCGCCGATTCGATTGTGATCCACACCAACGCGGATAGCAGTGTTGAAAAAATGATCGCCACCGGCAACCCGGCGCGCTTCCAGCAACAGCCGGAAAAAGACCAGGGCGTGGTCACTGCCTCAGCCAAACAGATTACTTACACCCCCAATAATGAACACCTGGTTTTGATCCAGGATGCCTCGGTCGAGCAAAATGGCGCCGTCATGAGCGGCCCGCACATTGATTACGACTTGGTTAAAGAAGTCATGAAAGCGGCCGGCACCAAAAGTGCCAATGGCGCCCAGCGGATCGAAATCGTGATTCCACCTAAAGGCAAAGGCGACCCTGACATCAAGATCCTGACGCCTGAGCAAAAACAAAGTCCGGCATCAGCCAGTGCATCCGCCACATCATCAACCGCATCATCAGACTGATCCCTATGCCAAGTTTGCACGCGCGCCATCTCGCCAAAAGCTACAAAAAACGCCAGGTCGTGATTGATGTTTCCATCACCGTAGAGAGCGGACGTATAGTCGGCCTGCTCGGCCCGAATGGCGCAGGTAAAACCACCTGCTTTTATATGATTGCCGGATTGGTACCTGCCGATAACGGCACAGTACTAATTGATGACCGCGATATTACCCAATTGCCCATCCACGGCCGCGCCCGCGCAGGCATTGGTTATTTACCCCAGGAAGCTTCAATTTTCCGCAAACTGACCGTAGCCGATAACATTATGGCGATCCTTGAAACGCGCCAGGACCTGGACCAGAAGCACCGCCAGGAGAAGCTCGAATCCCTACTCAATGAGTTCCACATCACTCACATCCGCAACAGCTTGGGGATGGCGCTCTCGGGCGGTGAGCGTCGCCGGGTGGAAATCGCGCGCGCGCTCGCGACCGACCCCAAATTTATCCTGCTCGATGAACCCTTTGCCGGCGTTGACCCGATTTCGGTAAACGATATCAAGGAGATTGTCCGTCACCTTAAGGATCGCGGGATCGGGGTGCTGATTACCGACCACAACGTGCGTGAGACTCTGGATATCTGCGAGACCGCTTATATCGTGAGCGAAGGTCACATAATTGCTGCAGGCAATGCAGAAACCGTGCTGAGCAACAGTAAAGTCCGCGAAGTTTATCTGGGCGAAAACTTCCGCCTGTAACCCCCTGCCAGATGTGAGCGGAGTGTTACCAACCGCTCATCAAATCCCCGACTGCGCTACTTATTCGCCATCTTCATACAGCTTGACAAGTAACATTCTTTGTTATTCAGGCATAAAGCTTGCTTAACCTTATTGCTTGCGCGGCCAAGCCTGACTAAACTCCACATAACTGATGTTTTCCATCCTGCGTTATAAGGGTTTGTCGCTCACACAATGAAGCAATCTCTCCAGCTCAAACTCGGTCAACAACTGACCATGACTCCCCAGCTGCAACAGGCTATTCGCCTATTGCAGTTATCAACCTTGGATCTGCAGCAAGAAATCCAGGAAGCGCTCGAATCCAACCCTATGCTTGAAGTCGAAGAGCCGTTCGATTCGCCAAGTACCAGCAGCGAATACGAAGGCAGCGAACTGGATAAGGCGGATTACACCCGCCAGCTGGAAATTGCCGCTGAAGCCGGCACTGACCACGGCACCGAGTTTACTGCCAGTGAAAATTTTTCAACCGCTGCAGACAGTTACAGCGAAACCAGCAGTTACAGTGAGGGCGGTGACAGCTTTAGCGAAGGCGAAAGTTTTGGCGAGAGCGAGTCCTTCGGCGATAGCGATGTGTATGGCGAAGGTGAAAGTTTTAGCGCGGACAACGGTGACTGGAGTGATTCCATCCCCAGCGACTTGCCCGTTGATACCAGTTGGGACGACGTGTACCAATCTTCTTCCACCGGCAGCTCCAGCAATTACGACAACGAAGACAATGATTTTGAAAGCCGTCGCGCCGCTACTGATTCGCTCTACGACCATTTGATGTGGCAGTTGAACCTTACCCCCATGTCGGATCGCGACCGGGTATTGGCGATGGCAATTATCGATGCGGTGGAGCCCAGCGGTATGCTCTCCATCTCACTCGAAGAAATTTTTGAAGGCATGCGCGGCGATTTTGAAGAGCTTGAGCTCGATGAAGTCGAAGCGGTGCAACACCGCCTGCAACAATTCGACCCATGCGGCGTGTGCAGCCAGAACCTTTCCGAATGCCTGTTGGTGCAGCTGCAACAATTTGATCCCAAGACTCCGTTTCTGGAGCCGGCAAAATTAATTGTTAAGCAATATTTGCAGGTACTCGGCAGCCGCGACTATCGCCAATTGATGCGCCGCACCAAATTGAAAGAATCCGAATTAAGTCAGGCAGTCGCGCTGATCCAGAGTTTGAATCCACGCCCCGGCGATATGATCGCCAGCGGGGATACTGAATACGTTATCCCCGACGTATTTGTTGAGAAGCGCGATGGACGCTGGATTGTTGAACTCAATCCCGATATTGCACCGCGCCTGCGCATTAACTCCGACTACGCCTCAATGGTGAAGCGCGCGGATTCCAGCTCAGATAACACATTCCTCAAAGATAACCTGCAAGAAGCGCGCTGGTTCCTGAAAAGTTTGCAGAGCCGCAATGAAACCCTCTTAAAAGTGGCGAGCTGTATCGTTGAAAAGCAGCGCGGCTTTTTGGACTACGGCCCCGAGGCCATGAAGCCATTGGTGCTGCACGATATCGCCGAAATTGTAGAGATGCATGAGTCCACCATTTCGCGGGTGACCACCCAAAAATACATGCACACACCGCAAGGTATTTTTGAGCTGAAATACTTTTTCTCCAGCCATGTCAGCACCGACAGCGGTGGCGAATGTTCGTCGACGGCGATTCGCGCCATCATCAAAAAACTGGTGAGCGCCGAAAATCCGAAGAAGCCACTGAGCGATAGCAAAATTACCGATCTACTCGCCGAGCAAGGCATACAAGTAGCGCGTCGCACTATTGCCAAATATCGCGAGTCACTCAATATTCCACCGTCGAACGAGCGTAAAACGATCTAGCGCAGCAGTGGACAGTTGCCGCAAAAACATTAACAGGTATGAACCTTTTAAGCTGGCAAATATCACATAAGTTTGGATCGATTGTTTAAGGATGTATACGGGGTTGCACTGGCTGCAACCGTTTTGTTTCTAGCGAGAGGATAGAGTCTATGCAAATAAATATCAGCGGACGTCACGTAGAAGTTACTGATTCAATGAAAGAGTATGTTACGAGTAAAGTTGAGCGTTTAACGCACCATCACGACCGCATCACCAGTACCAATGTCATCCTCTCGGTAGATAAACTTATTCAGAAAGCAGAAGCCACTATCCATGTCAGCGGTAAGGATGTGTTTGCTGAGGCCTCCCATGAAGACCTGTATGCAGCGATCGATGCCCTGGTTGACAAACTTGACCGCCAATTGATCAAACACAAAGAGAAAATGCGCAGCCATCGCTGATTGGCGAGCGCCAGCCGTCAGTAACTAAACATGTATTACCGTCGTTAACTGCGACGCCCTCGTCACCTTTTGAGAGATGCCCGGCATCACCTTGTCATGCAAATTCAAACTCTTATCAGCCCCGGCCGCACCCTTTGCGGTGTTGAAGGGGGCAGTAAAAAACGCGCACTGGAGTTGCTCGCCAACACCATTGCGCAGGACATTCCCGATATCGACGCCGACGAATTGTTTCGCCGCCTAATCGGCCGCGAACGCCTCGGTTCAACCGGTATTGGTCATGGGATTGCGATCCCACACTGTCGCGTTGAACATTGCAGCGGGACTATCGGTGCCCTTATCACGCTCACCGACCCGATTGATTTCGATGCGATAGATTCACAGCCGGTCGATATTCTGTTTGCAATGCTGGTGCCGGAAGATGCCCATAGCGAGCACTTGCAGACCCTCGCGGCGCTCGCCGGTGCCTTAAATAACGCCGACTACCGCCAGCGCCTGCGCGCCGCTACCAGTAGTGAAGCACTTTATCAGGCCGCATTAGCGCCCTAATCAGGATCAAACTATGCATCTGGTAATTGTCAGCGGCCTCTCGGGCTCGGGTAAAAGTACAGCGCTCCATGTCCTTGAAGATGTGGGCTTCAACTGTATCGACAACCTGCCCGTCAGCCTGCTGCCAGCGCTGGTTGCACAGATCCAGATCCATAAAGACGACCAACACCGCTTTGCCATAGGCATAGATGTGCGCAATGCTTGGCAAGATCTCTCGATATTTCCGCAGATGATCAGCACGCTTAAGGAAGCGCACCTCCCCTTCCAAACGCTGTTCCTGGATTCGCAACCGGCCGTGCTTATCCAGCGTTTCAGCGAAACCCGGCGCAAGCATCCGCTATCAGACAAACACACCAGTTTGGAAGAGGCGATCAGCGCCGAGCAGCAGTTGCTGGAGCCAATCCGTGATTGCGCCGACCAGGTAATCGATACCAGCCATTTGAACTTGCACGAATTGCGCGATCTGGTGAAAGAGCGGGTGGTGGGGCGCAGCGAATCAACCATGGCCATCCTGTTTGAGTCCTTCGGCTTTAAACACGGAGTGCCGGTCAACGCCGACCTGGTATTTGACGCCCGCTGCCTGCCTAACCCGCACTGGAAACCCAATTTGCGGCCACAGACAGGAAAAGATCAGGAAGTTATCGATTTTCTGGAAGAACAAGTCACAGTAAAGGAAATGTACGAGGATATTGAGCATTACCTCACGCGTTGGCTGCCACGCTACCAGGCCAATAACCGCAGCTATATCACCATTGCGATTGGCTGTACCGGTGGCCAACACCGCTCGGTGTACCTGGCGGAGCGGTTGCAAAAACATTTCGACCAAAGTTTTAGCGATGTGCAAGTCCGGCATCGCGATATTAACAAGCACAAAAAACACTGACTTATGCAGATAGAAACCCTCGATATCATTAACAAACGCGGCTTGCATGCACGCGCAGCCGCCAAACTAGCCACCCTTGCTAACCGCTATCAGGCGAAGGTGCAGGCGCGTGTTGGTGAAGGCAACTGGGCGGATGCCAAGAGCGTGATGTCGCTAATGCTACTGGCCGCCAGCCAGGGGACTCCTTTGCAGGTCAGCGCTGAAGGTGATGACGCCGATGCCGCGCTCTGCGCGATCCGTGCCCTGATTGCTGACCGCTTTGAAGAAGGCGAATAGACGGGCTAAGGTTAATCCAGGTGTTGTTCCAGCTTGGTAAGCCGAGCCAGCAACAGCAGTTTCGGTAAAAGCGGTTGTTGTTGGTGCTTTTCTGCACTAAGCTGCGCGACCTTTCCGGCCCTGCCAGTTATTCCGCCCGGAAGCTCATTTTTGTTATCCAATCGCGCATCTCATGCGCACCAATCGCAGTAATTTCTATGGTTTACAACTACGACGACATCAATCCCGATGACTACATCCTCAGCAAATCGCAAGTAAAACGCGATATGCATGCGCTACAAGCGCTAGGTGAGAGCCTGATTGATATGAACGAGAAACAACTCGCCAGCATCCCGCTTAGCGAAACCATGCTCGATGCCATCTATATTGCGCGCAAGTTGCCGCCTAAAGAGGCGCGCCGCCGCCAGATCCAATATATCGGCCGCTTGATGCGCGAAGGCAACCATGAGGAAATCAAAGCAGCGGTTGATAAACTGCAAAACCGCAGCGACATGTATATCCATCGCCAGCACCAGATTGAGCGCTACCGGGATTTATTGATCGAAGGCGACAAGCAAATTTTCCAGACGCTGGTGACCTCTTGCCCCGGCATAGACGTCCAACACTTGCGCCAACTGGTTCGCAGTGCACAAAAAGAGCGGGACGAGAACAAACCGCCCGCCAGCGCGCGCAAGTTATTCGCGTTTATCCGCGAGCAGTTGGAAGCACAGGATTAGGCAGGTAGATAAGTACAACGACTAAAAAGCTGGGGCGCCTTAATGGCGCCCCAACTTTTTTATGGTTTTTGTTTTTGCGACGTTTGGTCTAATGGTACCGATTCTTGCGGTGGGTTTTCGGGCGGGGATTGCTGCGTCTCTAACTGCCGGGTATTTTCAGAGGGCGACTGCGGCTCGTCTTCAGGCCGGGCCTGCTGTGTGTCTTCAGGCGGAGTCTGTTGTGCGGGTTTATTCACGCTGTCGCGCAAACTCTGCTCACTTTCAAACAACCGGTCAAAGCTCATTTGCGGATCCGCCCAACCGCCGGTAATGGTGTAGCTGATACTGGTGGCCTGGTCGACTTGTTTCTTGAACAATTTACTGACCAGATAAACTCCCGCCGCTGCCGGTAAACCGGTCGCGAGCGCGGCAAAGAAAGTGAGGTTTCCGGCTACGGGCAAAGTGGCTACCAAACGCGCGTTAATGGTTTCGTTACGGATGTCGATGGTGCCCGCCATCTGCAAGCCGCTCGCTGGAGTACGCACGACCAGCGGTTCCTCAAACACCAGGATTCCCTGATTAAAGCGCATTTTGCCCTTGATTTCATCGTAGGCCAGGCCGCTCTGGTAGAGGTCAGAGAAATCGAGGCGCATACGGCGCGCGAGCGAGTCAAAGTTGAGCACCGACATGAGGCGCAATACACCGTCACCGGCACTGGCCTCGCGCTTGAAACGGCCTTTTTCAATATGAATAGTCATATCGCCGCCGAGGGTTGCCAACTTGAAATCCTGTGGTGAACCCGGCCAAAACAGGTCAGCACGGTAGCGCGCCGCGCGGCTTTCGATAGTGTCCGGACGCTCCCAGGCGCGCAGCACCTCGGCCATATCACCCGCCGCCAGACTGCCAATAAAGCGCGATTGCACTCCGCTTGGGGTGTCCTGCCAAATTAATTTGGCGCCCTGTTCAATATTATCCGCTCCGCTAATAGTGATTCCACGGATGCTACCGCGGATATTGTCGATCACCACGCCCTTGTCATTGGGGCGCATTTGCAACGACCAATTGCCGTAATTGTTATTGTCGAGCATCAGGGAGCCAACCGAGATATTGGCCAGCGGCAACTTACGCGGGTCGATCACTTCTGGCGGCGTTTTCGGTGATGCCAGATCGGCGACCGGTGCGTCCTGAGTTTGAAGATCTACGCCGTCAGCCTTCTCCGTCAAACCCAGGATGTCCTTGGTGAGATAAAGGTGAACCAGATCAACCTGCAAGGGAGTGAAACGGCTGTCGGGGATAAGCAGCCGTCCTTCCACCACCGGGTTTTTCAGATCCAATTGCCAACCTGCGCGTATGGGTACCGCATTCACGTTCAAGTTTTCCAATATCAATGAGCCCAATTCGTATTGCCCCAAGGTCAGCTCGGCGCGGAATGGCAGCCCGGCTATATGACCTTCAGGTTCGGTGACCAGGGCCGGAACCTCCGGTTGCAGCGAATTAAGGGTACGCACCACCACCGGCGACAGGCGCTCGGTGTAGGTTTTGTAGCGCGTCTGCACGGCTTTCCACGCATCCAGATCGATACCCGGGATAAAACCTGACACCAGGAATTGAGGTTTATCGCTGAGTTTGGCCTCGCTGCCCAACGCAATATTGGCATTGAGCAAACTGTTGTTGCGCACCCGATCGGTACGCAGCAAGGCCTGTACATCGTTGTTGTAGCTCACCTCAATCTGGGATTGGCTCTCCTGCAAGAACAGCTTGAACACCACCGGGCGCTCACCCTCGGCCGGTTTGCCGTAGGGAGCAGGCAAGTCCACAGCTACATTGCGCAGGTCGCTGGTAATAGTGACCGCAGCAAAGGCCTTATCTGCAAATTCAGCGGCGGTTTGCCCAGAGTTGCTCACCTCTTCAGGCCCCAACTCCACCAGGTTTTTCGCGGCTTGCGGGCGATGATTTAACTCGACCGAGGCTTTGTAGGGCAGCTTGCCGCGCAGGAACAGGGTCTCCGGGCGCTTGCTCCAGTAAGCGATGCGCTGGGCATCGACCGACCCGCTAACATCAATCAGAGTTTTGCTGTAATCGTCCAGCTTGCGGGTACCCAGTTTTATCTCTACCGGGGCGTCAAAAAAGTCGGCGTTGAGGGTGTCGCTGCTGATGCCGGTCGCGCTGTTGTAGCTGATATGTCCACTGAGATTATCGAGGTTGAGATTGAGGTTTTGCAGCTCAAAGTGCGGCACCTGAAGATCGACATCGACCTGCTGCCGGGCATCAGCCGGCTTTTCTTCACCGGTGCCGATGGGGACATCCAGATCGAGCTGCGCAGTCATAGCGCCTTGCATCAACCAGGAGTCGAGGCTACTGCCTAGGTACTGGCGCAGCATGCCCTCGCGCAACACTCTGATCCCGTCGCTGGCGGCCCCTTCCACTGTGCCGCTAACCTCGAGCAGCGACCCCTTACCCTTAGTGCGCGGATTCACCCGCACCTCGGCCTGTTTGATCCGGCTGGTGTAAAGCCCGGCATCGGTCACACTGGCCGTCACCCGCGCATCGCTAATCAGCAATCGACCGTCCAACTGCGTCAAGGCCGGCCAACCGGGGTGGTAATCCAACTCCGCATCCTTGAGATCCAGAAACAACTCGTAGGTGCGCGCCAATGGATTTTTGGTGTTGAGTGTGCCGCGATAGACAAAGCCAACGGTGGTGGCGATTCCGGGATTATCTGCGCCAATACTGCGATCGAGCCAGTCTTTGAGTGAGGCCGGCACCGCCGCCGGGGTGTATTTTTGATAGAGGCCCGCAGTTAGCTGACGAGCACCGACTTGAAGATACAGATCAATATCGCCGGTATTGCGCTGCCACGGCAGTGACAACCACATATGGGCGCGCGCCAATTCCTCGCCTTTCTGGAGTTCTAACTGGCCGCTGTTGACATAGATTTGATTTTTTTCCGGCTGTAAATGCCAGGCGACCTGGCCTTTGGCGCGGTCATATTCCATGGGTGCGCTATAGAGTGGCGAGTAGTGCATGGAGAACTGTCGGCGTGCATCTATATCGACAAACCCGCCCCTCTGCCCTGCCTGCACGTAACCATCAACCCCTGACAGCGCCGGCACACCCACCCAGGCATTGGTTGCAACCTGGTCGAGATTGGCGCGCAATTGCCAATCTTTAGGTTGGTTCACCGGCAGGGTCAAATGCAAATTGTGTAATTGGCCGCGCGGGTTGAGCGTCTTCAGCAGGGTCTGCAACTTGCCTTCGCCCAGAACCCCCACACTGTTGAGCATACTATTCAGGCGCGCCAGGTCCAGGTGATCCAGGCTGAACTTGAGCGGCTGGTTGAAGCCGCCGGAAGCCACCGCCAGGTTCACATCCACGATTTTCTGATCTTCCATACTGGCCTGGATTTTTTGTAATCCCAAGCGCCATTCGCCGTTGCGTAGCCAATAGCCTTTAAGCTCGGTGGAGAAGTTATCCAGCGACAGCTTGTGCTCGCCCCAAGGCAAAAACAGCCGCTGCAAACCCAGGCGTCCCACCAAATCGAAACCCTCGTCGCCGGGGCGGCTCTCGAACCAGATACTGGCATCCACCCGGCCTTCACTCTGGATGCTGGAACTGGCGGCACCACTGAGCAGAATGGCGTTGGCGGCAGCGACCGGCTCGCTGGTGGGGAAACGGTTGAGCTGGATGTAACCGCGGCTGCTGAAATTCTCCCGCTGCCGCGGATCGCCATCGGCTTCGATAATCAGGTAAATACTGCGCGCTTGCTGGTCGACATCAATTTGCAAAGCAAGGCGGTGGAAGTCATCGGTGTTTTCAAACTGCAGGTAGGGCGAATCCAGACCGACTTTTTTACCCGAGGTAAAGTGGAAATTGAGATGGCTGCGCTGGAGTTCGATCTTGGTGGACAGCAGCAACATATCCAGCACCGCATCCAGCTTCACCCGTGGCTGGTCAGCATCAGTGCGCTTGGGCAGGCCGGGGATCTGCCAGAATCCATCGGCAGTCTGGGCGAAGGTCATATCCACCTGGTTGACGGTCAAGTTACTCCAGACCAGGCGGAAATTAAGCATTGATTTGATGATATCGAGGCGCATGCGCGCCTGCTTGAACGCCACAATCGGCTGGTCGGATTGACTGCGAATGCTGAAATCCTGAATCGCCAGCCCCGGCTTGAGCCCCCCCCAATCGGCTTCGATACTGCCAATCTCCACTTTGGCGTTGAGCTTGGCAGAAAGGTAGTTGGCGATACTTTGGTCGTAATCACCCAGCAAATGGGAAAAGCTCCGCCCTGACTGCACTAACACCGCCAATACAATCAAGGCGATGGCAACCAGGAAGTAAGACCATTTCACAAATTTGCGTAAAGCGCGTGTCATTCGTTAGCGGTTCCAGGGCACAGGATGGCTATGTAAATCAGACCAAAACAATATCGTATTGCTCTTGTTGGAAGAGTGCCTCAACCCTGAATTCAATTGTGCGTTTAATAAACGCTTCCAAATCGGCAACATAAGCTGCCTCTTCATCCAGCAGGCGATCAACTACCAGCTGCGATGCCAATACTAAAAACTTTTCGTTGTCGTAAGTGCGCGCCATGCGCAGGATTTCGCGGAAGATTTCGTAGCATACCGTCTCCGCCGACTTTACCTGACCACGCCCCTGGCATACCGGGCAGGGTTCGCACAGCATCTGCCCCAGGGATTCGCGCGTACGCTTGCGCGCCATTTCCACCAGGCCCAATTCCGACACGCCGGTGATACGGGTTTTGGCATGGTCTTTCTCCAGCGCTTTTTCCAGCGTGCGCAATACCTGGCGCTGGTGCTCCGGATCTTTCATATCGATAAAGTCGAGGATGATGATTCCACCCAGGTTGCGCAGGCGCAATTGCCGCGCAATCGCCGTCGCCGCCTCCAGGTTGGTCTTGAAAATCGTCTCTTCCAGATTGCGATGGCCAACAAAAGCACCGGTATTTACATCCACCGTGGTCATGGCTTCGGTCTGCTCGATGATCAAATAACCGTTGGACTTAAGCGGCACACGCGGTTCAAGCGCGCGGTGGATCTCCTCCTCGACTCCGTAGAGTTCCAGCAGCGGCCGGTCACCGCTGTACAACTCAATAAGTTCAACCAGTTGCGGTGCATATTTGGCAGCAAACTCCTGCATTTGTTGCCAGGTCAGGCGCGAATCCACCCGCACCCGATCAATCGGTGCGCGCGCCATATCGCGCAGCGCGCGCAGGTAGAGCGGCATATCGCGGTGAAGTTCCGCCGGCACACCGAGGTTCGGTAACTTTGCACTTAAATCGTCCCACAGCTGACGTAAAAACGGGATATCGGCGCGGATCGCCTCGATTTCGGCACCTTCTGCCACGGTGCGCACGATAAATCCGCCTTTGATCTCCTGTCCGACCACTTCTGCTTCTACCGCCTGGCGCAAGCGTTCGCGCTCGACTTCATCCTCGATACGGGTAGATACCCCGATATGACTGGAGTTGGGCATGTAAACCAGATAGCGCGACGAGAGCGTCAGATGGGTGGTCAAGCGCGCCCCCTTGGTGCTGATGGGATCTTTGGCCACCTGCACTAACAAAGTTTGGCCTTCGCGCACCAGCATGCGGATGTCCGGCACTTCGGTGCGACGCACCTCGCCTTCCGGCGGCTCCGGCATCATATCGGCAGCATGGATAAAACCGGTACGCTCCAATCCGATATCAACAAACGCCGCCTGCATACCCGGCAGCACGCGCACCACCTTGCCTTTATAAATGTTGCCGACGTAGGTTTCACCGTGGCTGCGCTCGATATAAAACTCCTGCACCACCCCGTTTTCTACCAGGGCAACGCGCGTCTCCACCGGGGACACGTTGATCAGTATTTCTTCGCTCATGCATCGACTCCAGCCGACCACCAGGGCACCGCAAATTCGCGCAACAGCTCGCAGGTAGCTTCAATTGGTAAACCCACCACACCGGAATAACTGCCATGGATCTCTTTGACAAACACTGCGCCCAAACCCTGGATGGCGTAGCTGCCGGCTTTATCCTGCGGCTCTCCGGTCATCCAGTAGGCAGCGATTTCAACCTCATCCAGTTCGCGGAAGGTCACATCGGTAATCGACAGCCGCAGCGCTTGCTGCGTTGCTGTATGCAGTGCAACTGCCGTAATCACTTGATGGGTACGGCCAGATAGCTGGCGCAACATACGCTCGGCGTGAGCCTGATCGTGCGGCTTTTCAAGGATTTGCCCATCCAGCACACCGAGTGTATCGGCACCGAGGACGGGAGCTAAAGGCAAGTTGTTTTGCAGCAACTGTGTGTAACCTGCCGCTGCTTTTTCACGCGCAAGGCGCTGGACATAAGCAGCTGCCGATTCGGTGGCTGCAGGCTGCTCGGGAATCGAAGCACTGATGACTGCATGGCGCACGCCTATCTGGCGCAGCAGCTCCCGCCGTCGCGGGGATTGGGATGCAAGATATAAATCGGGAACCACTGCGCTCACCCTGACAACTCCTGATACCGCAAAGATTAATTATTATGCCGGCCTACACCGGCGGCGTGAACGGATTATTAATGGTGGTAACGATGGGTCAGATTATTCAACCACCAGTGGAGCGCTGGCCAAATCAATGCACTGGTGAACGCCGGATACAGAAATTGGATGCCAGATAAAGGGCGCCCGGCCATCCCCTGCACCCAGTTGTCGGTCAGTTGGGCCACCCCTACCAATACAAAAATCCAGGCCGACTGCCGCCAGATCGAAAAATTTCGCACCCGCTGGTAAGACAAAATACAAATATAAGCCACTATCACCAGCCCTAGGCTGTGTTGCCCGAAGGGTACGGCCTCCAGTAGATCCTGGAATAGCCCGAGCACACACAGCAGGGTAAAACTGACGGTGAGCGGCATGAAAAAAATCCAGTAAATGGCGACCACCAATACAAATTCGGGGCGCCACCAGCGCATATCCATCGGCAGGGGATAAACGGACAAAATCAGTGCGATAAAAAAGCTCACCGCCATCATCAAATAGAGGTTGAGCTGCGGGCTTGCCATTAGCGAGCCTCGCCTGTCGCGCTGGACGCAGTGGAGCTGGCAGAAGACGTTGCGCTGGCGTCAGGTAAACTCAACGCACCAGGAACACTCGCCTGGTCGCGGTTTTCAAACACCAGCAACAAATGGCGGCTGCGATCCAGCCGCGCCATAGGCTTGGCGATTACGGTAAGGAATGCCTTGCCTGGATCGCGCACAACCTGAAGCACCTCGGCCACCGGATAGCCAACCGGAAAACGCTCCCCCAATCCAGAACTGACAAGCAAATCCCCCGCGCGTATATCAGTATTGGCCGACACATGGCGCAGACTCAAACTGTTCAAGTCGCCTGTACCTTCGGCAATTGCGCGCACACCATTGCGGTTTACTTGCACCGGGATCGCATGGGTGGAATCGGAAATCAGCAACACAGTGCTGGAGGTCTCCCCCACCTCGATTACCTGCCCCATCAGACCGAAAGCATCCAGTACCGGCTGACCCTTGAAGGCGCCATCTTTGGTACCGCGGTTGATAACCACTTTATGGCTGAGCGGGTTGGGCGAAACGCCGATCAGCTCGGCGATTAGCACTGTGTCCTGCAACATCTGGCTGGCATTGAGCAATTGGCGCAAGCGCACGTTTTCTGCCGCCAGCGAAGCCAGTTGTTGCAATTTACGCTGGTGGATAAGCAACTCGGTCTTGAGCGCTTCGTTTTCGATTTTCAGATCAACCTGGGAGACAAAGGTGTCTTTGCGCCAATCATTGACGCGGCTAGGGACATCCGTGATCTGGTAGAAAGGCGTGACCAACTGCGCCAGTTTCTCGCGCAGGGGTTCAAGGCGATCGGTGTACAGGCCAACCACCACCAGCACCATCGTAATCAGGATGAACAGGAAGGCACGGCTGGTGGCAGAAGAGCCTCGAGCGAAGAGCGGTTTAATGGTGAGTTCTCCCGTGGAGTTGAAGCCCGCTGTAAACGGGCTTCAAAACATATCAGGACGACAGCAGGTCAATATTGCGCTTGTCATTCATCTCCAGCGCAATACCACCACCACGCGCCACACAGGTCAGCGGATCTTCAGCGACAATGAAAGGAAGACCGGTTTCATTAGACAACAAGCGGTCAATATCGCGCAGCAAAGCGCCGCCGCCAGTCAGGACAACACCGCTTTCGGCGATGTCAGAAGCCAATTCCGGTGGCGATTGTTCCAGCGCGCTTTTAAC